>NZ_CP074074.1:3725000-4046817 GCF_045788535.1 Allotamlana fucoidanivorans | reverse complement strand
AAATTATTTGCTCATTTATACCTTATGCAAAATTGAAAAATCAGGCCACTTATAAATATGATATTTGTCATGATTTATTTACTTTTACAAAATACAAATTTTTAGGTATGGGCAAGTGCGAACAGTGTATTATTAAGCAATTTAACTCCTTAAAAGCTCTAACAAAAGAAGAGCTTGTGCGTATTTCTGGCTGTAAAACGTCAATGAAAATTAAAAAAGGCGAGGTAATTTTTGAAGAGGGAGAAGTTCTTAATGGTGTGTATTGTGTAAAAGATGGTATTTGTAAGCTGTCAAAGTTAAGTGAAAACGGAAAAGATCAAATTGTAAAAATGGTCGTAAAAGGCCAGTTGTTAGGACAACGATCTTTAATCAGTGAAGAAAGTTCTAATTTACAAGCTACCGCTTTGAATGATATGGAGGTCTGTTTTATTCCGAAGAGCGAAATTTTTGCCGATTTACAAAAAAACCCCAAGTTTTCATTTAGCGTGCTGCAAGATATGGCTCATGATTTAAGAGATTCTGATGATATTATTGTAAATATGGCGCAGAAATCTGTAAGGCAAAGATTAGCAGAGACTCTAGCCTATATAAGTGATAGTTTTGGTACAAACCCTGATGGAACTTTAAGTGTGCTTTTATCACGTGAAGATTACGCCAATATTGTGGGTACGGCTACTGAGTCTGCCATTCGGGTACTTTCTCAATTTAAAAAGGAAGGCTTGATTAGTACGGTAGGTAAGTACATTAAAATTGAAGATTTAGCGGGTCTAAAACGGGTGGAATAATAATAAAAATATAAAACAAAAACGCTCTGAGTCTAGTTCAGAGCGTTTTTGTTTTTATTCGTTTAGTTTAAACGATTTTGTTGTCTTAAAAGGAGTTAGTTTTATTTGCTCCATTGTATTTTTGTATAATTTCCATTTGGTGTTGAAAAACATGTTGGTTTGGTTTAAAGCCTTTTCTAAGGCTTCTTGAGCTTGTTCAATGAGCATATTCTCAGTAGCTGTTATACCATTTGGTCTTGAACTAACATAGAGTTTTGCCAAATTAAGTCTGGTGCTTACATTTGGAATAGGGCTTCTTATAAGGCCTTGGCGTTTGTCTTCTTTGCCTAAATAGATATCAATTAAAGTATCTATTTCTTTAATGATTGTCTCAGATTCGGTAATATGTTTTTCATATTTGTTTTTATCAAAGGCTTTTAACTTAGATACGTACTGATTGGCAATAGATTTACTTTCAACTAATTGGTTTACAGCATTAGTACTAATTTGAATCATTTTTTCTATCCTTTTCCCTGTTTCATAGCTACTGTTTATGGCTGCTATAGTTTTATGTAATCTTGGGTCCGGTTTTACGGTCAGTGTTGTTTCTGATGTTTGATTACCAAATTGTATGTTAATCTTATACGTTCCTGGTTTAACTAAAATTCCTGAGGGGGCAGTAGCATCTTTTGTTTTGAGTGTTCTGGAAGGTGTGTCTGGACCTCTTTCTTTTAAATCCCAATGCCACCTTTGAAAGCCTGTTTTTTTAGGTGTCTTTTGTTTTAATGTTCTAATTAACCGATTGTCATCGTAAATGGTCATTGTTAATGAATCCCATTTAATTTCTGTTTTATTTTTAGTTTGATTTTCATCGGTTTTATTCGATTCGTTTTCGTCATCAGGGTTTTTTTTATCAATCTTAACATAATATGGAATAAGCGCTCCAGAATTACGGTTTTTTCCGTTGAAAATGGCATCGGCTCCAAAACGACTTCCTGTTGGCTGTTGGTAGGCGGATAGATAAGCCGTTGAAGGTTTAAAAACACTCAGCTTGCTATTTAATATATCTTTATTTTCAGCAACGGCTCGCAACGGGCGTATATTATCTAAAACATAAGCTGCCCTGCCAAAGGTTCCAATTACTAAATCGCTTTCACGAGGGTGAATAACTAAATCTTTTACCGAAACTGTAGGGAAGCCTTCGGTCCATTTGGTCCATGTTTTACCAGTGTCAATAGATACGTAAAGACCATCATCGGTACCTAAAAATAACAAATTGGGGTTTTCAATGTCTTCTGTAATGGATAAGGTATAGCTTATAACATCATGCTCATCAACAATACGTTCCCAGGTTTTGCCATAGTTTTTAGTTCTAAAAGCATAAGGTGTGTAATTGAATCTTCTGTAATCGTTAGCTATTAATAGGGCTTCACCTTTATTTTTATTAGACGCTTTAATTTGAGCAATCCAGCTGCCTTTAGGTAAGTTTTTAATATTGTTTGACACATCTACCCAGTTAGCCCCTCCATCTTTTGTAATGTGTACTTTTCCATCGTCAGTACCAACCCAAAGCAAGTCTTTTTCAATAGGAGACGGTTCTATAACCAGAATAGAGCAAAAGTTTTCTGCGCCTGTTGCATCAATGGTTATACCGCCGCTATTTGCTTGGTTTTGTTTTTCTGGATCGTTGGTGGTTAAATCATCAGATACGAGTGTCCAAGTTAACCCTTTATCTGTCGATTTGTGAACAAACTGACTTCCAAAATAAATGGTGTTACTATCAAACGGATCAATATTCATGGCCGCATTCCAATTAAAGCGTAAAAGTATATCAGGGTTTGGGTGTTTGGGTCTTACGTCAAAATTGTTACCTGTTTCAGAATCATAATAATAAACATGTCCTTGTTGACTCATAGACCAGCCAAAACGAGCATCTTTAGGGTCTGGAATCACATCAAAACCATCGCCAAAACCTATTTCTTGCCAATAGGCATTTCTAATACCTTGATGACGCCATGTGTAAGCAGGGCCTTTCCATGATCCGTTGTCTTGCATCCCACCATATACGTTATATGGAATTTCATTATCAACATTTATGTGGTAGAATTGTGCTACGGGTAGATTGCCAATAAAGCGCCACGATTTGCCTCCATCTTTAGTAATGTTCAAGCCGCCATCATTTCCGTCAATCATAAAATTACCGTTATTAGGGTGTATCCACCAGGCATGATGGTCAGGATGAACGCCTCGGGTTGTATTATAGGCAGGCATAAGTTGGGAGAAATTTTTACCGCCATCTTCACTTACATTGACATAAGTAAATATAGAATACACCCGATTTTCATTTTGAGGATCAACATAAATCTCTGAGTAGTAAAACGGACGATCACCTTTATCCTTTTTGTTATTAACCATGTGCCATGAATCACCTCCATCTACACTTTTGTAAAGTGCATTTTTTTTAGCTTCAACTAAGGCATACATAGTATTTGGTTTGTTTTTTGCCACGGCAATGCCAATTCTACCCAGCTCTCCTTCAGGAAAGCCTTCATCTTTAGTCATCTTTTTCCATGTTTCACCACCGTCATAGGTGATATGCAGCCCAGACCCTTTTCCACCAGAATGAAAAAACCAAGGTTCTCTTTTATGTTCCCATAAGGCAGCAATAAGTTTGTTAGGGTTGGAGGGGTCTATCACAAGATCGGCGGCACCTGTTTTGTTATTAGCAAAGAGTATTTTTTTCCATGACTTGCCACCATCAGTAGTTTTAAAAATTCCTCGTTCAGGGTGTTCTCCCCAAGGTGATCCAATAGCTGCTACATACACAGTGTTAGGGTGTTCTGGGTGTACAATAATACGATGAATATGCCTGGTTTTTTCTAAGCCCATCAAATGCCACGTTTTTCCGGCATCTAATGAACGGTATATACCATAGCCGCCATTTAAACTATTTCTGGGATTGCCTTCACCTGTGCCAACCCAAATAACACTAGGGTTTGATTGTTGAATGGCTACCGCTCCAATAGAGGCTGTGGCTTCTTTCTCAAAAAGAGGTGTCCAATTGATGCCACCAGAAGCCGATTTCCATAAACCACCAGAAGCTGTTCCTACATACATGATGTCAGGGTTGGAATGCACCACATCAATGGTGGTTACGCGGCCAGACATACCCCCAGGACCAATACTTCTGGGGGACATGTTTTTAAATAAATCCATTGAAATTTTTTGGGCAAAAGAAATTGAGGATACTGTAAAGAATATCAGAAAAAAAATAGACTTCATGGTTGGTTTTTTATCCTTCTAAAATAATGAAAACTTATTACCTTATTGTTTAAATTAATGTTAATGCAGCCATTTTTTCTTTTAAAATCTGTAATTTTATGGAGCTATGATAAACAAAAAGACTCTAAAAAAAGGTTTTGTGTTTACCACGTATGAAGCCTCTAATCGGTCGCCTTTCGATGCACTTTTTGATATATTTAAAGAGTTAATTACCCACACATCTGGTGATTTTGATGAAGCCATTGCTTGGTTACGGGAATTAGATAAAGAATATAACCTCGCAACGCCCGAATATTCTATTGATGATTTTATTGAAGACCTGAAAAAGAAAGGATATATACGTGAAGAAATAGATCCAGATGGAAATGGAGGTATATCTATTACCGCAAAAACAGAACGTGCTATCAGGCAGCAAGCGCTAGATCAGATTTTTGGAAAAATAAAACGTAGCGGACAGGGCAATCACAGAAGCAAAAGCACTGGTATTGGTGATGAGCATACGGGTGATTTTAGGGGCTATCAGTTTGGAGATGATTTAGACAAAGTTTCAATGACTGAAAGTTTAAAGAATGCCCAAATAAGTCATGGTATTGATGATTTTACACTATCAGCAAAGGATTTGGTCATAGAAGATACTGTGCACAAGTCACAAATGAGTACGGTGTTGATGATTGATATTAGCCACAGTATGATTCTATATGGAGAAGATAGGATAACACCTGCAAAAAAAGTTGCTATGGCATTGGCCGAGCTCATCACAACAAGATATCCTAAAGATACGCTTGATATAATCGTTTTTGGAAACGACGCTTGGCGAATTGATATTAAAGATTTACCTTATTTAAAAGTGGGGCCTTATCATACCAATACGGTGGCTGGATTACAATTAGCAATGGATTTACTCCGCCGAAAAAGAAATACCAACAAACAAATTTTTATGATTACAGATGGCAAACCAAGCTGTTTACGCTTATCAGATGGTCAGTATTATAAAAATAGTATGGGGTTAGATAGTCATATTGTCAATAAATGTTATGTCATGGCGCAACAGGCCAGACGCTTGCATATTCCTATTACAACCTTTATGATAGCTCAAGATAATTATTTGATGCAATTTGTAAGAGCATTTACCTATGCCAATCAAGGTAAAGCGTTTTATACAGGATTAAAAGGTTTGGGTGAAATGATTTTTGAAGATTACGAGACAAACAGAAAAAAAAGAATTAGAGGTTAATATGAACATAGAAAACATTAAAACGTTAGGTGCACTAAAAGCATCAGGATATAAGAGTAAATCTATAAAAGATGAATTACGAGAAAATCTGATTACTAAGATAAAAAATAACCAAACCACTTTTGAAGGGGTTCATGGTTATGAAAATACCGTAATTCCCGAATTGGAACGCGCCATTTTGTCGAGACACAATATGAATCTATTGGGGTTGCGGGGTCAAGCTAAAACACGTTTAGCACGATTAATGTTAAATCTGTTAGACGAGTATATTCCTTATGTAGCGGGTTCAGAAATCAATGATGATCCATTTCATCCTATTTCAAGATATGCTAAAGAATTAATAAAAGAAAAAGGAGATGAAACCCCCGTATTATGGTTGCATAGAAGTGAACGTTTTGCCGAAAAATTGGCCACACCCGATGTAACGGTGGCTGATATTATTGGCGATGTTGATCCTATAAAAGCAGCTAATTTGAAATTGAGTTATGCAGATGATCGTGTAATTCATTATGGGATGATTCCAAGGGCTAACCGATGTATATTTGTTATTAATGAATTACCCGATTTACAAGCGCGCATTCAAGTGGCATTGTTTAACATACTGCAAGAAGGCGATATTCAAATACGTGGGTTTAAATTAAGATTGCCATTAGATATTCAATTTGTGTTTACAGCAAATCCAGAAGACTATACCAACAGAGGGAGCATAGTTACTCCGTTAAAAGATAGAATCGGTTCTCAAATATTAACACATTATCCTAAGGATATAAAAACGGCTAGGGTTATTACAGAACAGGAGGCCAAAATAGTGGCTAGGCAAAATGCTAGTGTAATTGTACCCGATTTAGCACGAGATTTATTAGAACAAATTGTTTTTGAGGCTAGAGAGAGTGAATTTATAGACGCCAAAAGTGGTGTGAGTGCCAGATTGAGTATCACCGCTTTTGAAAACCTGTTAAGTACAGCAGAGCGGCGTTCTCTTATGAATAATGATGGGCAAACCATAGTACGCCTATCAGATTTTATTGGTATAATTCCATCAATAACCGGAAAAGTAGAATTGGTGTATGAAGGTGAACAAGAAGGTTCTATTTCTGTGGCTTATGGTTTGATTGGTGATGCCGTAAAAAGTTTGTTTGTAGCGTATTTTCCAAAAATTGAAAAACTAAAAAAGCAAACCGATGTAAGTCCTTATGATGATATTGTGTCTTGGTTTTTTAATCTTAAAGATGGTTTTGAACTTTTAGATGACCTTAGCGATGAGGGTTACAAAACATTACTGGGTTCCATTACACCTTTAAATGATTTGCTAGAAAAATATCAACCTAACCTTTCAAATCAAGACCGTTATTTTGTAAAAGAGTTTGTGCTGTGGGCGTTGGTTGAATTTAAGCAATTGTCTAAACAACGATTTACTGAAGGGGTGCAATTTAAAGACCCGTATGGCAGTTTTATAAGTGGAATTTAGGCGTTTTTTACATTCTCATATTCCTATTTTAAGGTGTTATATTTTTTAAATATGCATTTCTAGTATCATTTTTTGTAATTCTGCTAAAAGTAAAAAATGAGATTTGCTTAAAACTCTATTTTTCTTGTTTTTGGGGCTTTTTTGTGTATATTATATCAATAATTGTGATTTTTTGGTCTTTTTTGAATCAAAAATGATGAAAAATGAAAAAGAACGTTTTAAAATAATATGGAAGAAAACCCAACTAAAAAGCATGCAATAAAATTGTTATCTTTTGATATTGATAACACATTAATAAACTTTCATAACTACAATAGTAATTTTAGAAAAGTTTGGAAAATGTATAAACCGCAAAACGATGTACTTTTAACCTACAATACGGGGCGACTTATTGATGATGTCCTTAATCTTATTGAAACCAAAGTACTCCCCGAACCAGATTATATTATCTCGGGGGTAGGCACACATATCTATAATTTTAAAACAAAAAGTGTTGTTAAAGAGTTTAATGATGTTTTAGATGACGGTTGGAATTTGGCAGCGGTTGAAGATATTATAAGTAAAATCAATCATCCTATTAGTGAACAGCCTACAAAGTTTCAACACTCTTACAAGCGAAGCTATTTTTTTTATGATGCTACTCCCAATCTAATAGAAAGTGTAGAAAATGATTTTTCCAAAGCCAATATGGATGTAAATATTGTGTATTCAGGCGATAAGTTTTTAGATGTTTTGCCCAAATGGGCGAATAAAGGCAATGCACTACAATGGTTGATTAAGCAACTGCAAATACATTCAAATGAAGTGATTGTGGCTGGAGACAGCGGGAATGATTCTGCCATGTTTGATCTCAAAGATGTAAAAGGCATTGTAGTGTCCAATGCCCATGAAGAATTATACCAATATACTAAGCACAGACAAGTTTATCATTCTGAAAAAGAAATGGGAGATGGTATTATTGAAGGTTTGGTTTATTATAATGTTTTGCCCGAAAAAGCTAGCGTTTACACAGCGGTTGATCATGCTGATGATTTTTATATACAGCAAGAGTTAAGTCATATAGCCACAGAAGATGAAGATGAAAAGATAGCTCTTATCAAAGAGGGGTATACAAAAGCTGTTGAGGCTTTAAAGAAGAATATTACGCCACTTGGGTTTTCAGCCTGTTCTATAAAAGATAATGTAGCCAAGGGAACTGATGAAAACTATTATAGCGTTTGGGCACGTGATGGTGCTATTACGGTTATAGGGTCGCTACCACTGGTTCATGATAAGGAGATACATGATTGCCAGAGAAAAACACTAGTTACTTTACTTGATCATATTTCAAGAAACGGACAAATACCTTCAAATGTTAGAATTAAAGATAATATACCAGATTATTCTGGTGTTGGAGGTATCTGTTCTATAGATAGTGGTATTTGGGTAGTTATTGCCTTTTATGAATACGTTAATGTAACCAAGGATTTTGAATTTTTAAGAAAGTATATTGATGACATTAAGGAAACCATGCGTTGGCTTGGTGCTCATGATAGTAATAATGATGCTTTATTAGAAATACCTGAAGCAGGAGATTGGACAGATTTGTTCGGAAGAAGTTATAATATTCTTTATGACGAAATCTTATGGTACAGAGCCAACGTGTGTTTTGGGCGTATGCTAGAAATGCTTGGCATTTATGAACAAGCAGGAGAATATATCAGATGGTCTCAAGTTATTAAAAAAGAAATTTTACAGAATTTTTGGCCTTCCACCCAGCAAAAATTATTTCAATCGGTGTCCTTTGCCGAAAAGCAATTTACACTAGGCGATACCTCTTACCTTATAGCACAAACTACACCCTTTGATTTCAGTTGGCGCTGTGATACGCTAGGAAATATTTTAGCGTTTTTACACGGCACAGTTGACGCCGAAAAAGCACATCAAACCTTCCATTTTATGTTGGGTGTTGGTGTTAATGATCCGTATCCTGTGGCTAATGTATATCCTGTGGTTTCGCCGGGCGACCCAGATTGGAGACCCTATTATACAGTAAATCTCTTAAACCTTCCAAATCATTATCATAATGGCGGTATTTGGCCATTTGTTGGTGGTTTTTGGGTGAAGTTTGTCAATAAACTAGGGTTTAAAGAAATGGCAATTTCAGAGCTTCACAAACTAGCATTGATAAATAAAGAAGGTATAACAGATGAATGGGAGTTTACTGAATGGGCACATGGAACCACAGGAAAGCCTATGGGCAAAGCCTATCAAGCATGGTCCGCAGCGCAATATATTTCTGCATGTCATGATTTAAAAATTATTAAAAAATAACCTAAAATAAATATTATGAAGTCGATATTAATGATCTCGCTACACGGATATGTTGCTGCAAACCCAGAACTTGGAAAGCCCGACACTGGCGGCCAGGTGGTTTATGTTTTAGAATTAGCTGAGCGCTTTAGTCGATTAGGCAAAAGAGTTGATTTAGTGACACGTCAATTTGAAGACCAACCTGAATATGACCATGTTCATGAGAATTATAATGTTTGGCGTATTCCCTTTGGGGGCAAAAAGTTCATCAGAAAGGAGGATATGCATGATCATTTAAAAAAGTTTGTCACCAATTGTTTGGCGGCTATCAAGAATGAAAATAAAAAGTATGATGTGGTTTATTCTCATTATTGGGATGCTGGATGGGCTGGACAAAAAATAGCCGAAGAACTTGGTATTTCACATGTACATACCCCACATTCAGTAGGGTGGTGGAAACAACATACCATGGGAAGCGATATGGATGAAAAGGAAATGGAGAAAACCTATCGTTTTAAGGAACGCATTAGAAAAGAGTATTTTGTCTATCAAATGTGTAATCATATTATAGCGACCACCATTCCGCAGGTAGATTTACTGACAAAACAATATGATGTGTTACCAAAAAATTGCACCATGATTCCGCCAGGTATTGATGAAAACAGGTTTTATCCGGTGCCTTCAAAAGAAAATGATAAAATTAGAACCAAGTACGACATCCATCCAACTGATATTTTAACCTTAGGAAGAATGGCGCATAATAAGGGATACGATTTATTAATACAGGCCTTGCCTACGGTTTTTGAACTTTGTCCCGAGGCACGATTAGTGGCGGCTATAGGTAGTGATCATTCAGACCAAGATGATGCGGGTGTAAAAACGCTTAAAAAGTTAGCAACCGAGTTAGGGGTGATGGAAAAGATTAAATGGAAAAGTTATATTGCCGATGAAGATTTAGCCAATGTGTACCGATCGGCAAACATCTTTGCAATGCCGTCACGCTATGAGCCTTTTGGTATGGTTGCTATTGAAGCTATGGCCTGCGGTACACCAAGCGTTATTACGGTGCATGGAGGCTTGTATGATTTGATAGATTTTGGAAATCAGGCCTTGTTTGCCGATCCCCACAGACCGCTAGAATTTGGGACTATGATGGCTATGCCGCTATTATATCCTAAAATGCGTAATGAGTTATCTGTTGAAGGTGCGCGTTTTGCTAGACGAAATTTTGGGTGGACGGGCATAGCTAAACGTATAATAGAAGTGTTTAAAAGTTCAATTAATCAACGAACAATGGAATCTAATTTGTTTTATTAAGACATCCGAATATAATATTGTAACTACTGAAACTTTCCTTATGAGTCATATTGTTTGCTTTGGAGAAATATTGTGGGATATTTTTCCTGAGAATAAGAAAATAGGAGGGGCACCACTTAATGTGGCGCTGCGTTTGGCAGCCTTTGGCCATGACGTGACTATGATTAGTGCGGTTGGGAAAGATGCTCTAGGTGACAAATTAATTGCTTATGTAAAAGAGCATCATGTAAACGTTCGTTGTATTCAAAAGTTTGATGCCCATGCAACAGGATCGGTTCTAGTAAGTTTAAATGATAAAGGTTCGGCAACTTATACTATAGAATACCCAAGAGCTTGGGATAAAATTGAAACAACCGCACAAGGAGAAAAAGTAGTTAAGGCAGCCGATGCTTTTGTTTTTGGAAGTTTAGTAGCTAGAGATGCAGTGTCCAAAGCTACCCTGAAAAATTATTTGAATCTGGCGTCATATAAGATATTCGACCTGAATTTAAGACCTCCATTTTACTCAAAAAAATTACTGATTGAATTAATGTTAGCCTCTGATTTTATAAAATTTAATGATGATGAACTTTATGAAGTTAGTGCGTATTTGAATTCACCATTTAGAGGCCTAGAACAGAATTTAAAATTTATTGCCAATAAAACTAATACGCCAAGTATATGTGTTACTAAAGGTGCCTTTGGTGCGGTTTTATGGCACCAAGAGCGCCTATTTTATAATAGTGGTTACAAAATTGAAGTGGTTGATACCGTTGGAGCAGGAGATGCTTTTCTAGGAACTTTAATAAGTTATTTATTAAACAATGAGCCTCCTCAAAAAGCTATTGATTATGGCTGTGCGGTAGGTGCTATGGTAGCACAAAGCAAGGGCGCAAATCCTAGCATATCATTATTAGATATTGAACGGTTTATGGGGTAGACTAGTAGCTACAAACACGTCTTTTAAAGCACTGTCCTGTAATACGATTTGTTTGTTGGGATTTTTTATAGGCTAAATGGTATCTTTGGTAAGTTTATATGGAATTGGCGATAATTTAGAATATGATACAACCAAAGAATTTATACTTAATTTTTTTAATTCTGATGTTGCTAATTGCAGGATGTAGACAGTTGTCAATTGAAAAGCGGACTCTCGAATCAACTAATAAAGTAGCGTTAGAAGAAGAAATATTTTATTTGATATTTCCACGAAGTTTTTTCGATAGTAATGGTGATAGAATCGGTGATTTAAACGGTGTTACTCAGCAGCTAGATTATATCCAAGATTTGGGTATTACTTCAATAATTATGACACCATTGTATCCTTCATCCTATTATCATAATTATTTTACACATGACTACTATGGCATTGATTCTGAATTCGGTACTGTGGATGACTACTTCAATATGGTAAAGGAGATTCATCGCAGAGGAATGAAATTCTATATGGATACCGAACTTCAATATGTAATCAAGGAGCACCCCTGGTTTGGAGAGTCATTTCAAAACCCAAATTCGGAATTTAGCAATTATGTTATGTATAAAGACAGCTTAAATACAGAACCAGAAACAATGGTTTTTGACCTTAAGGGATTAAAATCATATGATGGATATTATACGGACATCACGATTGTAAACCTGTATAAGGAAGAAGTTGCTGAATATATTAAGGATTATTATGCTTTCTGGGTAGATCCTAATGGAGATGGTTCCTTTGAGGATGGTGTGGATGGATTTCGGATAGATGCATTTCATAATGATCAGTTAAAGAAGGGAATTTTAACCAATTTGGCACAAGGTTTTTGGAAGCCAATAATTGATAACAGCAAGCGCATTAATCCAGACGTGACTTTTGTAGCTGAACAGGCGACATGGGATGATGGTGATGCACATTCGTGGATGAAAAAATCTGGCGTTGAAGTAGCATATTCTTTTGGGCTTCACTTCAACGTTAATAATCCAACCATTTTAAGAGAGTATTTCAAGTGGTCAAAACAGGATCTTCCAGAAGGAAAGAACATGTTTGCTTTTTTGGATCAACATGATACAGATCGAGTATTAAGTAAGATTGGCAACAATACTGCGAAAAACAAGCAATTGGCAACACTAACTTATTTAATGAAGTTTATTCCATATATCTATTATGGGCAGGAAATAGGAATGACTGGCAAAAGAGAAGAATTAATTAGACATGAAAGTCTTCTGGAACTAAGTGATGGTCTCGATATTTCAGTAAGAGAACCGTTTGAATGGACAGCGGATATTAACGAAGCTGGAAATGCACTTTGGTTTGAAAACGTCCAGCCTTATTGGGAAAAAAAATCTATAAAATCAAAAGATGGAATTTCAGTTGAAGAGCAAATTAACAATCCTAATTCATTGTTGAATTTCTATCGCAAAATTTTAAAATTTAGATCTTCAAACTCTGCATTTACAACAGGCGAATTTGAAATAATACAGCATGAAAATGATTCTACCTTCACCTATTGTCGATGGAACAATTTGTCTGGTTATATTTTAGCTTTCAATTTAACGGACCAAGCAACATCTATGATAATAAATACAGAGGAACTTCCTTTTGAGCCTTCCGAAAACAGTTGGAAAACTGTATTTAGTGATGATGAAAGTCAATTCAGTTCATTAAATGAGAATATTGAAATTCAGATGGTTAAAAATGGTTTTATTATTCTCGAATCAAAATAACAATCACCAAACAATGTATATGTGATAATGCTCTCTATCGATTGCACAATGCATATACTAACCATTGTGTTTAACGCATACAGTATTTTCTTGATAATCCCTTTTGGTTTGCATTTTTAAAAATAAGAATTTACACACATATCTTAAAATTTTAAACTATATTTAAGTGTTGTGTAACAGGCACAATTACTATATTTCATTGTGGGCTTTGTCCTAAATTTTAAACTTTGTACTTTTAATCCGGTATGATTACATAAGCGGAAAAGTCTAATGACGTTTTTCACAACGTAATCATAGCCTAAACCATTGTGATTCATTATCAATCAACCAAAAAATAATGACAAAAACATTATACGATTTGACTAAAGAGGATTGGAATACACTTTTCCCAATTGAATTGGTTGACCATAATCCTGAGTGGAAAAATATCTATGAAAATGAGAAACAGCGGATTTTAGAAAAGGTCGGACAAAAAACAATATTAAGAATTGAGCACTTTGGCAGTTCATCAATTACATCAATAAAATCTAAACCGTATATCGACTTAATGATTGAAATTCCAAAAGATTTATTGTTTGACGAGCAATTAATAGCCCAATTCACTGAACTGGGCTATTCCCATTTCAAAGTTCCAGCAAGAGAAACTATTGAGGAATATTCAACATTTGGAAAAGGATATAATATTGATGGAAAAAAAGAACAGGTTTTTCACATTCATATGTGTCCAAAAGATAATGTAATGTGGAAACAATTAGACTTTCGAGACTATCTAAATGTGAATAAAAAACGAGCAAAAGAATACGAAGTTTTAAAAATTGAATTAGCGTCTAAGTTTAAAAACGATAGAGGCTCGTATGTACTAGGAAAAACAGATTTCGTCAAAGAGACATTAAAATTAATACAATGCCTAAATAAAGGCTAAATAATTTCAAGTATTATGTATAAATATGATAAAGTTATCAGACGTTATTCAAAACCATTTAAACTGAAAATAAGAAGTTAAAATTGGTTTCTATGACTGAAAAATGTTGATTTAATTTAAAATCTTCTTTCTATTATGTTTTTAAAAATCATACCAATCAAACGCCAACAGAATACATTCAAAACAAACAATAATAAGGCAAGAAGAATTGCTGTTTATTATCTAAAACAAACTATACATATCAATTATAGACTCAATACATAGATCTCAATTATTCAGTAAGTTACAAGTCCTAAATTGCTATGAGACTTATTGCAATATCCATGGGATACGTATTTTTTTGTAATCTATTTTACTATCCGTAATTTTATAAACCTAATCGGATTATTCCTCTTAAATTATGGTTTATGAAATATTTCAAAAGGATTAACTACCTGCTGTTTCTTGTGATTTTTATTTTAGCAAGTTGTTCGGGTACAAATAACAACACAAGCACAAATGATCTTAGTTGGGAAAACCAGCTCAAATCTCAGATTCAACTTTTAGGACATCGTAATTGGATTGTTGTTGCCGATGCGGCTTATCCGCTTCAAAGTAACCCGGGTATTACCACCATACTTAGTAACAATGACCACATTACAACTATCAAAAAAGTAAATGCACTTATTCAGCAACAAAAGCATATCAAGCCAATTACTTTTTTAGATAAGGAACTTGACTTTATTCCAGAAGAAGATGCACCTGGTGTTGCCTTGTTTCGTGCTAACATTAAAACTTTTCTTACAGGAGAAATAAAAAAAGAAGTGCACGAAGATATTATCTACAAGCTCGACAAAGCTTCTGAGTTATTCAACGTAATAATAATAAAGACCGATTATACCATACCCTATACTTCGGTATTTTACCAGCTTGACTGCAAGTATTGGAATAATGAAGCAGAAAAGCGCTTAAGAACAATGTTATAGAAAAAAAAGCAAAAAATAGTTTTAAAAAAAAGAGTATGATTCAAAAAAAGTATTTATTTCTGGTATTTTCATTATTACCACTAGGTCTATTTGCACAACACGACAAAAATGATGCTTATATCCCTTTGGAAAAAAATATAGACGCTGATTGGGTAAAATCTTTATATGAGAAGGGAGAGCAAAAAGTATATAAAGGTGCTGAATTAAAATGGATTGGAATGCCTTGTGGTGGCATTGGGACAGGACAAGTATACATAACTGGAGATGGAGAACTTTGCTTTTTCGAATCTGTTTATAACCAACAGCAACAACCCAATGCAGGTCACGGCTTATCCACAGGTTATCAATATTTGTATCCACAGGAACGCGTGTCAAAAGTAAAAAGTAGCTTTTCTATAGCAATTAAAGAAGAAGGAAAAGATGCGACCAATTACAGCCTGACTAGCAATGACTTTAATGCCATAGAATTTATAGGTGAATATCCTTTGGCGAAATTGAAATATGAAAAAACTGACGAAGAACTTCCTGTCGAAATTCGTTCCGAAGTTTTCTCTCCTTTTGTACCATTGAACGTGCGAAGCTCTGCCAACCCTGTTATAGTGCTAAAGTATGCGCTTTCAAATACTAGTGATAAATCCGTAGAGATAAACATTAATGGAATATTAAGGAACATTCATTTCCCAGAGAAAGCTAAAGTTGAGTACCGTAATTCTACTTTAAAATCAAAAGGTGTATCCGGAATTTCTTTTGAGATGAAGCCTTTAAGTTCAGATTCTACATTATTAAAACACCCTCAGCTGGGTGGCTTTACTTTAAGTGTATTGGATACAAAAGCTGAATTATTAACTGATAAAGATAAGGGTATTACCGCAACTACAACCTCAAAAGAGCCTGTTACTGGAAGCGTAGGTTCCAGCATTACGCTAAAACCGAACCAAACAAAGGAAATCACCTTTCTAATATCATGGTATTTTCCAAATTATTACGAAAATGGTAGACGGTATAAAATAGCAAGCGCGGAAGCACCAGGTTGGGTTGGACATATTTATAACAATTGGTATAACAACTCCAATGATGTAGCCAAATATGTTGCTGCCAATTTCGATGATCTTTATGGAAAAACGAAACTATTTAGAGAAAGCTATAACGATAATACTTTACCTTATTGGCTATCAAATCGTATAACCATGCCGGTTTCTACCTTAGCAGCTGGTAACGTAGCCATTTGGGAAAATGGAAGATTTTATGCTTATGAAGGCGTAGGATTTTGTATGGGTACCTGCGGCCACGTTTATAATTTTGTAACAGCCATTTCTAAATTGTTTCCTGAGTTGGAACGTTCTGTTCGTTTACTTCAGGATTTCAATTATTCAACAGCATATAGTACTTCGGGACGAATTAATTTTCGAGGTTATTTACCGAATGACCCCAATGTTCCGCATAGTTATGCCTCCGATGCACAAAGTGGTTATGTTCTAAAAGCCTACCGTGAACATTTAATGTCACCAAATAACGATTTTCTGGATTCAATTTGGGAACAAGTAAAAGGGGCAATAGGATATCATATTTTTAAGGATGGTGCCGAAATTGGTTTAGAACCCAACGGTGTGTTGGAGGGAGAACAAACCTTTTGGGACCCGATGTGGTATGGGCCAAATCCATACAACAACACCTTGTATTTAGCTGCATTAAGGGCTGCTGAAGAAATGGCTATTATTCAAGGAGAACCTGAATTGGCTGCAAGATATCATGCTATATTTAAATCGGGTCAAAAATTTATGGATGAAAAAATGTGGAATGGAGAATTCTACTATCATTTGTACCCAGTTGGTTTTAATGGAAATGTGGGGGTTAAAAATGGCTTTAAATTGCCAGAAGAGATTGATGATAATGCCAGAAGCTATGTAAAAGCATTTAACGAAGGTCGATCGGGATATTTCCCTGGAACTGCTTGTGATGCACAACAGCTTTTTGGCCAGAACTGGGCAAACCAACTTGGCTTAGGATACATTTTGTCTCCTGAAAAATGCAAAAAAGCAGCTAAAAGTATATTTAAATATAATTGGACACCTGATATTGCAACCATTTATGATTTCGAAAAACCCAATGCCAGAGTACTGGCAGCAAAAGGAGAGGCGGCCATGATTAATGGTGGCTGGTCTAAAGAAAAACCACGAAGTTTTGAAAACACACATGATAAAACAAATGTGTGGACAGGCCTAGAATACGAGGCATCTTGTGATATGATAAACGAAGGTTTATTAGACGAAGCATTAGTTTCTATTAGGTCTATTCACGACCGTTACGATGGAGCAAAACGTAATCCATGGAGCGAAGTAGAAGGTTCCGATCACTATTCACGGGCCATGCATTCATGGAATATTTTATTAGCAATAAGCGGATTTACTTTTGACGGTCCTGCAGGAAAATTAGGATTTGCTCCAAAACTAGACCCTAAGAACTTCAAAAGCTTTTTTTCTGCCGCTGAAAGTTGGGGAAATATTAGCCAAACGATTGAAGGAGGTACTCAAACACAAATAATTGAACTAAAATATGGAAAACTACGTTTAAAACAAATGAAGTTTTCCTTAAATGAAGATTTAAACAAAACGACAGCTCAAGTTTTTATTGGAGAAAAAACTGTTCAAGCATCTGTAAAAATTGACAACTCTGAATTGATAGTCATTTTTGATAAAGAAATAATACTACAGCAAGGACAAGTTTTAAAGGTTATCATTTAAGGATTAAACTAAATAGACGAGAATATACTAAAGGGGTATTATTTGAAGACAATCCAAAACTATAAGCACCATGCGGTAAAACAATTCGAAACGAACAGAATTATTAACCCTACATGCATATGCTTTGAATTGCCTCATGGGTAAACCTCCTATAATATTTACTTTTGTTGGCTTTCAATACATTGTACATCTTTTCAATAGGGTATAAATACTTATAATTGACTATAAATCTATAGATTTTCCATCCCTCTATGAATAGATGTGCTCGGTTTTTTAAAGAAGCTCTAGTTCTTTTTCTTTAAGGATTTACATAATTTTAGCTTTAAAGTATCATTTAAAATAGGCTTTTAGACTTATGGGCCTTATTCTATTTTGATACTTTAAGGCAATTATATATCCTTTAGACATTTACCCATCTATTCATTTAATTATATTCTCCCTTTGGTAACACAGTTGAACTGTTTGTGCTTTAAATTCTGAATTTATATCATTTTTTCATACTACTAACTATTTACTTATAACAAATGGTTTTAAATTTTTTGTCCTATAAAACGTAAAAACTCCATAATACTGATTATAATAGTAGTTTACGCGATAAAAGAGAGACTATTTTTTAATTAAATGACAGTCTGAATAGGATGATGTATTCCAAAAACCAATAAGGGGCTGCGTTACAAAAACTACCAACTTTGGTGTTACAAAGGGATCACCTCTTTCGGGCTAATACCCTTTATCTTTTTAAACATTAGCGAAAATTTCGATATATTCTGATAGCCTAAATCATAGCCTACTTCGGTAACAGAATATTGGCCCGAACGCAGTCGCAGATAAGCTTCATCCATTTTAGCCTGAGTATAAAAGGCATAGACGGTAGTATTGTATAAGGTTTTAAAGTCACGTTTGAGTTTAGACTGGCTGATAGCAAAACGATTGGTCACATCTTCAATATTCACTTTATCCTCTAGATGGGTTAATAAGTAGTTTTTTATCTCCAACAGCCGTTTATAATCATCAATGTGCAAACCGTTTAGTTCATCTTTGTCCAATTGCTTTTTTATTGTTTTCATCAGGACTGGTAGTATTTCAAGACCTCGTGCCATTACTAAGGGAATGCGCCCAAAGGTTGAATTCTCATAAAAGAACAACTCATCCAACATTTTGTCCAGTTCAGAATTTATGCCTATATGATAGGCTTTGGCCTCGCCGTTGCCAAAAAGGGTATCCATTAATTCTATGGCTTCAGGCATCAGTTTGTTCAATGCTTTTTTTGAAAACTTATAGCCCATCGATTGAATATCACTTCGTGCCGGGAACGCAGATGTAAACGGAAACATCCCATTATAAATAAAGATACCGTTGGAACTGCCGGCCTAGGTGTACTTTAAACTATCTTGATAGTTTTGCTTAATTTGCCCTTGGTTAATCATGTTAAAATGATAATAATCAGGGCGTTCATCGGGCATTCGCTCTACAATGATTTCTTTGGGAAAATTTATTTGAGCCACCAAAAGATCGAATTCCTCAATAAAATTGTAGTACGAAAACTGGAGTCCATTTTTGGCAGATTCAACAATCAGTCGATTTTCATAAATCTTTCCACCAAACTTGTCAATGAAAGCATCCATATAGTTGGTTGCTTCACCTTCTTTTAGTTTAATATGAACTGACGTACGTTGTTCCATAGTCATTAAAAATATGAAAAAGAACTAACTTAATGCGTATTTCCATCTGCAGTTTTGAACCTTTTGGGTTGTTCTCTGGACGTATTTGGCCTAGCCTTTAATGCTGATTTTTTCATCTTTGTCTTATCAAATTAGAAATGAATATTAAAATATAATAGCAATGAAAACGATTAGAACAATATTACTACATGCATTGATGGGTATTACAGGTTTATTTATAACAAATGCCCAGGAGATGAAACCTTCACCCGTATCTGTTTTCTCAGAAAGTGCATCACCCGAACAAGCATTGGAGTACCGCAGGGAATACCGCGCCAAAGATTTCTTGATAAACGGCGATAGAGGGACATACAGTTTTATTAGTGTGCCTGAGATGTACCAGACTGCTACCGTTTATCGCAGTGGTGGACAGGTGGCCATGCTCGAAAAAGATATTGATGCATCGCTATTGAACACCATGACCGATACCGATGCCGGTAAAATGCCTTTGAAAGCTTTATTGAGGGATGAAGCTGTCCGAATGCAAGGTCTGTTAGTCATTCATGATGGTATAATTGTATTGGAAGAGTACCCTGGAATGCGTGAACTAGATAAACACAGCTGGTTCTCGGCTTCAAAACAAATATTAGGTATTATGGTGCATATCCTAGAAGAAGAAGGATTGATTGATCTTGAGCAAACTGTCAACCACTACTTGCCCGATTATAACAATGAAGATTGGAGAAAAGTTAAAGTTAAGCACCTTTTACATCACGTATCTGGAATGGACTATGTGGAAACCAATGCCAATTTTATGAACCTTGAGCATGCCTTGGCAAGAGTTACCTCTTATGCCTTGGCCTCCCGTCATGAGGAAGGCGGACAGTCGGCCTATAATATATTAAAAGAGGTGAAAAGTTATATTGAACCCGGTGTAAAATTCGATTATGCTTCCCCAAACACCCAAATTCTTGGTTTTATTGTGGAGCGAGTTACCGGTAAAAAATATGAGAAAATTGTTGCCGAAAGTATATGGACACAAGTAGGAATGGAAAGTGATGGTCACTATGCATTATCAGCCCAAGGAGAACCTATTTCGGCCGGATACTTTACCTCTCGTTTGCGCGATATGGGTCGTTTTGGTATGTTGTATACACCAAGCTGGAACAAAGTGGCCGAAAAGCAAATTATAAGCGATACTTACTTCGATAAGGTGTATGAGACCACTTATGCCGATGCCCTTAAAAAAGGTGTTGAAACCGATAAATCGAAATATTTTAAAGATGGCCAGTCGCATGCCACATATCAGTGGGATATGGTTTTTGATGATGGTGACTTGTACAAAGCTGGTCGTTACGGACAAGGAATTTATGTGTCACCGGAAACCAACACGGTAGTCGTGTTTTTCTCAAGTGTATACCTGAATCAATTGTATATTCCTGGTTTCGCCCGTCAGTTAGTGCAGCAGCATTATCGTTAATCAGTATCATAATCAAACATTACAAGCTAGCTTTGAATCATCAGAGCGGGCTTTTTTTGGTTGCAAGTCCAACATTAAAAAAAAAGGAGTGAAACTTCAATCTAATTCTGCTTAAAAATATTTTGGTAACATAATAAACATCCCAACCTTTAAAAATAATTGGAACATTGTAATCAATCAAAGGCTTAACTGTTTTATACAAACAGGGTATGCTGCATCATGACCAATAGCTAGTCAATGATAAAATTCTTATTTTAAAATAAAGTGTTTTAAAGGGATTGGCTACAATTCAGGGAACCTTAAATCTTATATATTTTTTAATGAAGAATATAATGGATAGATATTTTTAAAACAATTGTGGCCATAATCTAAAAAGGCAGGTCAATAAATGGAAAAAATACTGAACCCTGTGTTATAAATAATAGAGAATCGCTATGAAAATCAAAAATAATTCTTACTTTTAAAACGATTTACTTTTGTAAAAAGTAAATCCACCAAAACCTTTACTTTTCATATGCTGCATTGACATTCATTTGAATGTATGGAATAAAATGGAATTCGAAACACGTTAAATTTAGAAATGATTTAATTTTATAAAGAATGAAAAAACTATTATTTATTACAGCTATTGCAATTTTAGTTTCATGTTCAAAAGATGACAAACCAGCTAGAACTATGTACGATATTACATATACAGTGATTGCATCAAATGGAGCGACAATAAACAAGGTAGTCTACAGAAATAGTCAAGGAAACCTTGTAGAACTAACCAATGTTACTTCACCTTGGACTATTAATCTCAATGTAAGAGCTGGGCTTGGTTTAGAGGCAGCCGCTTATGGAGATATTCCTTATCAAGGAGTATTAAGTATAACTGCTGTTTGGGTACCTGAAGGAGGAGATTCCAAATCAGAAACACAAACATTACCAAATGATACTCCTAATTCAACTATTAATAATGGAAAAGTGGAAATTTCGGGTAGAACTTTACCCGATTAATTTTTTCCTTTAAGAAAAACGAAATTCCAACAACAGTAATCGTTACACAAGCCCTTCATTTTTAAAAAACAAGATACAAAACGTCCTTTTCAAGGGCGTTTATTGTTTTTGATAGTTATTTATCATCTAAAATCAAGATGGGCTTAGGCTAAAAGTAAGGTCTGTCATGCCTTTATACATGCAAAAAACGAATTTGCAGACTAGTCGTCCCTCGTTTACTGTGTTTTTCTATGAATTTCAAGTCCGTCATAATACCCTTTGGTTTGTTTATACAGAAATTCTAATGCTAATACATCTTTTAAACTGCAATAGAAATTGTGCTCCAGTACACAAACACTTAACTGAAAATTATTAAATAATTTCTCCTGATACTCTCATCTTTCTTGCATCTCTAAAAATAAGAACTTTCATTTAAAACTTAAAATTTTGAATTATATTTGAGTGTTGTGCAACAGGTACAACGTATAAAAAAAATGCTAGTTATAGCTAAACTAAAGAAACACGCTAGCTGTAATTATTATGACTGCACATTCCTGAAGTAGGTTGACTAAAAATTAGACCCTGAAATGATGGCTCTTATAAAATTAGAAAGTAGTTATGGAAAATCACAAAAATATATTAAATAACATTAAGCGATATGTTGACCTAAATGAGAGTGATAGTAAACAATTTAGTGCCATTATAACTACATTAAAAGTAAAGCGCAGACAATTTATTGTTCAACCTGGCTTTTTGTGTTCTTGTCAAACTTATGTTTTAAAAGGTGCGTTGAGAAGTTATTTTATTAATAACGAAGGCGTTGATCATACAATCCAGTTTGCAATAGAAGATTGGTTTATTAGTGATTTTAGTAGTTATATAAATCAAGAGCCAGCTTCACTTTTTGTAGAAGCTCTTGAAGATTCAATCATTCAACAAATTACGTACGATGACGTTGAAAAATTATGCCGCGAAAACCCAAAATTTGAACGTTTCTTTCGATTAGTTGCTCAAAAATCTTTCGCTTTTTCTCAAAAACGTGTACTCTCCAATTTAGGTAAGTCAGCTGAAGAACGTTTCATAGAATTTCAAAATATTTACCCCGAGATTGTCTTACGTGTCCCACAGTATGCTTTAGCTTCCTATCTAGGAATGTCTGCCGAATTCTTGAGTAAAATTAGAAAACGTCTGGCAATAAAATCTTGAACTAGTTCAATCATATTTCCTGATGTAGTTCATTTTTCATCTTTTCATTACTCTTTTTCTTTGCTTCTAAAGAATTTATACATATTATCATGAGTAAAAAAATATGGTTAATAACAGGGGTTTCAAGTGGATTGGGTAAAGCACTTGCAGAAACTGTAATGACATCAGGAGGTTTTGTTATAGGGACTTTCAGAAAACAATCACAAGTAGAGTCGTTTAATCAAAAGAATAAGGGAAATGGTTTTGCCATTAAACTTGATATTACCAATTTGAATGATATAAACGAGGCGGTACAACTCCTTATTTCTAAATTTGGCAGAATTGAAGTATTAGTCAATAATGCAGGAATTGGTTTTGTTGGTGCTATTGAAGAAAGTAGTATAGAAGAAGTTAAAGCAGTCTTTGATGCCAATTTTTTTGGAGCACTCCAACTAACTCGAAGTGTTTTACCGTTCATGCGTAAAGAAAAAAACGGACATATTGTTCAAATATCCTCACATGGAGGGATTAAAGCATTTGCTGGATTTGGTATTTATAACGCCAGTAAATTTGCACTTGAAGGGTTCAGTGAAGCTCTTGCGCAAGAGGTAAATCCAATTGGACTTAAAGTTTCTATTATTGAGCCAGGTCCATTCCGTACAAAGTTTGCCAGTGACAGTTTAAAAGAAGCGAAAAAAAGGCTTTCGGATTATTCAGAAACTGCTGGAGCTTTTAGAGTCAAATTAAGAGGGGTTGACGGAAAACAAGAAGGCGACCCAGTAAAAGCCTCAAAGGCTATCATTGACATAGTTAACTCAGATTCTCTAACACTTCGCTTTCCGCTAGGGAGAATAGCACTATCAACAATAGCAGCAAAGGTAGAAAGTGTAAAAAAGGATTTAGAAAACAATAGAACTATAGCAGAAGGCACCGTGTTTAAATAGCGAAAACAATTCCTCAACACTTTAAAAAGGGTACCAACTATTGTAGTGATTATAAATTTAAAAGCTTTAAAATGAAAGGAGAATTGCAAGGACAAAATGAATTAATCATTGAGGCATCTGCAGATAAAATATGGGAAGTTCTAATTGATGGAACATTACTATCACAATGGATGACCATCGTAAAACATACTACAAGTGATACTGAAGCACTTAATACCGTGCGCCATTGCGATGTGGAAATGAATGGAAAACTTGGTAAAGTATCAGAAAAGTGTATACTTTTCAATGAGAAAAAAGAAATAGGATGGATTATGTTATCAGACGAATTTGGGATTAGTAAAATGTTTGGTAATTATGGATTTTCTTTTACTCTAGTTCCAGTATCGAGTAACAAAACCAAAGTCATCAATAAAGGCTATGGAGATCCAAAAGGATTCTTTAGTAGAGTGTTGAATTTGCTAATAATGAAAAGAATGAGTTCTAGAATGAGAATTAAAGCTTTGCATGGAATTAAACAACTAGTAGAACAGTAAGAAAATTAATCAATGGATTTACGTTAAGTATGGGAAAGAAAAAGTATTTAACGAATTTGAAGAAATTGTGATTCCTATTATTAGAAAATACAATGGACTACCTTCATTGGTTAGAAACCAATGAAAACACCAATGGACTCATTGGGAAACACCTTCCAAATATAGAATATCTAGACGCATACTGCAATGCTGGATTTATAATTATCTCAATCCGAATTGTTTAAATCAAAATTCAAACGACCTCTTTTATATTTTTATATAATTGTCTTTAATTTCGAATAGAGCCGCATCTGAATCAATGAACTCAACGTTTTTTATAATTCCCATTCCAATTTGTTTGGTTAGTCCTTTGGTGGCATGCCATTCCCAGAATGTCCATTTATGAGCCACAGGAATATTTTTTATGGTTTTAAAGTCTTGATATTTAATAGCATGCGGGTCATCTTCGGCGGCTTCTTTAGTTTTTCCAGCTGTAACAATATAGGCCACTACATCAATTAAATGCGTTTCTGGATTAGCATAAACAACATACCAATCATCGGGAGCATCACCAGTGTTAGCTTTAAAACTTAATTTTTTAGTATCATAATTTTTGCCATTTAAATTAGAATTTGGGTAGAAAGACCAAACCGTACCTTGATCACTCAACTTATAAGGAAACATAAAGAAATAATGCCAAGTATAAGCATGAAAACGAATCATCTTGGTGTTTTTAGCATCTGGTGAATGGTAAACATTTTGTTGGCTAAAAACTATTGTATCACCGTTGTTTAATTTTAATATTCCGTTAGAAGAATCTGTTGAAAATAGAGCTTTTCCATTAAGAATTTCGTTTCCACCAAACACAATACTAACATCAAAAGTAACTGCAGCTTTAGTTAAAAACGCCTTTTTTTGATATGCTTTTTCAATATTTGAAACATAAGGGTTGTCTATTTTTACTTTTGTTGAAAAAGTGGTTTCTGGTTTAGTTTCTTTGATGGTTTCTTCTTTTTTGTCTTTGCATGATAGTAAGCCTACAAACAAAAAACATAATAGTATGGTTCTTTTCACAGTTTGGTGTTTATAAATTTCCGAACTTTAGTCGAACAACATATGTATTCTTATCATTTAAATGGTTATTATTTAAAATAACCATAATGCTAAGTAGCTGTTGGGAAAATATAAAAGGAGGTTTATGGTATATTAATACTTTACTAGGTAGTATTTTGTTTATTGTTAAGGGAACAATGAAATTACCGACTTTTAATATTAAAAGCACACAAACGTATAATTTCATTAATGCGCTTTTGTTGTGTTTCTTTTCTCTTGGCACTATTTAGCCAAAATAAATAGCCTTTTTGGTAACTTTTGGCAAAACTTAAGTAGTTTTTATAAGCTTCAGGATTTTGGTTGAAAGCTTCTTTTAAATCTTTAGGAATGATACCATTTTCAACATCATCCACCGCTGTCCAAGCTCCATTTTGTTTGGCTACTTCAATACTTTTATAACCATGGTCTTGTATTAAACCTTTAGCATCAAGTTCTTCAATATACTTTTTATTTAATGCACTCCAAGAGCTTTTAGGATTCCTTGGTGAAAAATATTGACGTCTTTTTCCTCCCCCTAAACTTTGCACTTTAGAGTCTATCCAGCCAAAACACAGCGCAACTTTAACGGCTTCTTCCCAACGCATTGTTGGTAAACTCATGTTTAGTTTGTAAAATATAAGATACACTCCGTTGGTTTTAGCATGATTATTTAACAACCAATCATACCAGTCGGCATCGCGCTCAAAGTGTATTTCTGTAATAGCTTGCAAATATTATAATTGTTTAGAATCTACATAGAAATCAGGATCAATTTCAAATGTGTTTATTTTTGAATCTAAATTTAAGGTGTTCCAATCTGCCTTTGGGAACAACCATTGTGTATTTCCATTAATATTTATTTGAATGGGCATGTCAAAATCTTCAACAATATTTGTCCATTTGTATTTAAGAGTATTATTGTCAATACTATATGAAAGTGTAGGGGTTTTGGTGGTTCTTAAATATTGATTGAAAAACGCTGTTAAATCAATGCCCGATTGTTCACTCATATAATTTTCAATTTCCTGCGTGGTTACCGTTTGATGATAAAAAACACGGTTAAGTCCCCTTAAAATTTGACGCCATTTTTCATCATCTTCCAAAAGTTGTCTTAAAGTATGTAGCATGTTGGCTCCTTTATAATACATGTCTGCAGAACCTTCTTTGTTTACATTGTAGTGACCAATAATAGGTTTGTCGTTTACAATAGTTTTTCTAGTTCCAATTACGTATTCAGAAGCCGCTTGCTTACTGTAGTAATACTCTAAAAATAAAGATTCAGAGTAGGCTGTAAAACTTTCATGAATCCACATGTCGGCGGCATCTTTATAAGTGATGTTATTAGCAAACCATTCGTGACCAGATTCATGAATAATAATAAAATCAAACTTTAGTCCCCAACCAGTTCCAGATAAATCATTACCTAAATATCCTTTTTTATATTGGTTGCCATAGGTTACTGAACTTTGATGTTCCATACCAAGATATGGTACTTCAACTAGTTTAAAGCTATCTACATAAAAAGGGTATTGCCCAAACCAATGTTCAAAAGCTTTCATCATTTTTGGTGCGTCTTTAAAATGCTCCTTGGCTTTGTCTAGATTATAGCTTAATACATAATATTCCATATCAAGATTGCCAGCCATACCATCATAATCTTCAGAAAAGTGAACATAATCGCCAATATTTATATTGACACCGTAGTTATTAATGGGGCTTTTTACTATCCAATTATAGGTTTTGGTGTCTTCAATACGCTCAATGCTTCGCAGCCGTCCATTAGAAACATTCATTAATTTTGCGGGTACGTTTACACTAATTTGCATACTATCTACTTCATCATACATATGATCTTTACAAGGCCACCATACACTGGCACCTAAACCTTGACAAGAGGATGCAACAAAATGATTACCGTTGTTGTCTTTTTTCCAAGAAATACCACCATCCCAAGGCGCATTTACGGCTTCTCTGGGATGCCCTTCATAATACACATCAATAGTTTCAATAGTATTTACATTTTGAATATCATTTAAGTAAATGAAATGGGCATTGCCATCATGCTTTATATTTAGTGCTTTACCGTTTTGAACAGCTTTTGTAAGTTTTAAAGGCGCTTGCAAATCTATTTGAAGTATCGAATCTTGTTTGAGTACTTTGTATTGTACCGTGTTTTTTCCAGAAATAAATTTATTATCTGGGTCTACCTTGATGTCAAGGTGGTAGTACGTTAAATCCCACCATGCGCGTTCTGGGGTTATACTACCTCTTAACGTATCTTGCCTTGTGAAATTTGATTTATCCTGAAGTAAGCCTTGCGAAAAAGATGCTGCTGATATGGTTAAGAATGTAAAAAATAAAAAGCGTTTAAATGATTTCATTGGTGTTTTTGGTTTTTAATCTTGTGAATGTTTTAAAGTGTTTGGTATATTAATTATTTGTACATGATGTTATTCGGAAAAGTAACGGTACTTTCAAAACCATTTTCTCCTACGGCAGAAATTCCGAAGAAATAATTATCAATAACGATACCGTTCAACGTAAATTCTGAAATATCCCCCACATAACGACTGTAATCCCAAGTAGGTGAGGTGGTATCTCTCCAATATATTTTATACCCTTTAGCACTTTCAACTTTGGTCCACTTTAATCTGGTGGCAGGTTCAACAATACCACCAATAGCCACTTGTTTTGGTGCCGGAGGTGCCCAAGCCAAACAGGCTAAGTTTATAGCATTTACAGCAGTGAGTTTTTTAGCATAGCCAAAATTAACGTGCTCTATAATATCACCATAGTGAATGCCATTTTCAGTTCTAATGTCTTGATGTTGTTGCGTATAATTTTCATGAGATTCCATGATGCGTATTCCAGCAAACCCCAAATCATTGAATGGGCGGTGATGGCCACCTCTACCAAACCGATCAAGCCTGTATATCATCACAGGATTCATTTCGGGCATAAATAGTTTCGTAGTTTTATAGATGTAACGCGCTAACTGGCGCGATATACCATCAACCTCACCTCCATAAAACCGCCTAAGCTGTCTTTCATTATCAGTTTCGGTAGGAGGGGTAGGCTCTGAGAATATTCTAAATGTTCTGTTATCAATCACACCATCAACCCCTTTTATATTTCCAATCATATCATTATTTAACACCCCAATGATATTCCATTTTTTGTCTTTGGCATAACGTGCTAAACCTGCCCCTCCAAATAGACCTTGTTCTTCTCCAGATAAACCAACATAAACAATACTATTTTCAAATTGATATTGGCTTAATACACGTGCGGCTTCAATAGTTCCGGCCAAACCTGAAGCGTTATCATTTGCCCCTGGAGCATCTGTGGTAAAATCCATGGTATTGCTAGCTCTTGAATCGATATCACCACTCATAATAATGTAGTTATTAGGGTAAGAGGTTCCCTTTTGAATGGCAACAACATTAACTATCCAAGCATCATGAGGCACTCGATTATTGCCCTTTTTAGTGATAAAATCTTTTTGATAAAATACTTCTAAGCAATTATTACAGTCTTTTGAAATGGTTTCGAATTCTGATTTTACCCATCTTCTAGCCGCTCCAATCCCACGTTTATTTGAAAGGGTATCACTAAATGTATTTCTGGTGCCGAAATTAACGAGGGTTTGAATGTCTTTTTTAATACGGTGTTCTGAAATGGAGTCTATGATTTTGTAGAGATCTCCTTGAGATTGACCATTAATTAATGGTGATAAAGCAAATAGTAATAAAAGAAATAGTGTTAGTTTAATGGTCATTTTTGACCTAAAAATAGTGAAAATTAAAAACGCTTCGAAATTTTTTCCGAAGCGTTTTTTGCATTTGAGTTAGTCACTACTCTGTTTTTATTCCGAAGATATTAAAAACAATATTTATTTTCTTGTATTACTTTTTCAGCGATAATATGTCTAAGCTCTATAATGTTAGGCATATTTACATATTTAATATAGCGTTTTAATCCCATGAGCATCATGCGTTGCTCGTCTCCTGAAGAGAATGAAATTATGGAGTGTTTACCTGCTGTTTCAATGACATCAATAGCGTGAAAGAGGTTGAGTTTAGCCATGGCAATTTGTTCTTTTGCTTGTGCTTCACCATCTTTTTTGGCCATTTTCTCAGCACGTAAAATAGCCGACTCAGCTAAATAGATTTGAATTAAAATGTCAGAAGCCGCTAGCATGAGTTGCTGTTGCTGTTCGATTTTTTCACCATATTTTTGAAGGGCAGCTCCAGCCACCATTAAAAACAGCTTTTTAAGATTCTTAATAATACTTTTTTCTTCAGAGAATAATTCAGAATAGTCTGGCACATCAAACGAAGGAATACCCATAAGTTCTTCTTTTACAGCCATGGCTGGTTCAAGCACATTTACATGCCCTTTCATAGCTTTTTTTATGAGCATGCCAATGCATAGCATACGATTAATCTCATTAGTACCCTCATAAATCCTTGAAATTCGGGCATCGCGCCAAGCTGATTCCATAGGTGTATCTTCTGAAAAGCCCATGCCTCCAAAAATCTGAATACCTTCATCGGTACATTTTTGTACAAACTCTGATACGGCTACTTTTAATATTGAACATTCAATAGCATACTCTTCAACACCTTTTAATTCAGCTTCTTGGTGGGTGTCTTTGCCATTGTTTTTTCTAAGTTCAATTCTATCTTCTATATCTTTTGAAGCCCGATAGGTAGCAGCTTCGCCCACCCAGCAATTAGTAGCCATTTCTGCAATTTTTTGCCTAATAGCTCCAAAGCTTGATATAGGGGTTTTAAACTGAATACGCTCATTAGCATATTTTACAGATTCAGAAATTGTACGGCGTTGTGCATCTAAACATGCTGCTGCTAATTTGATTCTTCCAACGTTAAGGGCATTCATAGCAATTTTAAACCCATTTCCTCTTGTAGATAGCATATTTTCAACAGGAACCACTGTTTCATTAAAGAAAACTTGCCGTGTTGAAGAGGCTCTAATACCCAATTTGTGTTCTTCTTCACCCATGGTAATGCCATTTGGGTTTTCAGGATCGTATTCTACAATAAAGCCCGTAATATTCTTATCATCTTCAATACGAGCAAAAACAATCATTAAGCGACAAAAACCAGCATTTGAAATCCACATCTTTTGCCCTGTTATCTTGTAGTGCGTACCATCGTCAGAAAGTACCGCTTTGGTTTTTCCCGAATTGGCATCGCTACCTGCACTCGGTTCGGTTAAACAATAAGAACCAAACCATTCACCTGAAGCTAGTTTAGGTACATATTTTTGTTTTTGGGCTTCATTGCCATAAAGTGTAATAGGTAAGGTACCTATACCTGTATGTGCACCAAAGGCCGTACTAAAAGACCCTGTGGCACCAGAAATATAATCGCACACCAACACAGTGTCTACAAAGCCCAAGCCCATACCACCATATTCTTCTGGTACCGCAACGCTTAAAAAGCCCAACTCACCAGCTTGACGCATACAAGATTCTGTTAAGGCGTAATCTTTTTGTTCAAATTGAGCCTTTTTTGCCCATACCTCTCTGTCTAGAAATTCAGTAACTGCCTCTTTCATCATGAGCTGATCTTCATTAAAATCTTCAGGGGTGAAAATAGCTTCGCAGTTTGATTCTTTTACTAAGAATTGTCCGCCCCGTAGTATGTCTTTTTCCATTTGTATAGTACGTTTTTTTAGTTTAAAAATTCGAAAATTCCACAAGCGCCTTGGCCAGTGCCCACGCACATTGTAACAGCGCCGTATTTCCCTTTCATATCTCTTTTTCGCATTTCATCAAAGAGTTGAACAGAAAGTTTTGCGCCTGTACAGCCAAGCGGGTGCCCCAACGCAATGGCGCCACCATTTACATTGACTAAATTGGGGTTGAGGTTCAACTCACGGATTACGGCAATAGCTTGCGATGCGAATGCTTCATTAAGTTCAATAAGCTCTAAATCTTCCTGTTTAAGTCCTGCTAGTTTTAATGCTTTTGGAATAGCTTTTACAGGGCCTATACCCATAATTCGTGGTTCTACACCTGCGGCTGCATAGTTTACTAAACGGGCAATAGGTTCAAGGTTTAATTCTTTAACCATATTCTCGCTCATAACCAGAACAAAAGCGGCACCATCACTCATTTGAGAGGAATTACCGGCCGTAACACTCCCACCTTGAGCAAAAACTGGACGTAGTTTAGCAAGAGCCTCTAAGCTGGTTCCTGCTCTAGGGCCTTCATCTTTTATAACGGTATATTTTTTAGTGGCTTTTTTACCCTGCTCATCAATATAAGTTTGTTCTACCTCAATGGGAACTATTTGATCTTGAAAACGGTTTTCGGCTTGGGCTTTTAAAGCTTTCATATGTGAATTATAGGCAAATTCATCTTGATCTTCACGGGATACTTTAAATTGATTTGCTACCGCTTCAGCCGTATTTCCCATGCCCCAATAATAATCTTCATGGCCAGCCTTAACAATGTCATAATTTAATTCAGGTTTGAATCCTGTCATGGGTACAGCGCTCATACTTTCTGCTCCACCTGCAATAATACAATCGGCCATTCCAGATTGAATTTTTGCGGTGGCAATTCCTATTGTCTCAATACCTGAAGAGCAAAAACGATTAACCGTTACTCCAGGAACTTCGACAGAATTTAATCCCATTAAGGAAATTAAACGTGCCATATTCAACCCTTGAGATCCTTCGGGCATAGCGTTGCCAACAATGACATCGTCAATACGAGTTTTATCCAGTTGAGGTAATTCCTTCATCATGTGCTGGATGGTTTCAGCCGCCAATTCATCCGTTCTTTTAAAACGGAACACTCCTTTAGGTGCTTTTCCTACAGCTGTTCTGTATGCTTTTACTATATATGCTTGTTTCATTTTTTTATGCTTTTAGGCTTTAAGCTATATGCTTTAAGCTCAAATATTTAAAATAAATCTCGCCTATTGCTTAGAGCATAGGTCTTAAAGCTTAGTAACTAGTTCCGTAATGGTTTTCCAGTTTTTAACATGTATTGAATACGCTCTAGAGTTTTACGCTCTGTACATAAGCTTAAAAAGGCTTCTCGTTCTATGTCTAGCAAGTACTGTTCGGTTACTAAAGTAGGTTCTGATAAATCACCTCCGGCCATGACATAGGCTAGTTTATTGGCAATTTTTTGATCGTGTTCGCTAATATAATTAGCTGCTTCCATAGAATCAGTGCCTACTAAAAACATACCAAGTGCTTGTTTTCCTAATACCTTAACGTCCTTACGTTTTACAGGCATTGTATAACCGGCATCTGCCATTAATTTAGCATGAGCTTTAGCCGTTGCAATCTGTCGGTCTTTATTGACAACAACAAGGTCTTTTCCTTTTTGAAGTACACCTAAATCAAAGGCTTCATAAGCTGAGGTGGCTACTTTTGCCATACCAATGGTTAGGAAGTATTCTTGTAAAATATTGAGTTCTACATCCCCTTTTCTAAAGGTGTCTGAAGCACGTAAAGCCATTTCTTTTGAGCCACCACCCCCTGGTATTACACCAACACCAAACTCAACAAGTCCCATATAAGTTTCTGCTGCTGCTACAACCTTATCTGCATGCATGGAAAGCTCGCAAGCTCCCCCGAGGGACATACCATGAGGTGCAGATACCGTAGGAATTGCAGAGTAGCGCATGCGCATCATGGTGTCTTGGAAGTATTTTATGGCCGCATTGAGCTCATCATATTCTTGTTCAACAGCCATCATGAAAATCATGCCAATATTGGCCCCAACTGAGAAATTGGCACCTTGGTTACCAACTACTAACCCCTCGAAATCTCTTTCTGCAATATCTATGGCTTTATTTAATCCAGCTAATACATCACCACCTATGGTGTTCATTTTAGATTGGAATTCGCAGTTTAATATACCATCACCTAAGTCTTCAATAACAACACCAGCATTTTTAAATACTTCGTTTGTTTTTCGGATGTTGTCTAATATAATGAAAGCATCTTGTCCTGGTTTTTTCTCGTATGTTTTGCTTGGTATATTATATGTGTAAGTTGCTCCTTGTTTAACAGTGTAGAAGGATTCAATTTCGGAAGCAACCATATCTTTTACCCATGTAGCTACAGATAACTCTTCGGATTCAATCAATTCTAAACCTTTAGAAACGCCGATAGCGTCCCAAATTTGAAAAGGACCATGCTCCCAACCAAAACCAGCTTTCATGGCATCATCAATCTTATAAAGGTCATCTGAAATTTCAGGAATGCGATGCGATACATAGGCAAATAGAGCAGCAAATGTTTTTCTATAAAATTCACCAGCTTTGTCTTTTCCTGAAATGAGTACTTTAAAACGATCAATAACTTTATCAATAGGTTTTGTTAATTCTAACGTAGCAAATTTTGCCTTTTTAGATGAACGGTATTCCAGTGTATCTAAATCTAAAGAGAGGATTTCTTTTTTACCATCAGGAGAAACTTGTTTTTTGTAAAAACCTTGTCCCGTTTTACTGCCAAACCATTTGTTTACTACCATAGTACTAATAAAATCTGGTAGTTTGAATAGTTCTAACTGTTCATCTGTTTTGCAATTTTCGGCAATACCATTGGCTACATGAACCAAAGTATCTAATCCAACAACATCTACAGTTCTAAAGGTTGCTGATTTAGGTCTACCAATAACGGGGCCAGTAAGTTTATCAACCTGTTCAATGGTTAAACCCATATCTTTTACGGTATGGAATAAACTCATTATGCTAAATATCCCTATACGATTGCCTATAAATGCCGGGGTATCTTTAGCTATAACCACTGTTTTTCCTAAGAATTTTTCACCATAGTCACTTAAAAACTCTAATACAGAAGTATCGGTTTTTGGACCAGGAATAATTTCAAAGAGTTTTAAATAACGGGCTGGGTTAAAAAAGTGTGTGCCACAAAAATGCTTTTGAAAATCTTCACTACGGCCTTCACTCATAAATTTAATGGGTATGCCAGAAGTATTACTAGTAATGAGTGTGCCTGGGGTTCTATACTTTTCAAGGTTTTCAAATACCTGTTTTTTTATGTCTAAGCGTTCAACAACAACTTCCATAATCCAATCAACATGAGCCACTTTACTAATGTCATCTTCTAGATTTCCAGTTGTAATTCTGTTGGCAAACTTTTGATGGTAAATAGGGGAAGGCTTTTGTTTTAAAGCAATTGTTAAGGCATCATTTACAAGACGGTTCCTAACAACCTTATCGTTTAAGCTTAAACCTTTTTCTTTTTCATTTTCGGTTAATTCTCTGGGAACAATATCAAGAAGTAGAACATCTACACCAATATTTGCAAAATGGCAGGCTATACCGCTTCCCATGATGCCTGAGCCAATAATGGCAATTTTTTTTATTCTTCTTTTATTCATGTTGTGTTTTACTAATCGTTTTGATTGTATATTTTTTTGTTACAAACTCTATCTAAAATAACTTCAGAAACGTCATAAAAATGTGCTAATTGCTCTTCAGATACATGTTGCTTAATAGCATCATTAAAAGTGAGTACACGTTCTCTGGAAAGATCTCTTTTTTCAAGACCAAATGGGGTTAAACAGATGAGAACACCACGCCCGTCTTCGGGGTTTGGTTTTCGTTCAATGAGTCCTCTTTTCTCCATTGCCTTTAATATTCTTGATAAGCTTGTCGCTTCCATGCCCATTTTAGGTCCTAATGCTGTAGATGGCGTTCCTTTTTCAGGATCAATGCTTAAAAGTGTAAAACCTGTGGCCATGGTGCTGTCAAATTTGGCGGCTTCTTCATTATACATTTTTTGTACTGCCAGCCATGTGGTGCGTAGCATGTAATCTATGGTTTTATCTTTCATTTTAGTTGATTTTCTCAAATATAGTAAAATTTGTTATGCGCGCATAACAAATTTTACTAAAACATCATAAAAAATGCTGTAAAAAACCTTTAGAGAATTTTATGAAACGGGACGGTAAATGTCTTCAATAAGGTCTTTATATTTTTCTAGAATAATTGACCGCCGCATTTTCAAGGTAGGCGTAAGGTGTCCTGAATCTATTGACCATACTTCAGGAGTTAATCGGAATAATTTTATTTGTTCCCATTTTCCAAATTTCGTGTTGCATTTGTCTATTTCTTGCTGAATTCTTTTTTGCACAATTTCTGAGTTTGAAATAGCGTCATGAGAGTCTTCAATGGGATGGTGTTTGCGCTCTACCCATTCATGCACAAATTCAAAGTTAACTTGTATTAGGGCAGCAGGCATTTTTTCACCCTCACCAATGACCATGACTTGTTCTATAAAGCGAGATTGTTTTAATTCATTTTCAAGAAGCGTAGGAATTACGTATTTTCCGCCAGACGTTTTAAACATTTCTTTTTTGCGTCCTGTAATTTTTAAAAAACCGTCGGCATCAATTTCGCCTTTATCTCCTGTGTGAAAATAGTCGCCTGTCATGACAGAAGCTGTTTTTTCAGGATCCTTGTAATACCCTAACATAACATTAGGACCCTTAATCAAAATTTCACCATCGTCTGCTATTTTTACTTGAACATTGCGAATAGGCTTTCCTACTGTACCTACCTTATACATATTGTCGTTGTAATACCCTACGGATATTACAGGCGACGTCTCTGTTAGGCCATAGCCCTCCATAACAAGCATACCAGCAGCTCCAAATATTCTGGCTAATCTAGGTTGTAAAGGAGCACTTCCAGATACCATTGTGTAAAGTTCTCCGCCGAGAGCTTCGCGCCACTTACTAAAAATGAGCTTATTTGCTATACCTAATTTGAACTCGTACCAAGCACCATTTTTTTTGTAAGGTTCCCAATGTTCCCCTAAATTAACAGCCCAGTAGAACAGCATTTTTTTTATGCCAGATAGCTCGGCCGCCTTAGCCATGATTTTATCATAAACTTTTTCAAGAAGTCTAGGCACAACACTCATAAGGTTTGGCTTTATCTCTTTGGCATTTTCACCAATTTTATCAAGAGCTTCGGCATAGTAAATTGAGGTGCCTGCATGCTGATAAACATAAATTAAAACCCGCTCAAAAATGTGACAAATAGGTAGAAAGCTTAGCACTCTGGTTTCAGACCCTCTAAGGGGTACTCTTGGAACACTGTCTAAAACATTACTTGTAATATTCCAGTGCGAAAGCATAACACCTTTGGCTTTTCCAGTGGTTCCTGAGGTATAGATAATAGTAGCTAAATCTGTAGATTTTACTTCTCTTTTTCTGGTTTCTACAGCCTCTTGATTATCTGTGTCTTTGCCTAAATCTAATAATTCAGAATAGTGCTTACAGCCTTTAATTTCATCAAAGGAGTAAACGTCTTTTAATTTGGTTTTAGCTTTTACCTTATTTACTTTTTCTAACACTTCTGCATCGGAAACAAAGCAATAAATAGATTCACTATGATTAAGTATATACGCATAATCATCAGGGGAAATTGTTGGATAAATAGGAACATTTTGCGCGCCAAGTTGAAGCACGCCAACATCAACTATATTCCATTCGGTTCTGTTTGTTGATGAAATAACTGCTATTTTATCGTCCTTTTTTACACCTAATTTTAAAAGCGCCCTGCTTATAGCATTCGCTTTATCAATATATTCTTGAGTAGAGGTTTTAATCCATTCACCGTCATACTTTGTTACCAAAGCAGCTTCATTAGGCTTATTTTCGAGTTGATAGTAAGGAAAATCAAAAAGTCTAGTTATTTCTATCATTAGCTATTAATATGTTTTGCTGTATTGCAAATTATGAAATTAAATAAGATTTTCAAATAAACTGATAAAAGAAGGTATAAAGATTTAGTAGTGTTTTTTATAATTTTTACGAATATCTTAATTTTTACCTAAAAAAATCTCATAATGTTTTATTAAATTCTTAAAATTTTTTCCTTTTCATAGTAGTTCAGTTAAAAGTGTTAAGTAATTGTTAATTGGATGTAAAATTTCAAACGTTTTCGTAATTATTTTAAAATGAAAAACTTTTAAAATCAGTGGTTTACTGACTTTTGTCAGTTTTATTTTCTTTATCCGAGTCTACCTTTGTAAGTGTAAAATAAAACGGATTTTTTCAAAATATTAATACATAAAAAAATGGAAGTAAAACAATTTAAAGGCGGTGTTTGGACTGAACAAGTCAATGTTAGAGATTTCGTATTTAATAACATTACACCATATTACGGAGATTACAGCTTTTTAGTAGGACCAAGTGACCGAACTAATAAAGTATGGGAAGTTTGTAAAGTTGCAACCAAAGAAGAAAGAGATCGCAATGGCGTTCGTGCAGTTGATACAGATACTATTTCAACGGTAAGTGCTTTTGCTGCTGGGTATATAGATAAGGAGAATGAAGTTATTGTAGGATTACAAACCGATGAGTTATTAAAACGTGCCATGAAACCATTTGGTGGTTTTAAAGTGGTACAAAAAGCGTTATCAGAACACGGTGTTAAACCAAATGAAAATTTAACTGAACTGTTCTCTAAATATGTAAAAACCCATAATGATGGTGTTTTTGATGCATATACTTCTGAGATAAGAAAATACCGCTCATTAGGGTTCTTAACAGGACTGCCAGATAACTACGCTAGAGGTAGAATTATTGGTGATTACCGTCGTGTAGCATTATATGGCATCAACTTTTTGATTGAAAACAAAAAAGCGGATTTAGAAAATATCACAGGGCCAATGACAGAATCTGTTATTCGTTTACGTGAAGAAGTGTCAGAGCAAATAAAAGCATTGAAGGATATGCTTGAATTAGGTGCTAAGTACGATTTAGATTTAAGTCGTCCTGCCGAAAACGCTCGTGAAGCCGTGCAATGGACTTACATGGCGTATTTAGCTGCTGTTAAAGAACAAGATGGTGCAGCCATGTCTTTAGGTAATGTGTCTACATTTTTAGATATCTATATTGAGAATGATTTAAAAGAAGGTCTGATTACCGAAGAAGAAGCACAAGAGTACATTGACCAGTTCGTGATGAAATTACGTATGGTGCGTCACTTAAGAATGAGTGCTTACGATGAGATTTTTGCAGGAGACCCTACTTGGGTTACTGAAGCTATTGGTGGGATGTTTGAAGATGGAAGAACTAAAGTAACTAAAACTTCCTTCCGTTTCTTAAACACACTTTATAACTTAGGGCCATCTCCAGAACCAAATATGACCGTACTTTGGTCACAAGAATTGCCGCAAAATTTTAAAGATTTCTGTGCTAAAGTAGCTATTGACACCTCTTCAATTCAGTTTGAAAATGATAACTTAATGAGAGCTGAGCGTGGTTCTGATGATTATGGTATAGCATGTTGTGTGTCTTACCAAAGTTTAGGTAAATCTATTCAGTTCTTTGGGGCTAGAACAAACTTAGCAAAAACGTTATTGTTAGCTATTAATGGTGGTCGTTGTGAAAATACAGGAACATTAATGGTGGAAGGTATTGAACCTTTAGAAGGCCAGTACTTAGACTTTGATAAAGTTATGGCTAACTTTAAAATTGCCATGAAGCAGGTGGCAAGAGTTTATAATGATTCTATGAACATTATTCACTACATGCATGATAAGTACTACTATGAAAAAGCGCAAATGTCTTTAATAGATACTAACCCAAGTATTAACATAGCTTACGGTATTGCTGGTTTATCAATTGTGGCCGATTCATTGTCAGCTATTAAATATGCTAAAGTAAAACCAATTAGAAACGAAGAAGGTTTATCTGTAGAATTTAAAATTGAAGGCGAGTTCCCTAAATATGGTAATGATGATGATAGAGTAGATGCTTTAGCTGCTAATGCCGTTGCCGATTTTAATAACGAGCTTAAACAATTACCAGTTTATAAAGATGCAGAGCCTACACTATCTGTATTAACTATTACATCAAACGTGTCTTATGGTAAGAAAACAGGAGCTACACCAGATGGTAGAGCCAATGGTATTCCTTTTGCTCCAGGCGCAAACCCAATGCACGGTCGTGATTGTAATGGTGCTATAGCATCTTTAAACTCAGTATCTAAAATTGATTATAGAAATTCTTTAGATGGTATTTCAAATACCTTTTCAATGGTACCAAAATCTTTAGGATCTGATGAAACTGATAGAATTGAAAATTTAGTGTCTATAATTGATGGTTATTTCACTAGAAAAGCACAGCACTTAAATGTGAATGTGCTAAACAGAGAAACTTTAATGGATGCTATGGAGCACCCAGAAGAGTATCCTCAATTAACCATTCGTGTTTCTGGTTACGCTGTAAACTTTGTTAGATTAACAAGAGAGCAGCAAATGGAAGTTATTACACGTTCTTTCCACGAATCCATGTAGTTTTATTAATATTTTGAATGCATCTGAAAATTAAGTTTAAAAGCTTAATTTTCGGATGCTAATTTTAAAAACGAATATTATCAAAACTCAAGACAACACATTAAGGGTTCACTCTATTGAGTCCTTTGGAACTCACGATGGTCCAGGTATTAGATTTGTAATTTTTTTACAAGGTTGTAAATTAAAATGCTTGTACTGCCATAACCCTGATACAATTGATACAACAGGAGGGCAGGAATACCATATTGAAGATTTAGTACAGCGGGCCGTAAAGATGAAGCCTTACTTTGGAAGAAAAGGAGGTGTAACAGTTTCGGGAGGAGAACCTTTGCTGCAATCAAAGGAGTTAATTCCTTTTTTTAAACGATTAAAGGAAGAAGGTATTCATACTAATATTGATACCAACGGTAGACTTTTAAATCACTTTGCTGTTGAATTGCTTGATGAGTATGCAGATTTGGTTATGCTAGATATTAAGCACATGACAGAGGAAGGGTATGAATACATTACTGGGCAGCGTAATAAAGAAACCACATTCAATTTTGCAAAACATAGAGAGCAATCAGGAAAAACAATGTGGTTGCGGTATGTTTTAATTCCAGAGATTACAAACAAACCAGAATTATTACACGCACTAGGTGAATATTTTAAAGATTATAAAACTATAGAGAAAATTGAAATTCAACCGTATCATAAATTAGGGATTCATAAATGGGATACCCTTGGTTGGGATTATCAATTGAAAGATGCTCGTGAAAATACAGATGAAGAACTTCAAGGAGCAGTTAATATATTGAAAAACTACTTCAAAGAAGTAAAGGTTAACTAAATAAGATGTTCTAAACAACATCGAAAATTAATGAAATTATGAAAACTAAAAAACTAAAAAATAGATGGCTAATTGCTGCCTCTGCGGTAGGAATACATATTTCAATAGGTTCTGTTTATGCATACTCTGTTATGACAAACCCTGTTAAAGATGTTTTTGATGTAGATGGAAGTGTTATAAAATGGGCTTTTAAAATAGCCATCTTACTACTGGGGCTTTCAGCAGCCTTTTTAGGACGATGGGTTGAGAAAGTAGGGCCGAAAGTAAGCGGAACTACAGCAGGATTATTTTACGGTTTTGGAATTTTAGGATCAGGGTTCGCGGTTCAACTGGAATCATTAACCTTGTTCTATTTATGTTACGGTGTGATAGGAGGCATTGGTTTAGGTCTAGGGTATATCACTCCTGTAAGTACGTTAGTAAAATGGTTTCCAGACAGAAGAGGATTGGCAACTGGTATGGCTATCATGGGCTTTGGTTTTGCGGCCTTAATATTTGGCCCAGTAATGCAATCTTTGTTTGATTCTGTTGGTGTTTCAAACGCATTTTATATTCTAGGTATTATTTATATGATTTTAATTTTATCTTCAGCAAGATATATTGAAAGACCTCCAGAAGGGTATATGCCAGAAGGATTTAAACCTGGTGAAGGGAAAACCATTAAAGCCGATATGGCTAATATTGATGCTAACGCGTCTCTTAAAACACCACGTTTTTATTATATCTGGATTATGATGTTTATTAATATTTCTTGTGGTATTGCTATTATTTCGGCCGCGAGCCCAATGATGCAGGAAAAACTAAATTATACACCAATGGAAGCTGCGGGTATAGTTGGTTTAATAGGGGTGTTTAATGGTTTAGGAAGAATTATGTGGTCTACACTTTCTGATTATCTTGGTAGAGCCAATACCTTTATTATTTTCTTCGGATTTCAAATATTAGCCTTTTATTTCTTACCAGAAATTACAATGGAACTAGCGTTCTTAATTGTATTATTTACCGTAATTACTATGTATGGTGGTGGTTTTGCTACATTGCCCGCTTTCTTGGGTGATTTGTTTGGAACAAAACAATTGGGAGCCATTCATGGTATGGTATTGGCCGCTTGGGGATTAGCAGGTGTAGTAGGTCCTACTATTTATGACATGGTAAAAAATGCCACAGGATCATTAGATACAACATTACATGTATTTGCTGGCTTATTTGTTATAGCATTAATAGTTTCAATATTAATGAAAATAACAGTGGTCAAAGCATATAAAAAGATGAATTTAAAAACGGAAGCGGCGAATAAGAAGTTGAAGTTTGCATAACGTTTTTTTGGTTGGTTTGATTAAATAGAAAAACACTTTGCTTTTTAATATGCAAAGTGTTTTTCGCTTTTATAAAGTAATGAAAAACTTTACTCTTTAATTAAAAGGAGTTTTTGATTTAGTTCATCTTGAACAATATGTACGTAATATACTCTGCTGGGTAATCTTGAGATATTAATAGTATTGTCTGTTGTTTGCCCTTGTAAAACTTTCTTGGAAAACATATCATGAATAGTATAGTTGAACACCTCAAACGGTAAGTTTTTAACTGAAAATTGTTCTTTGGTTGGGTTTGGCGAGATGTACGGGGCTTTTAGTAATTTAGCATAGGTGTTATTTTCTTCAATTTCGACAGGTTCATTATCACAAGAACCTTTTATATATATGTCTAAATTATTTGCGTCTTTATAATCCTCATAATGTAAACTTTTAGCTTTTTGTAGGTGTTTACAAGCCAATTTATGATTTCCTAGGTCATGATAAATAACTCCCAAGTATCTGTGTGCATAAGCATTTTTAGGTTTATTTCAACGGCTTCCGTCAAATCGATAATGTCCTTATCTGTATCACCAGTTTTATAATATAACCACCCTCTTATTGTCCTGAGATCTTTTGTTGGTTTTTATAGCTATGTGCATTTATGGTATCTTCCTTTGGAAAAGCAGTTTCTGCATGAATTAGTGCTTGTTTAAACATACCTAAGTCGGTGTATACAGCTGCAATTGTTCGGTTCGCAAAACCATGTTTTTTCCATTTTTTTAAAACGATATTTAAATAATGAAGCGAAAGCCTGTAGGCTTCCATATTATATAATGATGAACCCAAATTGTAAGTAGAAACCATGTGTCTCACTTCATCCTTTTTTGTCTTGATTTCCTCGGAAGTTAATAACAAATTTTTGTATTGATAGTGTAAGGCTTTATCAGGCTGTTCTAACATGGAATAAACTTGTCCGAGGTTACCATAAAAAGCGGCTAAAAAATCTTTTTTAAGAGTATATCCTGACTTTTTTAGCCAATAAAATTGATCTTCAAGTCTAAAAAATCATCTAAAGCTAAAACCTTATTACCAAGTTCCATTCTAATCTGAGCTCTTCTCAAACGAGCCTCATGATTTTCGGCATTATCTAATATTACCTTGTTTAACTCACTAAGTTTATCAAAAAGACGTTTAACAGCTGGTTCAGTTAAATTATCAAAGCTTAAAGTGTGATTAAGACGTTTAATGGTTCTTCCTTTTTTAAATTCCCATGTGGTGGTTTTTTTACCTGTTTTGTCAAAGCTATACCCTAAACCATTCAGCATGCCTTTCTTGTAATAATAAATTTCGTTTAGTGAGCCACTTTTATAATATGTTTTTAGGCTATCAATTTTATCGTCTGTTCCGTACCATTCTTCAATGGAAATATTACCGTTTTTAAAAAAGTAACGCGTGACTTTATTTGCTGAATATGCATTTGATTTCACTGTTAGGTAAAAGCAAGAGCAAAAAAGTAGGATTTTCAAGATGTTTTCTTTCATGAAAGAAAAATATCAAAATATAATCAAATAAAAAAAGCCTTTTTTATAAAGGCTTTTTCTAAAATATAGATTGTTGGTTTAGTGCTTTTCTATCCAAAGTCTGGCATTAACAAAAGCTTCTAACCAAGGAGTTACGTCGTCTTGTCTGCCATCAGGGTAATTAGCCCAGTTCCATTGGAAGGTAGAACGCTCAATATGCGGCATAGTTACTAAGTGACGCCCTGTTTTATCACACATCATAGCGGTGTTAAAATCTGATCCATTAGGATTATGCGGATACCCTTCGTAACCATATTTAGCCACTATATGATATTGATCTTCACCGTAAGGAAGGCTAAATTTACCTTCGCCATGCGAAATCCAAACCCCTAAAGTACTACCAGCCAATGTTGAAAGCATAATGGAGTTGTTTTCCTGAATTTTTACAGAAGTAAATGAACTTTCGTGTTTATGAGAATCGTTATGAAGCATTTTTCCATGCACTTTGTGGTCTGGGTTAATTTCTTCCAACTCCATAAACAGTTGACAGCCATTACAAATTCCAATCGATAAGGTGTCTTCTCTGTTAAAGAAATCCTGAATAGCTTTATTGGCCTTTTCGTTGTACTTAATGGCACCAGCCCAACCTTTAGCAGAACCTAAAACGTCTGAATTAGAGAAGCCTCCCACAGCTCCTAAAAACTGAATATCTTCAAGAGTTTCACGACCAGAAATTAAATCGGTCATATGTACGTCTTTTACATCAAAACCAGCTAAATACATAGCATTTGCCATTTCACGTTCTGAGTTACTTCCCTTTTCACGTAATATAGCAGCTTTTGGTCTTTTGCTATTTAATTCAGGACGCTTTCCTGTAAAATGTTTAGGGAAGATATACTGAAGTGGTTGATTTTTATAATTATCAAAACGATCTTGTGCTAATCCGTTTGCCGTTTGTTTTTGGTCTAATAAGTATGAGGTTTTGTACCAAACATCACGCAAACGAGATACCATCATGGTAAATACTTCTGTTCCGTTAATAATGCTTAGCGTATCAGAATCAGTCACTTTACCGATATTGAAAAATTCAATACTGGCTTCAGATAAAACTTTTTCTACGGAGGTATCTTTCGCTTGAATAACGATACCTGCATTTTCGGCAAATAAAACTTTAAACGAATCTTTTTCAGCTAAAGCTGTTATATCTAACTCGGCTCCTGTATGCGTATCAGCAAAACACATTTCTAATAAAGTAGTCACTAATCCACCGGAAGCGACGTCATGACCAGCAACAATTTGTTCGTGTTTAATTAAATTTTGAATGGTATTGAAAACGGTTTTTACATAAGTGGCATCATTTATATTCGGTGCATCTTTACCTATTTTATTAATAACCTGAGCAAATGAACTTCCACCAAGTTTAAAACTATCCTGAGAAATGTTGATGTAGTAAATAGCACCTGCCTGTTTTTTAAATACTGGTTCTACCACTTTATTAATGTCGTTACAGCTACCTGCAGCCGAAATGATAACCGTACCAGGCGCAATAACATCTTCATTCGGATACTTTTGCTTCATTGATAAGGAATCTTTACCCGTTGGGACATTGATACCTAAGTCGATAGCAAATTCAGAAACGGCTTCAACAGCTTCGTATAAACGGGCATCTTCACCTTCATTTTTACAAGGCCACATCCAGTTTGCAGAAAGGGATACCGATTGTAATCCGTCTTTTAACGGAGCCCAGATAATATTGGTTAACGACTCCGTAATAGAGTTTCTACTACCTGCCACTGGGTTAATTAAACCAGAAATAGGGGAGTGCCCAATAGAGGTTGCAATACCTTCTTTACCTTTAAAGTCTAACGCCATAACCCCAACATTGTTAAGAGGTAGTTGTAATGGTCCAACACATTGTTGTTTAGCAACTTTACCACCAACACAGCGGTCTACTTTATTGGTTAACCAATCTTTACAAGCTACGGCTTCCAGTTGTAAAACCTGATCTAAGTAATCATAGAATTTATTAGAAATATAACTTACATCACTATAATTTCTGTTAACTGTTTTGTCTGTCATGACTGTTTTTGGCGAGCTGCCAAACATATCTTCCATGGCTAAATCCATGGGCTTGCGACCGTTTGATTTTGATTCAAACGTAAATCGGTCATCTCCTGTTACATCACCTACCGTGTACATTGGCGAGCGCTCGCGCTCAGCAATACGTTGTAATGTTTCAATATGTTTTTCACCAATAACCAATCCCATACGTTCTTGAGATTCGTTACCAATAATTTCTTTGTCTGAAAGTGTTGGGTCTCCAACAGGAAGCGCATCTAAATCAATTTTTCCACCAGTATCTTCCACCAATTCTGATAAACAGTTTAAGTGTCCGCCTGCCCCATGATCATGAATAGAAACGATAAAGTTGTCATCGCTTTCTACCATCCCACGAACCGCATTAGCAGCACGTTTTTGCATTTCGGGGTTAGAACGTTGCACCGCATTTAATTCGATACCTGAAGCAAATTCACCAGTATCGGCACTTGATACGGCAGCGCCGCCCATCCCAATACGGTAGTTTTCACCACCTAGAATAACAATTTTATCACCTGTTTTTGGGGTGTCTTTTAAAGCTTGTTCTTTTTTACCATAACCAATTCCGCCAGCTTGCATGATAACTTTATCAAAACCAAGTTTGCGTGCATCTTCTTCATGTTCAAAAGTTAATACAGAACCACAGATTAAGGGTTGCCCAAATTTGTTCCCGAAATCTGAAGCACCATTTGACGCTTTTATTAAAATATCCATGGGGGTTTGGTATAACCAATCGCGTTCTTCAACCGCTTTTTCCCATGGTCTGTTTTCTTCTAAACGGGAGTAAGATGTCATATAAACAGCTGTTCCAGCTAATGGAAGGGATCCTTTTCCTCCAGCTAAACGATCACGAATTTCACCCCCAGAACCCGTTGCGGCTCCGTTAAAAGGCTCTACTGTTGTTGGGAAGTTGTGGGTTTCTGCTTTTAATGAAATAACAGAATCAAAATCTTTAGTGGTGTAAAAATCAGGAACATCGGCACGTTTAGGAGCAAATTGTTCTACTTTTGGGCCTTCAATAAAGGCTACGTTATCTTTATAGGCTGAAACAATAGAGTTTGGATTAGTTTCAGATGTTTTTCTGATTAATTTGAATAATGAGGTTGGTTTTTCTTCACCGTCAATAACAAAGGTTCCGTTGAAAATTTTGTGGCGACAGTGCTCACTATTTACTTGTGAAAATCCGAAAACCTCAGAATCGGTTAAAGGACGCCCAATTTTCTTAGAAACATTTTCTAAATAGTCTACCTCTTCATCACTTAAAGAAAGACCTTCCTGAATGTTGTAGGCGGCAATATCTTTAATATCAAGAATGGGTTCTGGTTCAATGTTAATAGTAAAAGAATCTTGATTTAAGCCGTTAAATTTTTCAGAAATCATGGGGTCAAAATCTTTGAAATCTTCTGCCACCACTTCAAACGCTTCAATTCTAATAATGCCTTGAATCCCCATGTTTTGAGTAATTTCAACGGCATTGGTACTCCAAGGGGTAATCATAGCAGCGCGAGGACCAACAAAAAAAGCATCCAATGATGCTTGCTCTAACTTAGGTTGATTGCCAAAAAGCCATGTTAATTTTGAAATAGTTTCTGTTGATAATTCTTTTGTTGTTTGAACAGCAAATACTTTGCTATTAACGTTTCCAAAGAAATGAATCATTATGTATTGATTTGTGTGTGTTTAAGAAAACGCAAAAATACATTTTTTTACGCTATATAGATTATAAATAATTTACATTTTAAGCGCTTATTTAATGAGGTTTCTGCATAATTAATATGTGGTGTGTTCAAAATCTCATGTGTATAGGTTTAATTCTGAAATAATTTTTATATTTCGACCTAGATTTGAAGCTGTATTTAGCTTTGAGAAAGCCCCAAAAACACGCTATGAATGCCTTAATTAGCAATAAACAAAAGTTTACTTTTGTGTTTTTATTTGTACTGGTTATAGATATTTTCGTAAAACTATACTGTCCTATATTTCCATTTAGATATATCTCTAAAGCCCCTGTGATACTGCTGCTTATTGTGTTTTATTTAACACATCAGGAAGAGGATAATAAGCGTAATTTTTGGTGGATGTTTCTGGGTTTGAGTGTCTTTTTTCTGGGAGATATGCTTATAATATCACATGAAAATGTAGTTTGTCTTGGTTTAAGTTTGCTTTTATTTACCTTAGGTAAATTATTTTTTAGTTTTAGGTTTTCTAATAAGAATGATTTTAGGGTATCTCGGTTAATTCCTTTTTCAATAGTCATTTTTCTTTACACTTTAGCTATAGTAAGCTATGTTTATGATTATTTAAATGCATTTTTTTTACCCGTAATAATTAGTTATTTCATCTCATTGCTTATGTTTCAACTTACTTATTTAAGAAAGGGTAGTGTGAATGATGCGAGTTATAAATTTGTGTTTTATGGTGTAATCTGCTTTTTTATTTCAGAAGGGGTCATGGTGATAAAGACATTTAGGGGAGATGTGCCTTTTCAAGATACAATCATTATGTTTTTTTACGGACTTGCTATGTTACTTATTGTTAAGGGTGTGATTTTGGAAAAGAAACAGAAGTATCCTTCTGTACACGTTTTAAATCTAAAAGATTAATCGGGTTTACGCCTAATCCCTTCACATTTTTTTGAGTAAACCGCACAACTTCATCATAGTATAAAGGTACCATTAAGGCTTTATCCATAGCTAAAGAATCCATTTTTGTATAAAGATGTTTTCGCTTTTCTATATCAGTAATGGTGAATGCATGATTATAGAGCGAATCAAACTGTTTATTATTATAATGAAAGTAGTTGGAACCGCCTGGGGCAAAATTTTTACTATAAAAAATAGAAAGATAGTTTTCGGCATCTAAATAATCGGCTATCCATGAGCTACGAAACATATCTACTTTTCCATTTGACCGAGCAGACCGTAAAGAAGCCTCTGGCATGACATCAATATGCATCTTTAATCCGGCTTTTTCCATTTCACGCTGAATAAATTCACAAAAACTAAGGTAATTACTGGTGGTTACCAATGTGATTTCAGGGTGGGATATACCGCTTTCGGTTTTAAACGTTTCAACTAATTGCTTTGCTAATTGTGGGTTGTAGGCAAATCCATTTGTTTTTGAATAACCAGGAAGACCCAGAGGAATGAAGCCGCCTTGAGCAGGATTGCCAATGCCATTGCGCAAATAGGTTATCATTTTTTTACGATTAAAACCATAATTTATGGCTTTTCTAATGGCTTCTGATTGTATTTCAGGGGTTTCAGAATCTAGATAAAAACCAAGATATTCTGTGTTTAAATATGGGCCTTTTATAATGTTTACAGCATTACTGTATTTACGTCTTAATTGGCCATCGGCGGTAAGGAGTTCATCTTTATACGAAGCATCTAGACCTGAGAGGTAATCAATATTACCTTGTGCAAATTGAAGAAATTCACTCTGTTTATCGGGTAAAAAGGTTACTGCTACAGCTTCTAAATAGGGCAATGCTTGCCCGTTTGCGTCCTTTTCAAAATAGTTTTTATGTCTCCTAAAAACAAGTTTAATATTTTCTTCCCAACGCTTAAAATAAAAAGGACCTGTTCCAACGGGATGTGATCTGAAATCAATACCATAATATTCTACCACTTCTTTAGGCACTACAGAGCAGTATTTCATGGTGAGTAAGCCAATAAATGCAGGAAAAGGTTGTTTTAAATAGATTTCAAAAATTGAGTCATTTATTGCTTTAAAATTATCTACTTTGTTTAAAACCCAGCTTCCGGGAGCAGCTAGTTCGTTATCTCTCAAACGGTTAAAACTATATTCAAAGTCTGTTGGTGTTACAGTTCTGGTAGAGTCTTTGCCTAGTAGCGGATGCTTATGAAAGTATACATCATTCCGTAATACAAAGTTGTAGGTTAATCCATCTTCAGAAACGGACCAACGCTTTGCTATACAGGGTAGAATGTTTAATTGATCATCAAGCTGAACTAGGCCATTAAACAATTGATTGCACACGTTGTTGTCTTGTAATGTTCTTGAAAAAGCTGGATCTAAGGTGTTAATATTGGCATATTCATTATACCTAAAAACTAAATGGTCTCTATTTAGTTTAGTCTTCTTTCCACAGGATAAAAGCAAAAAAACAACACAACTAATTGATAAATAGTTAATTATTTCGTTCGAATTAGGTTTTAACATATAACTTATTAGTTGTAAATTTGCAGGCTCTTATGGAGCGTAATAGTAAATGAAATTTGTTGTTTACGTTTTGCTATTTGCAATGCTGCATGTAAAAGTAATTAGTTTTCTGTTTTCACGGAAATAAAAAAGATATGAATAAAAAAGTCGCTTTTTATACTTTAGGTTGTAAGTTGAATTTTTCGGAAACCTCAACTATTGCGAGAGATTTTCACAATGAAGGATTTGAAAGGGTTGATTTCGCTGAAAAAGCCGATATATATGTAATTAATACATGTTCTGTAACAGAGAATGCCGATAAGCGTTTTAAAACTATTGTGAAGCAGGCTCAAAAAGTAAATCCCAATGCTTTTGTTGCAGCGGTAGGGTGTTATGCGCAACTAAAACCTCAAGAATTAGCTGATGTAAATGGTGTAGATTTGGTACTAGGGGCAACAGAAAAATTTAAGATTACCGATTACTTGAATGATTTGTCAAAAAATGATTTTGGAGAAGTACATTCTTGTGAAATTGAAGAGGCCGATTTTTATGTGGGCTCATACTCTATTGGGGATAGAACGCGTGCTTTTTTAAAAGTTCAGGATGGTTGTGACTATAAATGTACGTATTGTACCATTCCACTGGCAAGAGGTATTTCTAGGAGTGATACTATGCAAAATGTACTAAAAAACGCCAAAGAAATTTCAGAACAAAATATTAAGGAAATTGTCTTAACAGGTGTAAATATTGGAGATTATGGTAAAGGCGAATTTGGTAATAAAAAGCATGAACATACGTTTCTTGATTTAGTAACAGAATTAGATCAAGTAGCAGGGATTGAGCGCTTGCGTATATCATCAATAGAACCTAATTTACTAAAAAATGAGACGATAGATTTAGTTTCAAAATCTAGAGCATTTGTGCCACATTTCCATGTGCCTTTGCAATCGGGGTCTAATGCGGTTTTAAAAAAAATGAAACGTCGCTATATGCGTGAACTGTATGTTGATAGAGTGGCAAAAATAAAGGAAGTGATGCCACATGCTTGTATTGGGGTTGATGTGATTGTTGGTTTTCCTGGGGAAACCGATGAACAATTTCTTGAAACCTATAATTTTTTAGTGGATTTAGATGTTTCATACCTCCATGTTTTTACCTATTCAGAACGAGATAATACAGAGGCGGCTACCATGGATAGTGTGGTTCCTAATAATGTAAGAAGTAAACGTAGTAAAATGCTACGTGGTTTATCAGTAAAAAAACGCCGTGCGTTTTATGAAAGTCAACTTAATACCAAACGCACTGTGCTATTTGAAAGTGAAAATAAAGAGGGCTATATACATGGATTTACAGAAAATTATGTAAAAGTGAAAGCACCATGGAATCCTGAATTGGTAAACACGTTGCATGTTGTTGAACTCACTCATATAGATGAAGATGGATTGGTAAGATTCAATTTTCAAGAGGAAAAAGTAGCATAAAAAAACCGAAACATTTAAGTTTCGGTTTTTTAGTTTTTCAAATGAATCTTACAATATTAAATTCTAACACCAACGGGTAGCATTCTTTTGTACTTTCTGTTGCTTCGTACAAACTTTGCAATTTCAGGACTTGTAGGAACAACGCTTAAATTACGTTCTTCAATTTGCTCAAAAACAAGTTTTAAAAAGTCTTTTTTAAAGTCCTCATCGTTAATGTCTTCTGGAATAATTAGTTTGGTTAGAAAAATTTTTCGCTCTTGTAATGAGTACTCAATTTTTGCTAATTGACCATCAATTTTAATCTCGTATTGACGTAAAAAATCATTGTCAATTAATTCTGCAGCTTCAACCATCTTATTATTGTTTTATATTTATGGAAATTAAAATAGCGAATACTATTTCTATAACTTTGTGCAAAAGTACAAAAAATAATTGTTAACAGAAAGTAAAATTAATGTTAAATGCTTATGTTTCAAGGGGTAATACATGTGTATTTAATGCCTGGTATGGCGGCTAGTCCTAAGATATTTGAATATATAAACTTACCAAAAGACCAATTTGATATTCATTATTTAGAATGGATGATACCCTTAGGGGATGAATCACTAAGTGCCTATGCTAGGAGGATGTGTCAACATATTAAACATGAAAATATTGTGCTATTAGGCGTGTCTTTTGGGGGTGTTTTGGTACAGGAAATAGCCCGGTTGATTAAGGTAAGAAAGTTAATAATAGTATCAAGTGTTAAAAGTAAATATGAGCTACCGTCAAGAATGTTGTTGGTAAAATCTACAGGTGCTTATAAACTAGTTCCAACGCATTTAGCAAGTAAAATTGAGATTTTTGAAAAATATGCTTTCGGAAAACTCATGACAAAGCGCGTTGAACTTTATAAAAAATACCTTTCTGTAAATAATAATACATATTTAAGTTGGGCAATTAAAGAGATGGTGTGCTGGCAACAAGAAACTTATAATCCAAATATTGTGCATATACATGGCGATCACGATTCTGTTTTTCCTATAAAATACATTGAGAATTGTATGGTTATTCCTAATGGTACCCACATCATGATTATTAATAAGTATAAGTGGTTTAACGAAAATTTACCAAAGATAATTATTAGTAACTAGGTCGTTTTTTTTATCTTTAGACAAACTTTTTAAAGATGAAAATAGTAGAACGATTTTTGGCGTTTGTGGGATTATTAAGTTTATGCGCACTTTTTATTTATGCCCTCCAAGACGCGCCAACCGATGAAAATTTTGAAAAAAAATTAATCAATGATTATAATGTGTACGCATTACAAGTGCCAGATGATTTAAATTTTGCTGGTGAGTCTGTGCCGCTTAATAACCCTGATATTTATGAGCGCATGGATAGGGAGTTACTGGTTAATACCTATTGGCAATCAAATGGTTTGTTGATGTTTAAGCGTGCTAAGAAGTATTTTCCTGTTATAGAACCTATTTTAAAAGCACATGGAGTGCCAGATGATTTTAAGTATTTGGCTGTTATTGAAAGTGGTTTAACTAATGCCGTGTCACCTGCCGGAGCAAGGGGTGTTTGGCAAATTATGCCAGCAACAGCCCGAGAGAATGGTTTGGAGGTTAATAGCAATGTTGATGAACGTTATAATTTAGAAAAAGCAACGCACGTTGCGTGTAAATATTTAATTGAGGCCAAAGACAAATTAGGGTCATGGACGCTTGCTGCTGCCTCTTATAATGCAGGAAAGTCGGGTGTTGAGCGCAGGCTTGAAGAACAAGAAGTTTCTAGTTATTATGATTTACTTTTAGGGGAAGAAACAGGTCGTTATGTATTCAGAATTATCGCACTCAAAGAAATTTTGTCTCACCCTACCAAATATGGGTTTAATTTTAGGGATAAAGATTTGTACAATAGCGTTCCAACCTTTAAAGTTGAGGTAGATACTGTGGTTACTAATTTTTATAAGTTTGCCCAAGAATTTGGAATAAATTATAAAATACTCAAATTGCACAATCCTTGGTTAAGAGAACCACACCTAAATAATAAGTCAAGAAAACAGTACTTTATTGAGATACCTCAAGAAGGCCACTATATGGTAAACTAGTACATGATAGAATTCATTAAGCAAGAATATTTGGGAATTCTTTTAATTCTTAATTACTTATTAGCTGCAACAGCCGCAATAACAATTTTATTAAAAAATATAAACCCAACCAAGACCTTATCCTATATTATTGTCTTGGTTTTTTTTCCTTTTCTAGGGGTTTTAGTATATTATCTGTTTGGTCAGGAGTATAGAAAGAATAAAATCTTTAGTAGAAAAAATGTTGCAAATCAAAAGATTATAAAATCTGTTCGAAATGATTTAACGTTTAGTAGCAGGGAGATTGAAGAAATAAATGATCATTTAGGTGATAAGGTTAAGTTGGTTAAATTACTTTACAGTAATGAGAATTCACCTCTTACACTAAAGAATAGTGTTGATATTATTAGGAATGGAGACGACAAGTTTATTAAGTTAAAGCAAGATATAAGAGCGGCAAAAAATCACATTCATTTGGAGTATTATATTTTACGTGATGATGGTATTGGCACAGAAATATTGAACTTACTCATAGAAAAAGCAAGGGCAGGGGTTGAAGTCAGGGTGTCATATGATGATGTTGGTAGTAAGATTTCGTCTAAAATGAAGCACCAATTAACACAAAATAAAATAGAGCACTTTCCTTTTATGCCTGTTGTTTTTTCTAGTTTAACAGGTAAGATGAATTATAGAAATCACCGAAAAATAGCTATCATAGATGGAAAAATAGGATATGTAGGAGGGATTAATATCTCAGATGTTTACTTAAATAATAATGGAAGTAAACCGTATTGGAGAGATACACATTTGCGACTTGAAGGCGAAGCAGTAAAGGCTTTACAATTTCATTTCCTTACCACATGGAATTTTGTGTCAGGGCAAACACTTCAGGTAAAGGAAGCGTATTTTCCTGTATTGCATTGTGATAATACTGTGGCCGTTCAAATTGCAGCTAGTGGTCCTGATACAGATTGGGCCAATATTATGGAAGCTATATTCACGGCTATTACAACAGCCAAATCATATGTGTATATTACCACACCTTATTTTGTGCCCAATGACGAGATTATTACTGCCATTCAAATAGCAGCTAAAAGTGGCATTGATGTTCGTTTAATTATTCCAAAAGAATCAGATTCTTGGGTGGTTAAGTATGCTACCAATTCAAATTTAGAAAGATTGCTAGAGGCTGATGTGAGAGTTTACAGGTATGCTAAGGGCTTTGTACATGCAAAAACTATTGTTGTTGATGATGTTTTTTCAACCGTAGGAACTTCAAATATGGATTATAGAAGCTTCAAAATAAATTTTGAAATCAACGCCTTAATCTATGATTCAAGCAACAGTAAACGTTTAAAACAGCATTTTCTTGATGATCTGAAAGACTGCGAAATGATTGATTATCAGCGTTGGTTGAATAGACCAAAATTTGATAAAATAAAAGAATCTTCTTGTAGATTATGGTCGCCGATACTTTAACCTCTTCTTTTTTGAGCTCTTAAAGATCCGCCAGTACCAAAATGTTGATTTGGTCCTGCGGCACGTTTCATGTTTTGCTTCATCATTTTAATTTGATCCGTCAACATGCCTTGCTTGTCTAATTTTGAGGCTTCTGTAAGTAGTTTTTGGGCTTCCTGTTTTCTTCTTTTAGAAAAGGCAATTCCAGCTAAGTTCAATTTCGCCATAGCCAAATCATGATCCATAGACAATCCTAATGTAATAGCCTTTTTTAAAAACTTTTCGGCTTCATTCATGTTGCTTTGAGACACCATAATACCATGTAAGTAATTGTAGTAACCTTGTTGTTTTTTTACTAAAGCTGTTTCAGGATTCTTTATTTTGTCAAGCCATTTTTTAGCGCCTTCAAAATCTTGTTTACGTAATTTTAAAAAGGCTAGTAGGATAAATTCATTTTTAAAATATAGAAAGACAAATATTAATGACAACAGAATTAAAGCAATTCCATTACCAATATTATCTTCGGTAAATTGATAAACCGCAAAAGCAATAATGCCTGCAGCTATAATAAGTTTTATAATTTTATTGAACATGATATTTAATTTCTAGTTGAAAATTGTGTGATATTAGCGAATAAAACACAAAAAAATCCTTATTTTGGATTGCAAAGAAACTAAATTTTATCAAAATATATATAGGTAACACCAACAAAATATTGATGTTAACCCAAATAAATAAAGGAGTTAAAGGTTATTATTCTAAAATAAAAACTTATTTGAAAAAATTTTAAAATAAGTTTTGTCTAACTAATAAAGCCTTTGTATATTTGCCCTCGGTTTTAAAGAAAGCCCTAATACAAAAAATACATTTTCAGATTTTAAAGATATAAGACAATGAGTAAAAGAACATTTCAGCCTTCTAAAAGAAAGAGAAGAAATAAGCATGGTTTTAGAGAAAGAATGGCTTCTGCTAACGGTAGAAAGGTATTAGCTCGTAGAAGAGCAAAAGGAAGAAAAAAATTGTCTGTATCATCTGAAACTAGACATAAAAAATAAATGATTAACAATTGTTGATAATATAAAGGTGTTACTTAAGTGTAGCGCCTTTTTTTATATCTGCTGATTGCTATTTTTGTAAAAAATTAAAAGACAACATATTATATCAAGTAAAATGCCAAAAAATCCAAAACTTAAATCGATATTAATTATTGGCTCAGGGCCTATTGTGATAGGACAAGCGTGTGAGTTTGATTATTCAGGTTCGCAGTCTTTGAGGTCTTTAAGAGAAGATGGAATTGAAACGATTTTGATTAATTCTAACCCAGCAACGATTATGACTGATCCTTCTATGGCAGATCATGTGTATTTGTTGCCACTGACTACAAAATCTATCATTAAAATTTTAAAAGAGCACCCTCAAATTGACGCCGTTTTACCAACTATGGGTGGTCAAACTGCTTTAAACTTATGTATTGAAGCTGATGAAAAAGGCATCTGGGAAGAGTTTGGGGTAGAATTAATAGGTGTAGATATTAATGCCATTAATATTACTGAAGATAGAGAGCAGTTTAGAGAATTAATGGGGAGAATAGGCGTAGCTATGGCGCCTCAAGCTACAGCAACGTCTTTCCTAAAAGGTAAGGAGATTGCTCAAGAGTTTGGGTTCCCGTTATGTATCCGTTCGTCATTTACTTTAGGTGGCGCTGGAGCTGCTATAGTATATGAAGAAGAAGATTTTGATAAGCTTTTACGCCGAGGTTTAGAAATTTCACCGATTCATGAGGTGATGATTGATAAAGCTATGATGGGATGGAAAGAGTATGAGTTAGAGCTTCTTAGAGATAAAAATGATAATGTTGTAATTATCTGTTCTATTGAGAACATGGATCCTATGGGGATTCATACTGGAGATTCTATAACCGTGGCACCTGCTATGACATTGAGTGATAAAACGTATCAAAAAATGCGTGATATGGCTATTAAAATGATGCGTAGTATTGGTGATTTTGAAGGGGGTTGTAATGTACAGTTTGCTGTAAGCCCTGATGAAAAGGAAGACATTATTGCCATTGAAATTAACCCACGTGTATCACGTTCTTCAGCTTTAGCAAGTAAAGCAACAGGATATCCTATTGCAAAAATTGCAACAAAATTAGCTATTGGGTATACGCTTGATGAGTTAGATAATCAAATTACAAAATCTACTTCAGCCTTATTTGAACCTACGTTAGATTACGTTATTGTAAAAATACCACGTTGGAACTTTGATAAGTTTGAAGGTTCTGATAGAACATTAGGGCTACAGATGAAAGCCGTAGGAGAGGTGATGGGAATTGGCCGTTCTTTCCAAGAGGCGCTTCATAAGGCTACACAATCTTTAGAGATTAAGCGTAATGGTTTAGGGGCTGATGGTAAGGGTTATACAGATTATAATCAAATAATTGATAAGCTTACTCATGCCAGTTGGGATCGCGTTTTTGTTATTTATGATGCCATTGCTATGGGAATTCCTTTAAGCCAAATTCACGATATCACCAAGATTGATATGTGGTACCTAAAGCAATATGAAGAGCTATTCCAGTTAGAGAAAGAAATTTCAAAATACACCATAGATACGTTAGATAAAGACCTATTGCTTGAGGCGAAACAAAAAGGGTATGGCGACCGTCAAATAGCTCATATGTTAGGATGTTTAGAAAGTCAGGTGTATAATAAACGTGATGAGTTCAACATTCAGCGTGTGTTTAAATTGGTGGATACTTGTGCTGCTGAGTTTACAGCCAAAACACCGTATTACTATTCTACGTTCGAAAATATTATAGAAACACCAGAAGGAGATACCTATGTGCACAATGAAAGTGTTGTAACCGATAAGAAGAAAATTGTTGTTTTAGGTTCTGGTCCCAATAGAATTGGTCAAGGTATTGAGTTTGATTACTGTTGCGTACATGGTGTTTTAGCTGCTGCTGAATGTGGTTATGAAACAATCATGATTAATTGTAATCCAGAAACCGTTTCAACGGATTTTGATACCGCCGATAAGTTATACTTTGAGCCTGTATTCTGGGAACATATTTATGATATTATTCGTCATGAAAAACCAGAAGGAGTAATTGTGCAATTAGGAGGGCAAACAGCCTTAAAATTAGCAGAGAAATTAACCAAGTACGGAATTAAAATTATTGGTACTAGTTTTGAATCTTTAGATTTAGCTGAAGATAGAGGTAGTTTCTCTAAACTATTAAAAGAGAATAACATTCCTTACCCTGAGTTTGGTGTAGCCGAAAATGCAGATGAAGCCTTAGAGTTAGCGAATCAGTTAAACTTCCCAATCCTAGTAAGACCATCTTATGTATTAGGAGGTCAGGGTATGAAGATTGTGATTAATAAGGAAGAATTAGTAGAGCATGTTGTTGATTTACTAAGAAAAATTCCTAACAACAAGCTTTTATTAGATCACTATTTAGATGGTGCTATTGAAGCAGAAGCGGATGCTATTTGTGATGCTGATGGTAATGTGTATATCATAGGTATTATGGAGCATATTGAGCCATGTGGGGTACATTCGGGCGATTCAAATGCAACCTTGCCAGCATTTAATCTAGGTGATTTAGTGATGCAACAAATTATAGATCATACACATACTATTGCTAGGGCCTTAAACACGGTTGGCTTAATTAATATTCAGTTTGCCATTAAAGATGATATGGTTTACATCATTGAAGCAAACCCAAGAGCTTCTAGAACGGTTCCGTTTATTGCTAAGGCTTACAAAGAACCTTATGTAAACTATGCTACTAAAGTAATGCTTGGTGAGAAAAAGGTAACAGACTTTACATTCAATCCGCAACTTGAAGGATATGCTATAAAGCAACCGGTATTTTCATTTAATAAGTTTCCTAATGTAGATAAACGCTTAGGACCAGAAATGAAGAGTACAGGAGAAAGTATCTTATTTATTGATAGTTTAAAAGATGACGAGTTTTATGATTTATATTCAAGACGTAAAATGTACTTAAGTAAATAACTTTCAATCATTTGAAATAAAAAAAGCAGCCTATGGGCTGCTTTTTTTATTTCTGTTTAAGCTCAAAATTAAAGGAAACATCAATAGTTTCAGAAACTTTGTTACGTACTATTTTGGGTATTTTGACACTGAAATCTTCAGCTTTTACTTTGAATGATCCAGACATTACAATAACATTACTTTCTTTTGAAAAAGTGAGATTGTTTACTTCTATAGGTTTTGTTTCTCCATGAAAAGTTAACTGGCCTTTCAGTACAACGTTTTGGTGAGTAGTGTTTAACTGTTCACTATGAAAATTTTCAATTTTTCCTATAAAAGTAGCTTTCGGAAATTGATCAGACTCCGCATAATTTTCATTAAAATGCTCTTCCATTAAGGCGTTTTTAAACCGAAAGCCTTTAACTAAAACTAAAGCTGCCAATTCACCATTAGAACCATTTAGTATGGCGGTTGCCGAATTATTTATCGCTTTTACTTCCTCAAATGAAGGGACAGAAGCTTCAAAATTAACTCTACCAGAACGCGTTAAATACTTCTCTTGAGAATACATATTTAAGCTTAAAAAAGCAATAAAATAGAATAGTAGGTGTTTCATATTCTTTATTGTTAACTAGATCAAAAATGTTGCCAAATAATTCTTGTTAATTTTCAAGCAATCCATCTGTTTTCCATTGTTGAAAAGCAGCCTTTTCTTGGCTAGATAATTGTCCAGAAGGCGGCATCTTGCCTGAGCCTGTTCTATTAACACGGTCAATAATTTGATCGATATAATTTTTCGTTTGCGTATAAGTAGTTAATGACATTGGCGCATTCTGAGTAGGTGTTGAGCCATGACAAGAAATGCAATTGCTACTTAAAATACTTTTAATATCGGCATCATAAGTGACCTTTTCACTAGGAGTTGGGTCTGGATCTGGATTTGGAGTTTCCATGGTGTCAGTATCACTGCTGCTAGAACAGTTAAATGCCATCAAGAAAAGGACAAATAGGTAAATAAAGTGTTTCGTTTTCATAGTATTGTTTTTTAGTTATTAGTTTTCTTTTAAACCATCGGTTTCCCATTTTTCAATTACATCAATAAGGTTTTCTGGTAGTTTTGGACCTCCAAGAGGCATTAGTCCCCCAGGTCCGTTACCATTTATTTTACTTATTAAGTTGTTATTCTGAACGGCAGACTTTACTTGGGTATAAGTAGTTAAAGGAACATTGGCTCCATTAACAGCAGGATCTGAATGACAGCTTGTACAATTGGTGTTAATTATAGATTTTACGTGCGCATTATAGGTTACAACTGTTGGTATAGGGTTAGGGTTTGTTAAATCATCTTCACTGTCGTTGGCACAGTTATAAAAAGAAATTGTTGAAAGCGTAAATATTAAAATTTTATATTTCATAGTATGTGGGGTTTAAAATACACGACTTAAGTTAAAACCAAAATAAATATCTCCATCACTCCAATCTCCTGTACTTTGACCCAGAAAAGAGTTGGTATTCATGCCTTGTGCATTGGTAAAATGCATTTGAAATACATGGCCTCCCGTTTCAATATCAACACCTACTGATAATGGATTTTTAAAGGGCGAAGTGCTGGCTCGGTTAAGATGCCAGCCATAATCTACATTTAAAGACACACGCTTACTTATTTTATAGCGTCCTCCAAGGCCTAATGCATATTGTGAATTATCCTGTTCGTTAACGGCCACATAATTATCATGGAAAAAGGTAGGAGCAAGTTCAAGAGATAAGTTGTTGTTTATTTTTCTTGATATAAGTATTTGAGCAGTATAACCCATGCGGTGTTTGAATTCTAATAACGGAAGGTTGTCTTTTTCTAGACCAGTATTAACGAGTACCGAATTGTAACCGACTATAGTAAATGGAATCCCACTATGTGTTTGTTTAATTAGACGATATTTTGCAGAAGCTTCATAAATTTTTTGAAAGGAACTTCTTGATACGCCAATATTAAGACCATCACAAACGCCAAAAATAAAGTTCAATCGAGTTACGGCATCATCCAAGCCAAAAAAACTATCAAAACCATTTTTTAGACTTCCAAATCGGTGGGCAACCACAAATGTAAAATCGCCTTTATCAACAAGTTTGGTCGATTCAAAATTTACAATCTTGAGCCCTTTGAAAGTAGCGCTCACCTCATTTGCTCTTAAAGAATCTGTATCTATTTCATTTAATAAGTCATTTTGAGAAAATCCTAAAAAAGGCAACAATACAAAAAGAAAACAAAAGTATTTCATACTGGAATGGGTTAGTTTAGTATAACTTAATTTAAAATATAGCACTGGTCTAACTTTACTTCTTCAAGTAATTCATCATAGCCAATTAAGCGCCCTTTAATATTAATATTTGAACCTATGTTGATGTGCGCATCTAGAGAATCAGATAGCTGGCAAAAAATAACACGGTTTAATGTAATTTGTTTTGGTTCAAAACTAGAAACTCTACCTGTTACTTCAATGGTTTTGTTTAAATATGTGTTTTCAAAAACATTGTTAGGTGTTTTTTTATATAACTCTTGTAATTGTATAGCTGTCATGGTTACTTCTGCCTTTTCTGAAGCAATATCTCTATGACCTTTAAAAAGATAGAAATACGACGAAAGGCCTAAACCAAGAATTAAAACAAGTAGTATCCATTTGCGCATAATTAAATATAGTAAAAAAAACTAATTTAATTATTCAAATAGAAATCACCTAAAGGGCTATCTGGGCATTTTGAGTTTTAATATGTTCAATATGTTCTTCAATTTTAAATTCAGAAGACTTAAATTTTGTAGTTCGCGTTTTAGCTTGTTCTTGTCGTGCTATACTTCTGGCAAATCGACGTATGCTTTGCACACTATCGAGAATTAAACCTGGTACCAAAGCATTTTTACCATTTTCATCTTTAGCTACCATGGTGAAATAAGAAGAATTACAGTGCTTTACTTCTCCTCTTTGAATATTTTCAGACTCTACACGTAAACCTACCACCATAGAGGTTTTTCCTGTATAATTTATAGAAGCTTTTAAGGTCACTAATTCACCAACTTCTATAGGATTTAAAAAATCTACCCGATTTACTGAGGCTGTTACACAATAGTGGTTGGAGTGCTTTGAAGCACAGGCAAAGGCTATTTGATCCATCAAATTCAAAATATGCCCTCCGTGAATTTTACCACTAAAATTTGAGTGCGATGGTAACATAAGTTGTGTAATTTCAACTTGAGATTCTTTAGCGTGTTTAAACATGTAATTTTATTTATTTAAGTTTCTGTCTGTTTTTTCAACCTTTGTTATGAAATATTTGGTGTCTCCTAACCAAAAGAACGTTTTGTAACGCTCATAATAGTAAAGTTTTACATATTGGCCTTGTAAGTCATTTAGGTCTTTAATAACTTTATTTTCTGAGTCTTCTACAGAAAATCTAAAGAATTGAGAATCTGAAACGCCTTGACTTATCTCACCTTCCCAGGTTTTTATGATAACTCCTTTACGACTAAATTTAACAAGTTCACCCGCTCTAACGCCTTCGCTATATTTTGCAAAATATAGAAAGCAAAAATAGCCTATGAAAATGACTACTAGACCGATGATTATTTTGGTTAAAATTTTCATGATATTTATATTTTAATGCTTTTTAAATCTCGTCTTCTTGAGCGCGCTTCAGTATAGGTTCTGGAAGTGATTTTTTTGCTTTTGCCCCCATTTTTTTTAGTTTTTCAACGCTGGTAATTAAATTACCTCTACCTTCAAAAAGCTTATTCATAGCGGCATTATAGTCTGATTTAGTAGCGTCAATTTTTTTACCAACACCAATAAGGTCGTTCATTAAGCCTTCAAATTTGTCGTATAAAGCTCCTGCCTGCCTGGCAATTTCAATAGCGTTACGCTGTTGTTTTTCATTGTTCCACATAGTGTCTATAGTACGCAGTGTTGCTAGTAATGTTGAAGGCGTTACAATAACAATATTTTTCTCAAAAGCTTTGTTATAAATACTATTGTTTTCATTTACTACTACAGCAAAAGCAGTTTCAATAGGAATGAATAATAATACAAAGTCCGGAGATTCATCATATAAATCTTGATAGTTTTTCTCCGCCAGTTGGTCTACGTGTTTTCTAACGGAATTAACGTGTGCTTTAAGGTAAGCAGGTTTGTCATCTTCTTCAGCATTAACGTAGCGTTCATAATCGACTAAAGAAACTTTACTATCAATAATCATGCGTTTGTCATCAGGAAGATGCAACACTACATCGGGTAATACACGAGAGCCGTCTTCACGTGTAAAGCTTTGTTGTACAAAGTACTCACGGTCTTTTTCTAAGCCCGATTTTTCTAAAACATGCTCAAGTACCAATTCGCCCCAATTCCCTTGCATTTTACTGTTGCCTTTTAAAGCTCGGGTAAGGTTAGTGGCCTCTTTGGTCATTTGTTGATTTAAATCTTTTAAGCCTAATAATTGCTCTTTTAAAGCCGAATGCATGCTGATACTTTCCTTTTGAGAAGCTTCAACTTTTTGTTCGAAAACTTGAATTTTCTCTTGTAGCGGATTTAAAATATTTTTGATGTTTTCTTTATTCTGAATGGTGAATTTTTCAGACTTTTCATCTAATATTTTATTGGCTAAATTTTCAAATTCTTTAGTAAATTTTTCCTGAAGCTGTTCTACTTCAGCTTTTTGCTCTGCATTCTTTTGAGTAAGATTTTCAAACTCGGTATTTTTTCTTGTTAATTCGGCATTTAAGAAATCCTTTTCACGGCGTATATTTTCGCGTTCATTTTCAATTTTAGAAATTGTTTCGCGGAGTTCATTTATTTGAAGTTTAAAAAACTCAGCTTGTTTATTTAATTCAGCTTCAAAAGTGTTTTTAGCATCTTGTAATTGCTGTTCCAAATTAGAATTTAATACTATTAAACCACTGGTTTCTCCTTTACTTTTAAGTTTTGAGATAAGCATACCTATATAACCTCCAACAATGGCTGAAATGATAATGGCAAGAATGAGAATAAGGCTGTCGTTCATTAAAAAATAGAAATATTTTCAAATATAATTTTTTTAGTTTGAAGATAGAAACTGCCCGAAGTAAGATTTAATTTTTGAAAACGGATTTTATAAATTCTTATTTTTTAACCTTAAAACTTCCTGTTTTCTTATCAAAGGCAATTAAATCCTTAGGAAAAAGTCTTTCAAAAGTACCATTGGTAATTAGGTTGCAAGGGATATCTGAAGTTACTTGACCTTGAGTCATCACTACCATTTTGTCGCATAATTGAATGGCTAACTCAATTTCATGTGATGAAAATAAAATGGTTTTATTGGTCTCTTTAGCTAGTTTTTGAAGCAACTTTAAAATATAGGCCTTATGATACATGTCTAAATGTGTTGTTGGTTCATCTAGTATGATAACATCGGTGTCTTGCGCTAAGGCTCTCGCAATCATGGCTTTTTGAAGTTGTCCGTCACTAAGTTCAAAACACTTCTTATCTTTTAAAGCTTCAATATTAATAAGTTGGAGTGACTTGTGTATGATTTTAATATCGGTATTTGAAAAGCTTCCAAGCCAATTGGTGTAGGGTTGTCTACCCAAAGCTACCAATTCAAAAACGGTTAAGTTTTTTGATGATAATGTTTCTGTTAGTACCAAGCTTAAGGCTTTGGCTAATTGAATATTAGAATATGTTTTTAAAGGTTTATTGTTTAAAAGGATATCTCCTTCTAATTCTGGCTGCACATCGGTTAACGTTCTTAAAAGTGTAGATTTACCAATACCATTAGCGCCTACTAATCCTACAAGTTCTCCTTTACAAAGTTCTATGTTAATATGAGAAGCAATTGTATTAGTCTCTTTTTTAGAGGTGTAACCTATTGATAGATTTTCAGTTTTTAAGACGATATGTTTTTTTGAAAGAGTCATTAAAACATCATTTTACGCTTTCTAACCAATAACCAAATAACCACAGGAGCTCCAATTAAAGAGGTTATGGCATTTATAGGTAAGGTGTAATCACTTGCTGGTAATTGCGCAATGCTATCACAAATGAGCATAATAATGGCTCCCAATAAGAATACTGCGGGCACCAAAATTTTATGGTTTGAGGTGCTAAAAAGCTGTCTTGTAATATGCGGTACCGCTAAACCTATAAAAGCAATAGGACCTGAAAAAGCAGTAATGGTACCTGCTAACAAACTTGTTGATATAATGATTAAGAATCTACTCTTTTTTATGTTTAGTCCCAAACTCTTTGCATAGTTTTCTCCCAATAATAAGGAGTTCAAACTTTTTATAGACATTAAACTTATTAGGATACCTATACTATAAATAACGAATAAAATAAACAATTCGTACCATGATAGGTTTCCTAGGCTTCCAAATCCCCAAAAAATATACTGTTGCAATTCTTCTGCCGAACTAAAATAGGAGAGTACGTTAACCACAGCCGCTGAAATACTACCAAACATAAGGCCTATAATTAAAATTGCCATAGCATCTCTTACTTTGGTGGATACAATAAGCACCGTAAGCAGCACTAAAAAACTCCCTAAAGTAGCAGCAATTACAATACTCCATTTGGAAGCTAATAAACCCCAAAGTACGCCACTAAAAACAGAGGTTCCTAAGGTAACAATAGCCACTCCTAAACTAGCGCCAGAGGTAATGCCTAAAACAAAAGGGCCTGCCAGCGGATTTCTAAAGAGGGTTTGCATCATAAGTCCTGAAATGCCTAAACCCGAACCTACAATAATGGAGGTAAACGCTTTTGGTAATCTATAATCTAAAACAATGTATTTCCATGAGATATTCTCCACCGTACCAAATAGACTATTAAAGATAACCTTGTTTGGAATAGAAATAGAGCCTAGACTTATGTTTACAAAAAAGCAAGCAATAAGCAGTATGCCAAGTACAATAAAAGAAAGCGTGTATTTATTTTGATAGAACACCTATTCTAAACGTTTAAAAAAGAAATTGTTATAATTAGGAAGCAGGTCGGGATGTGCTATATGAATAATGTCTTTTAAAATAAAGTCGGGTCTTAAAGGGCCTAATTCATAATATAACAAACCGCCATCTGGGCCTATTTTATTGGTATAAGTGAATATGTTTTTGTTTTTAAAGGCATCAAAATACGTGTAACCTTTGTGTTGATTTGCCATTTGTTCTCTACTATTAAATGCCCCCGCACCAATCCATAGTTCAGCGTTTTGAGCTTTTTCAAGAACGTTTTCAAAATTAAATTGTAAGCTGCCGTTGGTATCAGTGTCTTTCCATAAATAATTGGTATTGGCATCTTCCAGATATTTAGCTACAAAACTTTTTCCTCCTGGCACATTCCAAACCTCTTTAAACATGGAGCCCGATAAAACTACAGGTCGTTTAGTGGCGTTTAAGGCTAATTGTTTTGCTTGTAGGTAGTTTGTTTCTATGGTATTAAAAATACTATCGGCCTTGTCTTTTTTGTTGAAAAAAGCTGCAATAAATTTAACCCATTCAGCACTTCCTAGCGGGTGAGCTTCGGTCCAAGCACCATCTAAAACTACAGGAATTCCAAACTTTTTAATTTGATTTAATGTTTTGTCGTTGCCATTGACGGAAAATCCAATAACCAAATCAGGTTGTAAGTCTAACAGTAATTCCATATTTAGATCTAAATCGTTATTCAGATCTTTTATAGCGCCACTATCAACACGGGCTCGCGTTTTTTCAGAAGAGATAAATCTGGTACTTGGAAATCCAACCAATTTATCATCAACGTCAAGATATTCTAAAGCAGGGATATTGGTGGTAGACATCACCACTAATTTTTCTATGGGAAGTGTAACAGTAATGTCAGAAACGCCATTTTTAGGTATATTACTTGTATTGGTAGTTACTATATAGCGGTAATTTTCCTTACTCTTGGGGTATGGTGAAGACACTATAATTTCAGTATAATTTTTATGATAGGTAATTGAAAATCCTTTAGCATACTTAAGAGTTTCTTTTATTCCTTCATGCACGACAAGATTAGACTTTTCTTTTTTTTGTTCTTTGCAAGCTGAGCATAGAAAAATACCTAAAAGAAAAAAACAGAGTAAGCGCATAGTTAGTTTTTGGAGTTTAAAGGTCTTAAATTTTTTTAAATAAACGGTTTTTAAGGTTTAAATCCGTTATAATTTTTACGTTTTCTAGCTCTGATTTTTAATAACGCTTATTTGTAATGCAATAATAAAAATCAGATTTCGCGTTGTTTGCTACATTAAGATAGGGGTGATTTTAGTTATAGTACACAAGATATCTTTAAGAGACTCATTAAAAATTAACAGATAAAATCTCCATCATTCTAAAAATAGGTAGTACATTTGTGGCGAATTTTGGTTCTAATCAATTTGAGTTGATTGGATTAAAAGGGAATCTGGTTAAAGTCCAGAACTGTTCCCGCAACTGTAAGCTAAAAAGCTTCATGTTCAACTTCAAGTCACTGAAGAAATTCTTTGGGAAGACCAACATGAAGACGCAAGTCAGGAGACCTGCCATATTCATAATCAATTATTAAAACTTTCGGGATAAAAGTTTAATTATTATGAAACAAACCTTTTTTTATATACTTGCTCTCATCATCAGTTTTGATGGTTTTACACAACAGGATACGTTGGTTAACACTCTAAAAGAGGTAGTTATCCATGGGGATCCCAGACTAAAACAGCATTCTGTAGGATATAAGGTACAAACGTTAAACGATTCTGTATTACTTAAAAATACCGAGTCTTTTACAAATGTGTTACGTTTTAATTCACCATTATATTTAAGAGAGAATGGTGTGAGCGGGGTGAGTTCTGCCAGTTTTAGAGGTACTAGTGCAACAAATACAGCGGTTATTTGGAACGGCATTAATATAAATGCTGTAAATAATGGTCAAACAGATTTTAACGCATTAACCGTGAGTTTGTATGATGGTATTGATATAAGAAGTGGTGGTGGTAGTTTGGAGTATGGCTCAGGGGCTATTGGTGGCTCTATTCATTTAAATGATGATTTAGTCTTTAGCGCTAAGAAAAAAACAACACATCAATTTGTGCTTTCGGCAGGTAGTTTTGAGGCATACAATAGTTTGTATAAATTCAAAATGTCTCAATCTAAATTAGCTATAAATGCAGGAGTGTCTTATAACGAATCTGAAAATGATTACCCGTTGTATGATACCGATTTTAAAAATGAAAATGGGGCATTTAAAAATTTGTCTTTAAACTTTAATGCTGCTTTATTGCTCTCAAAATATTCTAAGTTAAAATTTTACAATTCCAATTATTGGGGAGAACGCTTTTTTTCAGGGGAATTACCAAACCCTGAAACGGCTAAAGATAAATACCAGAACTCTAATAATTATTTTTTATTGGTATATACCCAAAATAAGTATAAACTAAAGCAAGAGGCAAGAATGGCCTACCTATTCGAGACGTATAGATATTTTGCAGATAGAGCATTTGATGATTATGATTTTGGAAGGGCTAAACGTTATCGTTTCAATTATGATTTGTCTTATAGATTTTTAGGTATAGACGCTCAAATAACGTCGTACTCAGAATACGAATCTACCTTAGGGAAAGCAGATAAAATTTCAGAAAAGCACCGAAAGCAATTTTCTCAATCAATTGTTTACAAGCATGATTTAAGTGACTGGCTTAACTACGAAGCAAAAGTACGTCAAGATTTTAATTCAGATTATAAGATACCCTTTACCTATGCATTAGGTGCTCAGTTTAAAGCATCGTCACAATTTTTTATTAGAACCAATGGTTCAAAAAATTATAGGGTGCCTACTTATAATGATTTGTATTGGCCTAGCCAAGGTAATTTGAGTTTAGTACCAGAATCGGCCTTACAAGGAGAGTTGGGTATTGGGTTTAAAAATGATGTTGTGTCAGTAGATGCAGGTGTTTTTTATATTGCCTCAAACGATAAGATTACATGGATTCCAAATGGAGATCCAGAACGGCCTGGTGTTTGGGTGCCTATAAATATTGATGAGGTGACCTCTAAAGGGGTAGAAATACAGGTTGGTGTAGAAGAGCAGTTTCACAAACATATCGTAAAATTACAAGCAAATTATAGCTTTACGCAAGCTATTGATGAAGCAACAAAGAAGCAGGTTATATTCACGCCAGAACACCTTTTTAAAACCAATTTAAGTTATAATTATAAGTTGTTTGGATGGTATTACCAGCAGCTTTATAATGGTATGGTGTATACAACGGCCAGTAATTCTGAAGATTTTGTAGTGCCAGCTTTTTTTGTAGCTAATACAGGTGTTGATTTTAAGGTGTTACACACACTGCAAAGTCAATTATCATTAGGGGTAAAAATAAATAACTTATTTAATGAAAAGTATGTTGTTAGACCTAGACGCCCCATGCCCAATAGAAATTTTAATATAAACCTCAATTATAAATTTTAAAGTATGAAACTTAGTAAGTTAATTTTTAAACTGTTCATTTTAAGCTTGTTGCTGCTACAATCATGTTCTCAAGATGATGACGATACGGTATTTCCAAAAGGCGATTATGAAAATGGTATTTTGGTAAGTGGTGAAGGTTCAGGAGCAGGAACAGGATCCATATCTTTTATTGCAAATGATTTTAGTGACTCTGAAAACCTTATTTATAAAAAAGTCAATGGGACTGAATTAGGTACGTTTCTTCAGTCTATGGCTTTTTCAAAGGCAAAAGCTTTTATTGTGGTTGATAATTCTAATACTATTACGGTAGTAGATAGGTATACCTTTAAAAAAGAAGGCGAAATTACAACAGGTTTAGCAACCCCAAGGTTTTTAACCGTGGTTGGTGATAAGGCCTATGTAACCAACTGGGGGGCTGCTGTGGATGAAACGGACGATTTTGTGGCTGTTATTGATTTAAATAGTTTGCAGCTCATAAAAACAATATCGGTTAGTAATGGCCCAGAACGTATTATAGAAAAAGATGGTAAATTATTTGTGTCTCATAAAGGTGCTTATACAAACAATAATGTCATTTCTGTAATATCAATAAACGATGATAGTGTAAAGGAAATAGTAGTAAAAGATAGACCAGATGAATTATTTTTTAGTGATTCAGGAGCATTAGTTGTTTTATCGGAAGGAAGAACATTGTATGATGCCAGTTGGAATGTTACAGGACACACACAGGCAGGTATTTCTATGATTAATACAAGTTCCTTATCGGTTGATTTAGAATTAACATTTGAAGAAGGCGAGCACCCATCACTAATGGTTTATGAGGACGATATGATTTACTATGCCTTAAATGGAGCTATTTTTAAAATGAATGCAGAGGCAACCGCATTACCAAGTTCTTCTATACTTACAGCTGAAGGGTATCTTTACGCTATGGAAGTTGAAGATAATCGTATATATGCAACAAACACATCGTTTTCAGATGTGAGCACATTGAATATTTATGATGTAACAACTCAGGAAAAAATAGACTCTAAAGAAGTGGCTTTAGGGGCATCAAAAATATATTTCAATTAATCAGAGCCTTGAAGTAATCTACTTTATTTAAAATGCCACTTTTTAGGTGGCATTTTTTTATGGAATTAAATCACAATACCAAACGCCGTATTTGTTAGATTTACAAACCGAACCATCAGTATTTGGATTGTCGTATTCGCGGTATATTTTTTCACCAAGGGTATAAGGTATCGGATTTTTAAAAATAGGCCCGTCGAAACAGAAGGTATGAAATTCTCCATTTTCACCACAAGGGTCTACACCTTTTGGGAGCTTATCTATAAAGTTTTTATCAATCACAGTGCCTACAAAATCTTCATCAAAATATTTTGAATTGGCGCAAACAATAACAGTTTTAAAACCTAAGTCTAAAAACTCATTTAAAAGCGCTTTAGTGTCTCTTTTCCATAAAGGAAAAATGGCTTTAAAACCTTTTTTGGCTAGTTGTTCTTCGCGGTATTCTCTTAAATCTTCTAAAAAAATATCACCGAAAGCACTATGGGTAAATCCTTCCGTTTTAAGCCTAGAAACAGTGTCATTCATTTTTTGCTCATAAACTTCCATACTGGGCATTTCAGGAAGCTCTATTAAACTCGCTTTTATGTTTAAAGCTTTGGTTTGAGCGGTAAGGAATTCTTTTCTTAAACCATGCATAGACACTCGATTATAATGACTATTAATGGTAGTAATTAATTCATCAATGATGTAATTCTCATTTTGCAGCAGATGATAAAGCGCCAAGGCTGAATCTTTTCCTGTGCTCCAGTTAAAGTAGGTTTTGTTTTTGCTCAATACCTTAGGTTTTAGTCAATATACATACCACCTTCATAAGGATTAAAGGTGTTACTCTCTAAAATAAGATCTAAATCTTTTGTTTGTGATTTAATGCGGGATACTTTAGCTGTACTATTATTAATGGCCGCTAGAGCAAGAGCTAACATGGGCTCTTCAGGATCACCTAAAACCCCATAATTGGTAGCGTTCTCTTTGTATTCAAACCCTATGCTTGGAACCAAACCTGTTTCAGGAACTTTTTCATCATTTTTATTTAATCCTTCAGCAATTAAAGGTTGCATGGCATAGGTGTGCGTAGGGTTAGCACCTTCTCGTGTAAAATCAGGCGAGTCATAAAGGGTTCGTGAAGCCTGTGTTTTACCAACGGTATTAGAGCCTAGATGTATCACTTCAATATAGGGACGCAACCCATTAATTAGCCCCTCGCTTGCTGAAGCAGATGAGCCTGTAGCTAAAATGTATAATTTGTTCAGGCCTATAGAGTTAATGGAAGCTTCTGAAGGTAATTCATTGTAGAATAGGTAATCAAAATTATTTCCTGTTTGATTTTTATTATATCTCAGTTTTTCAAAAATTTCTCCCGTGAATTGCCCTGTAATCATACTGGCTAAATACGCTGTTGTTAATACAGAGCCTCCTGGATTGTATCTTAAGTCTAATACTAATCGCTGTACATTTTTCGATTTAAAATCTGCAAAAACGCTATTTAATTGTTCCTCAGATCCTTTTATAAATCCATTATACATAAGGTATCCTATATTTTGTCCGCCAATATTGAACGTTGCTGTTTTAAAGATGGGGTTTTCAGTATATATAACTTTGTTTAAAGTGATATTTACATCAATAGGATCAATGGTGTCATCTGATTCTTCAGGAGTGTTATGATCATTATACACTCCTAAATTAAGCGTATATGAATTTTGATTAAATAAGGAGGCCAGATTACTAGTGGTTAATTTTATACCGTCTATACCATAAATAATGTCACCCCGTTTTAGAACCGTTTTAGCGGCAGGACTTCCAGGTAACACTAAACGAATAACACCAAAAGCATCTGTATCACTATTAGGTGATTGGTAAAAGTTAAATTCTAGTCCGTTTGTGCCTCGAGTCCCTTCAAATAAACGTTCAAGCTCTAAATAGTCGTCAACAATCCAACTAAATCTGTCAACTGTTTCTCTTTTGTAAATAAGACTTTCAAACAAATCTTCAGGACGATTAAAACCATTTAAGTAATTGACATACGCATCATTACTTGAAAATCTGTCGTTAGCTAAATCTGGAATGTGTTCTAAATAGAGGTAAAAGGCATTCATGCCTTGCCAGACAAAATCATTGATGTCTGTTATTGATACACCATTATCATCATTATCTTCAAAACAACTCACACAGAGCATTATCATTAAAACGAAGATAATTGGGGCTTTTATTCTTTTCATGTTTTTAATTCTTAGGTGAGATAGCTGAAATTACTCCATTTTTTTAAAATTGGAATACATGCCTTTGCCTAAAGGTTTAAAGTCATTTGATTCAGCAATATGTTCTATGCTTACACCTTTTACATCTTTTGATGACTCAAAAAATTTGGTAGTTCCACCATTAATCAAATCAATTGCTTTGGCTAAGAAAGGTTCATTCATGTCTCCTAAAACACCTAAATTAATAATGTTTTCTCCCTCAAATAGTTGCCCTGAACTATTTTGGTAGGTTATTGGATAATCTGGTGCTAAACCATTAAAGTAATCTGTGACACCATTTGCATTAGCCGACTTATAAACCAAGGGTTGAATAGCATAGGTGTGATTTGGATTGGCCTCCTCTCTACCAAAATTTTCAGAATCATATAAGGTAACAGATGCGGTATATTTTCCTGTAGTATTAGTCCCTATTTGTACAACATCAATGTAAGGTGCCAGTCCATTTATAATTAACTCACTGGCAGAGGCTGTCCCCGAAGTTGTTAAAATATAAACTCTATTAAGGTTGAGAGAATTAATTAAAGTACCATCAGACATTTTATCAGTAAAACGGTCAACCAGGCTTTCTGGGGCATTAGCCTCAAAATAATTTTGATATTTTGAGTTCCATTGTTGTTTAATTATTACATCATTTAAAAACTGTCCAGTAATCATACTACATAATTCAATGGCTGTATTAACACTACCTCCAGGGTTGTATCTAAAGTCTAGAACCAATTCATTAATACCTTGGGTTTTAAAATCACCAAATGTGTTATTTAAGTCGGTATTAAAATTACTCGTAAAACCATTATACATTATATACCCTATTTTCGTGCCGTTAGATTCTATCACTTTAGCAATATGAATCGGGTTTTCAGTAAATTCTGTTTTAGTCAAGGTTACTGTTTTGCCATTAGAGGTTATAGTATTATTGGTTATTTCGGCCATTCCTAGGGTATAAGTGTCTTTAGACCCAAAAAGCAAACTTTCATAATTGTTTATAGTTAGTTGTTGATTATCAACGGTTAGAAATAAGTCCCCTCTTTTTATATCTTTTGACGCCGCATCAGAATTGTTTGCTACATACCTAACATATCCAAATATGTTATTTGATCCGCTTAATCTAACCAATCTATAATCTAAGCCATTTGTTTTGGTAGTGCCCTGAAACGATTTTTCTAATGCCACATAATCATCAACAATAAAACTAAATTTGTCAACTTCATCTTTTTTGTAAAGTAGAGCATCAAATAAGCTTTCGGGTGTGTTATATGAATTTAAAAATGTATAATAGTCATCAAAAGTGGAAAACTTATTGTTGCTTAAATTAGGAACAACACTTTGCCATAGATAGATTTCATTCATGCCTTGCCAAATAAAATCATGTATTTCATTGTCTAGCGTAACAGGTACATATTCTTCTTTTTCTTCAATTAAAACATTGTCGTCATTTTTACTACAACTAAGAGCTAGACTAAGTGAAAGTATTAGAACAAGTAGGAACGGAAGAGGTTTAAAGTATTTCATGCTATTTTTATGTAAGTAGTCTTAAAAACTTTAAAAATACTTACATTATTGTGTTAAAAAAAATATTTGTAACAAAACTGATTTATGATCGTCGTAATATCAAATAGCCTTAACTAAGCTATATTTAACCAAGCCAATACTATTAGAATGACTCAATTAGAGTTTTTAAATATTGTAACACCCTTTAAAGACAAGGTATTTCGTTTAGCTAAGCGATTACTAGTATCAACAGAGGAAGCAGAGGATGCCACGCAAGAAGTCCTTATTAAATTATGGAACAATAAAGCAAAAATTCAAGAGTATAAAAATGTGGAAGCCTTTTCAATGACCATGACCAAGAATTATTGTTTTGATAAGTTAAAATCGAAGCAAGCGCAAAATTTAAAAATTGTGCACAGTAATTATGAGGATAAACAAACGGCTTTACAAAAACAAGTTGAATTAAATGATAGTGTACATTGGGTTGAGAAAATTATTGAAGCGTTACCTGAACAACAGCGCCTAATTATTCAACTTAGAGATATAGAAGAATATGATTTTGATGAGATAGCTAAAATGTTAGATATGAATAATACAGCAGTTAGAGTGGCTTTGTCAAGGGCAAGAAAAACAATAAGAGAAAAATTAACTAATACACATAATTATGGTATTAAATAATATAGAAAAATTACTTGAAAAATATGAAAACGGGGAAACTTCTCTAAAAGAAGAGCAAGTGTTGAAAAACTATTTTTCCGGCAGCAATGTAGCTCCGCAATTAGAGATGTACAAACCTATGTTTACATATTTTTTAGCTAATCAGAAAGAACAGTTTACCAAAGACGTTCCATTAAAAACAAAGCAAAATTTTAATTACAAGTGGATTTCTGTTGCAGCCGTGATTGTTCTTATGATAGGATTTTATATAGGTAAAGTAAATCATTCAAATGATTTAGGTACTTATGATGATCCGCAATTGGCCTTTAACGAATTTTCAAAATCTATGGAGTTAATCTCTAATCAATTTAATAAAGGTACCGCAACGGTAGGATATCTTAATGAAGTTAACAAAGGTACATCTACCTTAGGGTATCTTAACGAAATTGAAAATTCAACACGTATAATTTTTAAAAACTAAAACAATGAATATTTTAAATACATTAAATAGCAAAGCAATGAACAAAAGATTAATAGTATGGATAATAGCTGTTATGTTATTACCATTAGCAGGAATGGCTCAAAAAGATATTTTTGAGAAATACAATGATAACACAGATGTTACCTATGTATCCATAAAACCTAAGATGTTTCAAATGATAGCCAAAATGGGTATTGATGTTGAAGATGCCGAAGCTCAAGCTTATATGGATATGGTTAAAAGCATTACCAGCTTTAAAACTATTGTGACAGACAATAAAGATATTGCAGGCGATATTTCAAGTTGGGTAAAATCAAAATCGAGCAGTTTAGAAGAGTTAATGGAAGTAAAAGATGATGGTACTGAAGTTAAATTTTATGTAAAAGAAGGAAAAGATGCAGATCATGTGAAAGAACTTTTAATCTTTGTTAATGGTATTGATAAAGCTATGAAAGGTCAGGGTGTTGAAATTAATGGTGAGAACAGAAAAATTGAAACCGTTGTGGTATCACTTACTGGAGATATTGACCTTAATGAAATTTCAAAATTAACCGATAAAATGAATATTCCTGGTGGAAAACATCTAGAAAAAGGAAAGTAATTAACTCATAATCATGAAACGAACAATCAAACATTTTCTATCGTTATTCACCGCAGTTATATTAGTTAACTGTGGTAATAGCGGAAGCTTACAGGGGTATTATGTAGAGCATCAAGAAACAAAGAATTTTATTTCTCAGGACTTTCCGTTGTCAATGATTGAAATAGACAAGTCTCAGTTTAGTGAAGAGCAGAAAGAAGCTTATGCATCTGTTGATAAATTAAATTTCTTAGGATATAAAGCATCCGATGATAATGTAGAACAATTCAATGCAGAACTAGCAGAAGTGAATCGAATTTTAAGCGATTCAAAATATCAAGAACTGATGGAATTACGAGATAAAGGAAATAAAATATCTGTTAAATATATAGGCACTGATGATGAAGCCGATGAAATTGTATTGTTTGGCAGCTCTAAAGACATGGGGTTTGGCATTGTACGAGTATTAGGTGATAATATGAGTCCAGATAAAATGGTAACACTTATTCATGCCCTGCAAAAAGCCAATATTCAAGAAAAACAATTAGATGATATTATGAATTTTTTCAAGTAAAAATTTAAAACACGTAAAAAAAGCTTCCTGTTTTTGGAAGCTTTTTTTCTTATTTATCTTGATTTTCTTCTTTCGGAATATCTTTCGATTTTTTTAAAAACGAAAACATATTTATTATAATGGTAAAAAACATAATAGTTAATGCCGTTAAAACCATAAAATTATCTAAAATATCAAGTATTCCAAAAACAAAAATACCGCCTACCATGAGACCAGTTAAAAGTAAAGATTGCTTGTCGTTTAACATTGAGAGCTATTAAATTCCAGTGTAATTACTAGGTGTAATACGTTTTAATTCTTCCTTTATTGTGTTTGAAACCTCTAAGGTATCAATAAAATTTGAAATAGAGTCTTGATTTATCTTTGTATTTGTTCTAGTTAAGCCTTTTAAAGCTTCATAAGGGTTCGGGTAGCCTTCTCGTCTCAAAATAGTTTGAATGGCTTCAGCTACAACAGCCCAGTTATTTTCTAAATCTTCAGCAAACTTATTTTCATTGAGTAAGAGCTTGTCTAACCCTTTTAAAGTTGATTTAAAACCAATTATGGTATGCCCAAAAGGTACACCAACGTTTCTTAAAACGGTACTGTCGGTCAAATCTCTTTGAAGTCTTGAAACAGGCAATTTAGCGGCCAAGTGCTCAAAAATAGCATTGGCAATACCTAAGTTACCTTCAGAATTTTCAAAATCAATAGGATTTACTTTATGCGGCATAGCCGAGCTACCTACCTCACCAGCTTTTATTTTTTGTTTGAAGTAGTCCATAGATACATACGTCCAAATATCTCTGTCTAAATCAATTAGAATGGTATTAATACGTTTTAAGGCATCAAATAAGGCGGCCATATGATCGTAATGCTCAATTTGCGTGGTAGGAAAGGAGTGATACAAGCCTAATTTTTCTTGAACAAACTTGGCGCCAAATGCTTTCCAATCAATATCTGGGTAAGCTACGTGATGCGCATTAAAATTACCAGTAGCTCCACCAAATTTAGCAGCACTAGGTATGTCATTTAACAAATTAAATTGCTCTTTTAAGCGGGTTACAAAAACTTCAAATTCTTTTCCTAAACGCGTTGGTGAAGCGGGTTGCCCATGTGTGCGTGCCAACATTGAAACTTGAGCCCATTCTTTTGATAAGGCCTCTAGTTTATTTAAAACCACGGTGTATTCAGGAACATAAACATCGTTAATGGCCTCTTTAATACTTAACGGAATAGCTGTATTGTTAATGTCTTGTGAGGTTAATCCAAAGTGGATAAACTCTTTGTATTCGGCTAAACCTAACTCATCAAATTTTTCTTTTATAAAGTATTCAACGGCCTTTACATCATGGTTGGTAACACTTTCTATTTTTTTAATCGCTAAAGCATCTTCAGATGAGAACGATTCATATATAGCTCTTAAGTCATCAAAAATAGATGAGTTTACCGACTGTAATTGAGGTAAAGGAATTTCACATAACGCTATAAAGTATTCTATTTCAACTAAAACACGGTATTTAATTAAGGCTTCTTCTGAAAAATAAGGTGCTAGCTCACTAGCTTTACTTCTATATCTTCCGTCAATAGGAGAGATGGCGTTTAATGCTGATAAAGACATATCTTTTGTTTGTTTTTAAAGCATGCAAAGATATGATTTTTACACCGAAGTTTGAAGATGAATTACTTAAGATTTTTATTGGAATGCCTGGTTTTTGTTATACGCTGCATTACATGCCTAGCTCTAGCTTTAAAAGCGGCACTTTGGTTAGTATAATCACGTTTTAGTATTAGTTCTAATTCAGGATGAATCCATTCATATTCTGTACCTAGAAAAAAAAGCGTAGTCATACTGTAGGCTTTTACAGCCACTTTTTCATCGTTTATCATAAAATCAAAGCAGATTGCAGTGATGCGTTTTTTATGTGTTTCGGTTAAATGCTGTTTTATTTTTGGGTCTTTTTTGTTGTAATAAGCCTCAATAAGTGTTTCGCAAATTTTAGCTAAAGGGCGCACGGATGAATCAAAATGTACATGTTTTATATTAGCTGTAAACCTATCTAAATAAGGCATAATGCAGTGTATATCAAGGCTGCACATAAATTCAAACACCCAGGCTGCTTTTGTAGATGTTTTATCATTAATGCTAAATAAAATATCTAATAATGTGGGGATAAGGTCTGAACGATTTAAAAGTAAATTAGCATAATAATGTCGTTTCTCTCGTGAATGATTCACATAATTTAATTCGCTGTAAAGTTCTTTAGTAGTCAAATGCTTTTCTTATTTTTAAACACTAAATCTAATTAAAATGAAATTAGTAAAAAAAGTACTTTTAGCAGTTTTATTATTGTTTTTAGTAGCTCAGTTCTTTGGGCCAGATAAAAACCAGGGTGATTTAAAATCTATAGAACCATTTTTAGTTGAAACAAACCCGCCAGAAGATGTTAAATTGATTCTTAAGGAAACCTGTTATGACTGTCACAGTGATGTTACACGTTATCCTTGGTATAACAAGATCACCCCTGTTAATTATTGGTTGGCAGGACATATAAAGGATGGTAAAAAACATTTTAATGTGTCTAATTGGGTAGGCAATTCAACAAAGAAGAAAGATCATAAGTTTGAAGAATTAATTGAAATGGTTGAAGCTAAAAGTATGCCTTTAAAATCGTATACTTGGACGCACGCTGAAGCCAAATTAACAGATGCACAAATACAAGCTGTGGTAAATTGGGCAGAAATGGTTCGATTTAAATATGATCTAGAACCTAAGCCAGAATAAATTTAGTTATAAACGTGCCAAAACACCTTTTAATTATTGGTTTTGTATGGCCTGAACCTAAAAGTTCAGCCGCAGGTAGTAGAATGCTGCAACTTATTGAAACGTTTAAGCAAGCCAGTTTTAACATAACCTTTGCTACGGCATGTGCTAAAACCGATAATGCTTTTAATTTAGAAAGTATAGGTGTAACTACAGTAGCTATAGAATTAAACAGTTCAAGTTTTGATGATTTTATAAAGCGATTAAACCCAAATGTTGTTTTGTTTGATCGGTTTATGATTGAAGAGCAGTTTGGTTGGCGGGTTGCTGAAAACTGTCCGAATGCTTTAAGAATTCTTGATACCGAAGATCTTCATTGTTTAAGAAAAGGTAGGCATGAGGCCTTTAAAGCTAATCAAGCGTTTAGTTTGAATACGCTTTTTAATTACGTTGCTAAGCGTGAAATAGCCAGTATTTACAGATGTGATTTGAGTTTGATTATTTCTGAAGCAGAAATGGATATACTGAAATTAGATTTTAGAGTAGATGAATCATTGTTATTTTACCTTCCTTTTATGCTAGATGCTTTAACAAAAGATGAGCAACAAAATCTTCCAAAATTTGATGAAAGAACTCATTTTATAACCATAGGTAATTTTTTGCATGAACCCAATTACAATGCTGTTTTATATTTAAAAGAAACGTTATGGCCTTTAATAAGGAAACGTTTGCCTCAAGCAGAACTTCATGTTTATGGGGCTTATGTACAACAAAAAGCTAAACAACACCATCACGAAAAATCAGGCTTTATCATAAAAGGTTTTGCAGTTGATGCTCACAACGTTATGAAGCAAGCAAAGGTTTGTTTGGCACCTTTACGATTTGGCGCTGGATTAAAAGGAAAATTAATAGATGCCATGGTAAATGGTGCGCCAAGTGTAACTACATCCGTTGGGGCAGAAGGTATGTTTGGCGATTTTGGCCCTAACGGATTTGTGGCAGATGAGATTAATGATTTTGTTGAAAATGCCGTATTACTCTATGAAGATAAATCGGTATGGGAAGAAAAACAAAGTAACGGATTTCAAATTATCAATAACCGATTTAATAAAGACCAGTTTCAAGCGCTTTTTATAGAACATCTCAATACAGTTAGTCAAGAGTTACAGGGGCGAAGACAGAACAATTTTACAGGACAAATGTTAATGCATCATACTTTACAGAGTACTAAGTTTATGAGTAAATGGATTGAAGCCAAGAATCGTAAAATCTAGTTATAGTAAAGCTTCAAGCTGTTTAATGCCAGTACTAGCTTTTTCGGCAATAACAGTTAAAGTGCGCATGCTTTCAATATTAGGGTTAGGATCAATAAAATAAATAGGTGTATTGTGGGGTACGTAGTTCTTTAAGCCTGCAGCTGGGTACACTTGCATGGAGGTACCTATAATCACTAAAATATCGGCAGTTTCACAAATACTAGCAGCTTTTTCTATCATGGGAACATCTTCGCCAAACCATACAATATGCGGACGCAACTGGTACCCTTTTTTGCAGGTATCACCTAACACTAAATCTGTATGCCAGTCCTTAACATCATTACGGTCATATGTGCTTCTTACTTTTAGCAATTCCCCGTGTAAGTGAATCACATTAGAGCTACCCGCCCTTTCATGTAAATCATCTACGTTTTGGGTAATAATACTTACTTTAAATCGCTTTTCTAATTCGGCTAATGTGTAATGTGCTATGTTTGGGGCAACGTCAAATAGTTGTTTGCGGCGTTGGTTGTAAAACTGTAAAACCAGTTCGGGATTCTGTGCAAAACCTTCTGGCGTAGCTACTTCCATAACATCATGTCCTTCCCATAAACCATCAGCATCTCTAAAGGTTTTTATACCACTTTCAGCACTCATTCCAGCGCCAGTTAATACAACTAAATGTTTCATGGTTTTTGTTAAAATTTAAGATTAAATATAAAAGTTTTATGGTTCCAAATTCAACTCAAAGTATAAAACTTTACTAATTTTGAACTATGATAGACTTAAAACTCCTAGAACATCTAGAATCTTACCTTACGGCATCAAGAAAATTACGTTTTAAAAAGGTGCTTTCAGAACGCACTAAACATTTTACTGTAGCAACTGAGGATGTGTATCAGTTACATAATACCAGCGCTGTGATAAGAAGTTGCGATGTGTTTGGTATTCAAGAAGTCAATATAGTTGAAGAACAAAATACAAAACGAATTGACAGGGAAATAGCTATGGGAGCACAGAAATGGGTAGATTTAAACAGGTACCATTCTGTGAAGCAATGTGTTTCAGAATTAAAGCAAAAAGGGTATCAAATAGTTGCAACAACGCCTCATAACGAAGATTGTAATTTGCAGGATTTTGATTTTACTAAAAAATCTTGTTTTTTCTTCGGAAGAGAAACAGAGGGTTTGTCTGATGAGGTAATAAATACAGCCGATTGTTTTTTAAAAATACCCATGTATGGATTTACCGAAAGCTTGAATATTTCGGTCTCTGCCGCTATAATTTTACAGCATGTTACATCAAAATTGAGACAATCTGATATAGATTGGAAACTGACTGAATTAGAAGTGTTTGAAAAACGTTTTGATTGGTGTAAGAAGACTATTAAAAGTTTTGATGAGATTTTGGAGCGGTATCATAATGACAAATAAAAATTGTAATTTGTAAAGGTTAATTTAATTTTTGGAGGTTATGAAACGAAATATGGTGGGATGGTTTGAAATTCCTGTGTCTGATATGGCGCGGGCCAAACAGTTTTATGAGCAGGTTTTTCAATTGCAAATTTCTGTTCATGATTTAGGAGGCTTGCTTATGGGGTGGTTTCCTTTTGAAGAAGGTAAGGAAGGTGCAGCTGGTACTTTAATAAAACAGGAATCATATATACCGAGCCAAGAAGGTGTTTTGATTTATTTTATGAGTGATGACGTTCAAAAGGAATTAGATAGAGTCGTTGCAGCTGGTGGAAAAATTTATCAGCCAAAAACGCAAATTTCTCCAGAACATGGGTTTATGGGTGTTTTTATTGATAGTGAAGGCAATAGAGTGGCACTACATTCTCAAAAATAAAAAAGTGGAAAACAAGATGTCTGTTTTCCACTTAGCTTATACTTTAAAACACGAGGTTTAAATTTTTCTACTTCTGCCCCGGCTTAACAATTTATACTCTTCATAACACTCACTTATAGCATCTAATATTTGTAAATCATTGGCCGTTTGAATAAAACCTGCAGAATAATTACATTGGCTTACTATTTCATCTAAATCAACTCGGTCTACTTGAAGTAAAACCATCAACATTTCGCGATCAAAGCGTGAAGCAAGTAAGTTTCTAATTTTATCATCCTCTTTCATCTTTTTGAGTTTTTTCATCTCGTTGGGTTTTTTGCCAAACATGCGATGTAAAAAATCGGCTGGATTAAAAATGGACCCTATCACTTTAGTCAATCCAGATTTTTTGCTGGCTTCATAACCCGTGCCTTGCAACCCCGAAATACTGTAACGGTAATTGTCATTTGGTGCCGGAACTTGCTTAATATCAACCTCTAGATACCCTGTTAGTTTTAATTGATTTACAACAACTTCCTCTAGAGCCAAAGCCAACTCAGTCAATTCAATATTGGAACTCCCAAATTTTAACCAATCATTGGTTACACGTACTTTTATCGATTTAAAGCCCAAATATGAAAGATGAAGAGTGTCATTTACCCGAGCGGAAATTGAAAACTCTCCTTTATCGTTGGTTGTTGTACCGATAACTTGGTTTAGGTTAACTATATTAACACTTTCCAGCGGCGAATCATCTGATGCATTGATTACAACACCAAACACCCTGCCATCCTCTTGAGCCATTGCAAGCGCTGAGATTAATAAAACTAGTATGAATACAAGGTGTTTTTTCATTGAGGAACTTAAGCCAATTTTGTTATAAAAGTACTAAAGAAAATTTTAGCAGTGCTTTCTATAATTTGTTTTTGACTAAAAATTAACAATTATAGTTTCATTTATCGTCTGGAACGTCTTGGTCTTGAACTGGCAAAATCTCCTGAATTAGATCTTCTTGGTTTTGATTTTCCTTCCGTACGGCGTTTGTCTGACCTATTATTTGATGCTCCTTTTCTATCCTCTCTATCGCGTTTTGCGCCACTACGTTTACCGCCCTTTCTATCGCGTCTCCCACCACCACTACGGCCACGGTTTTCCGAAACTTCAACATTTACAAAGCGGCCTTCGTGTTTAAAGTCGGTAAAGTGTTCTAAAACTTTATCTTTTAATTCGTTTTCAGTATTGAAAAATGAAAAACTGTCTTTAGTTTCTACTTTAAAAATATCGTCTCTACCAAGGTTTAATTGTTCTTTTAAGAAGTCTTTTAGCTTCATCCAATCAAAACCATCTTTTCCGCCTACATTGATAAAATATCGTGTTGAGTTTTTACCATCGAAATGTGTTTGTTCCTCTTGAGAACTTTCTGAAACATTAAGGTTTTTGGTTTTTTTGTAATAGTTGTAAAAGCGCGTAAACTCTACGGAGAAAAATTTCTTTATCAATTCATCCTTCGTCGTATCAGCAAAAAGTTGGTTAATGCTGTTTAAGTATTTATCAATTTCATGATTGATTTCTGTATTGTGAATTTTATTGGCGAGTGACATTAGTTGTACCTCGCAAATCTCTATGCCATCAGGAATCTCTTTCTTTTCAAATTGACGTTTAATAATACGCTCTATACTTTTAATTTTGCGTACCTCACTTTTTGAAACAATCACCATTGAAACTCCTGTTTTTCCAGCTCTACCTGTTCTTCCTGAGCGGTGTGTATAGGTTTCAATTTCATCGGGTAATTGGTAGTTAATTACGTGAGTAACATCATCAACATCAATACCGCGCGCAGCAACATCGGTAGCCACAAGCATTTGAATTTGATTTTTTCTGAAGGCATTCATGACAAGGTCACGCTGATTCTGACTTAAATCGCCATGTAAAGCACCTGCGTTATAACCATCTTCAATAAGTTGTTCGGCTACTTTTTGGGTATCGCGTTTCGTTCTGCAGAATACAACTGAAAAAATATCGGGATTGGCATCGGCTAAACGTTTCAAGGCTTGATATCTATCTCTAGCATTCACTAAATAGTATTCATGTGATACATTAGTGGTGCTTTCATTTTTTCTGCCAACCGTAATCTCTTGTGGGTTGTGCATAAAGTTTTTGGCAATCGCAGCCACCTCTTTTGGCATAGTTGCCGAAAATAACCAGGTACTTTTATCGGCTGGAGTATGAGATAAAATATCTGTAATATCTTCTTTAAAGCCCATGTTTAACATTTCATCCGCCTCATCTAAAACAGCATATTGAATTTTTGTAATGTCAACCAAACGACGGCTAATCATATCTTTCATGCGCCCAGGCGTAGCTACTATAATTTGAGCACCACGTTTTACTTCGCGTGCTTGCTCGGTAATACTAGCGCCACCGTACACAGCCGCAACATTTAAGCCTTTACAATACTTACCATACAGTTTCATTTCGTTGGTAATTTGTAAACAAAGTTCTCTGGTTGGTGATAGAATTAGACCTTGGGTTGTTCTACTGTCTAAATCTATTTTTTCTAGCATTGGAAAACCAAAAGCAGCTGTTTTACCAGTTCCTGTTTGTGCCAAGGCAACCAAATCACCTTCTGCTCCTAATAGAATAGGGATAGCTTTTTCTTGTACTTCGCTAGGTTGGGTAAACCCTAAATCTGTAATAGCTTGTAATAGGTCCTTATTAAGACCTAAATCTTGGAATGTGTTCATTCTTGTTTTATGTATGCGATTATCATTATGCAGTGTTACATAAGAAGCGAATCGACATACTTAACCTAAACTTCTAGTAACACATCCTCACTCTGAGGAATTTAAACTCTTTTTCAAGTTTCAAGCGGCAAAGATAGTCTTTTATTTTTCAACAGCGTTTATTTATGATATTCTTATGAATTAAATCAATAATATGTGTTAAAATAGGATTGTTGTTTTCTTTGTTCCAAACTGCAGACAAAACCGTTCTTTGCGGAATGTTATTGAGTTCAATAAACTTCAAATTAGGGTTGTTTAGGTCTTTTAATGATTTAGGAACAATAGATACACCAAAACCATTTTCTACTAATTTATAAATAGACCCTGAATGGATGGTATTGTGAGATACTAGTGGTGCAAAGCCACAATCATCAAAAATGCCCATTACTTTTTCATAGTAGGTAGCGCTATATTCGGGATCAAAGAGAATGAAAGATTCACCCTTTAATTGAGTCATGTTTTTGAAGTTTGATGCGTTTATTTGGTGTGCTATAGGTAATACTAAACAAAATGGTTCTGATAGTACAGCGGTTTGATTTAAGCCTCTAGGAATCCGCTCAAGCCTAACAAATCCAATATCAATGTCTTGGTTTAACAGACTATCCAGTTGTTTTTGGTTGTCCATTTCCTTAAGATTGAACAAAACACCAGGATGATCTTTTTTTAACAAAAGTAAAAGGTGAGGGATAATATGTTGCATGGCAGAACCTACATAGCCAAATTTTAGTTGCCCCTGTTTTCCAGCGGCTAATAATTTGGCATGATTGAATATGATATCAAGATTTTTTAAATTTTTTGATAGTTCTTGTTTTAAATATGTTCCTGCTCGTGTCAATTTAACTTGTCGGTTATGTCTGTCAAACAACTTGATGCCAAGTCCATTTTCCAGGTCTTTTATCTGTCTACTCAACCCTGGTTGGGATATGAACAAATGGTCTGCCGCCTTTCTAAAATGCAATAACTCGGCAACTGCTAAGAAATATTTAATATGTCTGTATTCTAATTGATAACTCAAAGTTATTATTTGTTGATTATATTAGTCTTGTTAAGCATCAAAGTTATGAATAATTTTGTAACAACGATATATTAAAGATGTCATGTTTAAATACGGAATTGATAAACTTACTGTAAAAAAAGTGAGTCAAATTGCCAATGGTAATTTAAAAGCTATCCTAACAAGTGAGGCGATTGAAAAAATAGAATCATGCCGTGCTAAGGTTGATAGTTTGGTAGCTTCAAACAAGGCTGTTTATGGAATCAATACAGGATTTGGTCCTTTATGCGATGTAAAAATTTCACCATCGGAAACTAATTTGCTCCAAAAGAATTTACTAATCACACATGCAGTTGGGGTAGGAAAACCTATTTCAAAAGAACTGTCTAAACTTATGATGATTTGTAAAGTGCATGCGTTGTGTCAGGGGTTTTCAGGGATTCGATTAAAAGTTGTTGAACGCATACTTTATTTTATAGAACATGATATGGTACCTGTGGTACCAGAACAAGGCTCGGTTGGTGCATCTGGCGATTTAGCACCATTGTCTCATTTGTTTTTACCACTACTGGGGGAAGGTGAGTTTTGGATTGACGATACAGAAGTGGCTGCCAAGGAAGTTTTAAAATCACACGGGTTAGAACCTATTAAACTTAAGGCAAAAGAAGGGTTAGCATTGATTAACGGCACGCAGTTTATTTTGGTACATGCCATTACAGGATTAAGTAAAATGAAATATTTACTTGATTTGGCCGATGTTTCAGGAGCTATGAGTTTAGAAGGTTATCAGGGCAGTGAATCTCCTTTTAAAGAGTTGTTGCATAGCATTCGTCCATTTAAAGGAAGTTTAGCGGTAGCCAAGCGTATGAGAATGTTGTTTGAAAATTCCAATAATATTAAATCTCATGAAAATTGCGAACGTGTTCAAGATCCGTATTCCATGCGATGTATTCCGCAAGTTCATGGTGCTTCAAGAAATGCATATTATCACCTTAAAAAACTAGCAGAAATAGAAATGAATGCTGTGACCGATAACCCTGTTGTGTTAAGTGAAACAGAGGCTATATCTGGTGGAAATTTTCACGGACAACCTTTGGCAATGGCTTTAGATTATGGTGCGTTGGCGGCCGCTGAGTTGGGAAATATTGCTGATAGAAGGTGTTATTTATTGATAGAAGGAAAATATGGTTTACCGCGGTTGCTTACAGAAAGTGGAGGCCTCAATTCTGGTTTTATGATACCACAATATACTACAGCAGCTTTGGTTACAGAAAATAAGTCTTTGTGTTTTCCGCCATCGGCAGATAGTATTCCTACCTCATTAGGTCAAGAAGATCATGTGTCTATGGGAAGTATTTCTGGACGTAAGTTTAATCAGATTTTAGAAAATCTTGAAAAAATCTTAGCGATAGAAATTATGTACGCCACGCAGGCTATGGAGTTTAGGCGCCCCAATACGTTTTCAGAAATATTAGAAGACAATTTTAAACTGGTAAGAAGTAAGGTGGCCAAGCTAGAAGAAGATCGCCTTTTAAAAGATGATATTAAAGCCATTATTCATTTGGTGAAGCAGCAGTTGTTTAGAGTAAAATAACATTTGATTATGACATTTAGAGAAGACATATTACAAGGTATTCCTAAGGAACTTCCAGAAAAGTTTACTTACAGTGATAACGTAAATCATGCGCCTAAACGAAAAGATATACTTTCAAAAAAAGAAAAACAGTTGGCAGTGCGTAATGCCTTGCGTTATTTTCCTAAAAAGTGGCATGCGATTTTAGCAGTTGAATTTGCTCAGGAACTGAAAGATTTCGGTAGAATATATATGTATAGGTTTAAGCCTAAATATACCATGTATGCTAGACCAATTGAAGAATATCCCGCTCAATGTAGTCAAGCAGCTGCCATTATGTTAATGATTCAAAATAACCTTGATCCAGTTGTAGCGCAACATCCTGAAGAATTAATAACATACGGCGGTAACGGTGCAGTGTTTCAAAATTGGGCTCAGTATCTATTAACCATGCAATATCTGGCCAATATGACAGAAACGCAAAGTTTGCATATGTATTCTGGGCACCCTATGGGGTTATTTCCATCTTCAAAAAATGCCCCGCGCGTCGTGGTTACCAATGGTATGATGATTCCTAATTATTCAAAACCAGACCACTGGGAAAAATACAATGCGCTTGGTGTAACCCAATACGGACAAATGACAGCGGGATCTTTTATGTACATAGGCCCACAAGGTATTGTACACGGAACCACAATTACCATTATGAATGCCTTTAGAAAAGTGCTTTTAAAGGATGAAACTTCGGCAGGCAAAGTGTTTTTAACTGCGGGGTTGGGGGGTATGAGTGGTGCGCAACCCAAAGCAGGTAATATTGCAGGGTGCATTACCGTTTGTGCTGAGGTTAATGAAAAGGCGGCTAAAAAACGTTTTGAACAAGGCTGGGTGGATGTCTTAACACATAATTTAGATGATTTAGTAAATCGGGTTAAGGAGGCGCAAGCAAATTCTGAAGTGGTTTCTATAGCTTTTATAGGTAACGTGGTTGAGGTTTGGGAACGTTTTGATACAGAGGATATTTTTGTGCATTTAGGATCAGACCAAACGTCTTTACACATACCGTGGACAGGAGGCTATTATCCTGTTGGGTTATCCTACAATGCAGCCAATGAAATGATAAAAAATGAACCTGAAAAATTTAAGGTACAAGTTCAGGCTTCTCTAAAACGACATGCTGCAGCCATAAACCGTCATGCAGCAAAAGGCACTTATTTTTTTGATTATGGAAATGCTTTTTTATTAGAAGCGTCAAGAGCGGGAGCCGATGTTATGGCTGCAAATGGTATAGATTTTAAATACCCATCTTACGTTCAAGATATTTTAGGACCTATGTGTTTTGACTACGGTTTCGGGCCATTTCGATGGGTGTGTACCTCTGGAAACCCTGAAGATTTAGATAAAACAGATGAAATTGCTAAGCAAGTCCTTCAGGACATTATGAAACATGCACCTGAAGAAATTCAACTTCAAATGCAAGATAATGTGACTTGGATTCAAGATGCTAAAAAAAATAAATTGGTTGTTGGGTCGCAAGCACGTATCTTGTATGCGGATGCTGAGGGTCGGGCTAAAATAGCCCTAGCCTTTAATAAAGCTATAGCAAATGTGGAGATAGGTCCTGTAGTATTGGGCCGCGATCATCATGACGTAAGTGGTACAGATTCGCCTTATCGGGAAACCTCAAACATATATGATGGCAGTCAATTTACGGCAGATATGGCCATTCAAAATGTGATTGGAGATAGTTTTAGAGGTGCAACCTGGGTGTCTATTCACAATGGTGGAGGCGTAGGTTGGGGAGAAGTAATTAATGGTGGTTTTGGTATGTTGTTAGACGGGTCTGATGAAGCTGAAGAACGCCTTAAAGGCATGCTGTTTTTTGACGTGAATAACGGTATTGCTAGACGAAGTTGGGCAAGAAATAACGAAGCGCTTTTTGCTATAAAAAGAGAAATGGACAGAACGCCAGAATTACAAGTTACATTACCTAATTTAGTTGAGGAGGAATTACTAGAAAACTTATTCTAATGCGAATACTTTTTAAAAATATTAAGGCTTTAGTTCAGGTAAGACCAACTGACGTAAAATATGTGGCTGGCCAAGAAATGGATCTTTTACCTCAAATAGCACATGCCTTTTTGTTGATAGATGATGGTATTATCAAGGAGTTTGGTAAAATGGAAGTTTGTCCAGGGGTAGAAGTTGATGAAACCGTGGATGCATCGGGTAAAATGATTTTACCTTCATGGTGTGATTCACACACACATTTGGTTTACGCAGGTAATAGGGAAACCGAATTTGTTGATAAGATTAATGGGTTATCTTATCAAGATATTGCTAGTAAAGGAGGAGGTATTTTAAATTCTGCCAAGACATTACAAGAAACCACTGAGGAGGATTTGTATGCACAAAGTAAAACGAGACTTGAAGAAATTATTGCCTTAGGTACTGGAGCTGTTGAAATAAAGTCGGGTTACGGACTTACCACTGATGCCGAAATTAAAATGCTTAGAGTTATAAAGCGACTAAAGCAAGAGTATAACATTCCTATTAAGGCAACATTTTTAGGGGCTCATGCTGTACCCAATGCCTTTAAAAATAATCAAAAGGAGTATGTGCAATTGGTAATAGACGATATGCTTCCAAAAATAGCTAAAGAAAATTTAGCCGATTTTATTGATGTGTTTTGCGAAAAAGGATACTTCTCAGTAGAAGAAACGGCAACGATTATAAAGGCTGGGAAAAAATATGGAATACAATCCAAAATACATGTCAATCAGTTTACATCAATTGGCGGTGTTCAAGTTGGTGTGCAACATAAAGCTCTTTCTGTAGATCATTTGGAGGTGTTAAGTCCTAAAGATATTACTGCGCTGAAAGATTCAACAACTATGCCTGTGGCTTTACCTGGATGCTCATTTTTTTTGGGGATACCTTACACGCCAGGGCGAGCTATTATTGACGCTGGTTTGCCATTGGCTTTAGCAACAGATTATAATCCGGGTTCTGCGCCATCAGGTAATATGAATTTTGTAGTATCAGCGGCTTGCATCAAAATGAAGTTAACCCCTGAAGAAGCTATTAACGCAGCCACAATAAATGGAGCTTATGCTATGGGGCTAGAAAGTGAAGTAGGAAGTATTTCTATTGGAAAAAAAGCAAACCTCTTTCTAACCAAACCCTTAAACTCTATTTACGCTTTACCTTATCATTTCGGAACCAATGCTATTGAACAGGTTTACCTTAATGGCAAGAAAATTTAAGTTTATTTTTTTAGGTTTTTGATGCGTTGCAATAGGGTGGGATGCGAGTAATGCATAAACACATAGGCAGGATGTGGAGTTAAATTGCTTAAACTGTTTTTTGATAATTTTTTTAAAGAAGTAATTAAAGGCTCTGCTTTATAAGTGTTTTTGGCGTAATCATCAGCCTGGTATTCAAACTTTCTAGAAAACACATTCATGATGAGTCCAGTAATTTCAGAAATAGGAGCGTATAATAACCCAAAGGCAATAAGTCCAATATGAAAACTAGGGGTTTCCACACCAATAGCTTGCGATAACAGTGGGTTTCCAATAAATAAAGCAAGTATAAATAAGGTTAAACCTGTTAATAGAATGGACGTAACTAGGTTGAATATAATGTGCTTCCTCTTATAATGTCCTACTTCATGAGCTAATACGGCAACAATTTCTTCGTCATCTAAATCATTAATTAGGGTATCATAAAGTGTGACACGTTTTTCACTGCCAAAGCCAGAAAAATAGGCATTAGCTTTGGTGCTTCTTTTTGAACCGTCAATTATAAATATTTTATCCAGTTTAAAACCAACGCTTTGCGCATATGTTGATATTTTATCTCGTAAATCACCTGATTCTAAAGGTGTTTGCTTATTGAATAACGGTACAATAAGTTTAGAATAAAACATATTCATAAAAATGGTAAACGCCGCGATAAGCGCCCAAGCATAAATCCAGAAATTTTTGCCTGTAGCTTCATAAAACCAGATAATTAATGATAAAATGAGTCCGCCAATAACGGCCATCATTAGCCAACCTTTTAATTTGTCAATAAAAAAAGTGCGTTTTGTTGTTTTGTTGAAGCCAAATTTTTCTTCAATAACAAAGGTGCTATAATATGAAAACGGCGTGGTGATTATATCACTGCCAATCATAATAATTCCGAAGAAAATTAAAGCAATAATTACGGAGTTGTTAGAAAAATTTCTGGCAATTTGGTCTACCCATTCAAAGCCGTCAAAAAACAAAAAGCCCAGCGTCAATACTATAGAAAATGTTGAGGTGATGATTCCAAATTTGTAGTTAGTGTTTTTGTATTGTTGAGATGTTTTGTATTCGGTATCGTCGTAAACATCTTGCAGCTCTTCAGGAAGTGCATCGTTAAAATGGTTGGCATTAAGTGCATCAATAACTTTATCAATAACAAAGTTGATAATAATGATGCCTATTATGATATAAAAAAGGGTGTTGGCGGTCATGTTTCAGAACTTTAAACATCTTTCGACGTTCGTTTTATTTAAAATTTCGTTGTCTTTTGGCTTCAAAAATAAGGATTCCTGCCGCAACCGAAACATTCATAGAATCAATTTCGCCTTGCATGGGGATTATGATATTTTGTTTTGAATGTTTTAGCCATGCCTCGCTTAATCCTGTGGCTTCAGTTCCTACAACAATGGCAGTAGGTTCTGTGAAGTTTTGTGTGTGATAAGGCACAGAAGCTTGTAAGGCTGCACAGTAGATGTTAATGTGCTGTTGTTTTAAAAAATCAATGATTTCGGTTGTTGTTCCAGTAGCAATACTATTGGTAAAAACGCAGCCCACACTAGACCGTATAATATTTGGGTTATATAAATCGGTTTTGGGATTGGCAATGATAACAGCATCAACATGAGCGGCGTCTGCAGTGCGTAAAAGTGCACCAATATTTCCAGGTTTTTCAGGAGCTTCAGCTACTAAAATTAAAGGATGTTCTTGCCTGAAATTTAAGTTTTCTAAACCGTGCAACTTGTTTTTTGCAACAGCTATAACGCCTTCAGTAGTATCTCTATGCGCAAGTTTTTGATACACCTCTTTAGAAACCTCTATAAGGTCAACATGATCATAATTAAGTGTTTTTAATTTGTTTGAAGGGAATAAATCAGGCGAAAAAAGAATGGTTGTAAGTGCATAACCACCTTTTATAGCTAGCGTTATTTCACGTTTCCCCTCAATTAAAAACAGCCCTTGTCTACGGCGTTCACGCGACTTTTCTTTAAGATGAACGAGCTGCTTGATATACGTGTTTTGAGTGCTAAATATCTGTTTCATAAGTATGGTACAAAAGTAAATGATTTTAGCGTAATTAGAGGAGTACTAATGAGGCAGAACTAAATAAAATTGTAGACTACATTAAATGACAATCTTATAAAAAAAGCGAGCTAAAACCAAAACGGGAATTTAGCTCGCATGTATTTTATATTTTAACTTAAAATGGACTATTTGTTGAAATACTCAAGGCGTCTCATTACTTCTGAGTTTTGACTAACCTCGGTGTCCATATTATTGGTGTCTATATTAAATGTATAAGATTTTTTAAAGTCGTCTTTCATTAAAACCATAGAGTTTAAAATTAATAAAGCCTCTGCTGAATCTTTTGATGCGTATAAAGCATCGGTCATACCTTTTACAGGGTCATCAACTCTAGTTAATCCTAAAAACTCCCAGGCTCTAACCTTATTGATTAGTTCATCATCCGTTTTTGAAATGGCTTCTATAACGGATTGTAATGATAGTGCTTCAGTATTAAAACGACTGCAAGTAATTAATGCCCAATAACGTTTCCATGGGTCTGATGAATTTAACGCTTGTTCTAATTGATCCTTTATGGAATCGAATGGATATAAAGATAAGTTAGCAATATCTACATACGAAGCAATTTCAGATTTGTGTGCTTGACCAAATGCAACAGGATTATCAAAGGCGTTATTTATCAAATAAAACTCAGGATAGAATGATAAATCAGGCATGCCTTTTACTCTTTCATTTAGGTTGCTACGCAGATCTTCTAATACTTCAGCATACTCAGGGTTATTAGCTAAGTTATTTGTTTCGTAAGGGTCTGCCTCAACATCATAAAGACTTTCAGGTAGTTTGGTTTCAAAAAATTGCGACTGTATGTCATTCAATTTACCTGCTTCATATAGCGCTTTCCATTCTTGGTAGCCTAATTGTATGTAGCGGTAATTATTCATTAAACCATCATAATTGAAGGGTTGATAGTTTCTTTCGTATTTATATTTCCCTTTTCTGATAGCTCTTACAATGTCGTATTTTTCATCAAATCTATCAGCGTAGCTAAAGGTTTCATCTCTTTTTGAAACCTCGTTAGAGGTTATGTTTTTTCCTAAGAAAGGTTTACCATCAATATGTTCTGGAATATTTGCTCCTGCTAAGTTTAATACCGTTGGACCAAAATCGATAAAACTTACAAAGCCATTTTCTTTTGAACCGGGTTTTTTATCTACCATGTTTCTATACTTTGGTGGAATATAAACCACAAGAGGTACATGAACGCCAGATTCATTGATATAACCCTTGCTTCCAGGAAGTACACCTCCATGATCACCAAAATAGAAGATAAAGGTGTTTTCTAATAACCCATCAGCTTCTAACTCATCAACGACTTGCCCAACTTGTGCATCCATTTTTTTTATAAGATCGCGATAACGAGCGTTCGTATATTTGAATAGTTCCGTTTTAGGGTGATTAGGAAAAATAAAACAAGAATCTTGGTTTGTTTTGGTGCCTTCTTTTATAGCCGATTCAGGAAAATGTAATCTACTTTCGTGCGTGGTTAATATATTAAACACATGAAAAAAAGGTTGACCAAGGTTTCTGTTTTTCCAAGTGGCTTTTTTTGAAGATTCGTCCCAAACGCTGTCATGTTTTATGATGTTATAGTCTTCTTTGGCATTATTGGTCGTGTAATACCCCGCTTTTTTTAAATAATAAGGAAACATTTTAACATCATCTGGCATGGGCACTTTTTGTAACTTTCTGTGGTAGTTAGTGGCGAGTCTAGGACCGTACGATGCCGAGATTAAAGTAGATCTGGCTGCACTACATACCGCTGCATTTGAAAATGCATGGGTATAAGTGATGCCTCCTTTGGCTAACTTTTCTATATTAGGAGCTTCGGTGCCATGTTCATCAAACAAACGCATGTAATGTTTTGAATTATCTTCAGAAGTAATCCAAACAATATTAGGTGGTTGTGTGGATTCTTCTTTGCCAGAACAAGAGCTGAAACATGAAATTGTAATAAGAGATAATAGAACTATTGAATATTTAATTTTCATAATAAATATGGTATTTTATTAATCTACATGAGCGTCAACCTCTCCGCCAATATTGTTTTCTGAATAGCCTTCAAGCGTTATCTTGTAGGCATGTGCATATTCTGAAGGGAACTGGTTAGGCGCTTTTATAACTAAGCCCGATTCATTTCTTGTCCATTCTATGGTTTCATCACTACCTAATAATTCAATATTTTTAATCACTGAATTAAGAACGCCTATTTGAGTGCTCAATGATTTTATAACGGTTTCTCCTTCAGGTTTATCCATAACAATGGCATAAAATTCCTTGTCGGATTTTTTGGTAAATCGAATATCTGAATTTTTATATACAATATCTAATTTTTCTACTTTATGTCCGCCTTCAGGTAAACGGGTAGGACCTTCGCCAAAAATAGTCCATGGTCTTGTGCCGTAAATGGCATCGCCGTTCACAGATAACCATTGTCCTATTTCTTTTAATAAATGAACCATTTCCTCGGGAATGGAACCGTCAGGATTAGGTGGTACGTTTAGTAGCATACTACCATTTTTAGAGACAATATCAATAAGAATATCAACCAAATCATTAGGTGTTTTAAATACAGCACCAGGTCTATAAAACCAAGCACCAGGAGAGGTGTCTGTTAGCCAAACATGTTCTTTGGGTTGATTTGGGCGTCCGCGTTCATAGTCTTTTATGGCCGAATCTTCATTAAACGTACTTTCTTTATAGCATACCACAACCTCTTTGCTCCATTCCAGACCTTTATTGTAGTAATATGCTAAGAACTTTGTACGACATTCTTCTGTCATGTTTTCTAGCCACCAATCAAACCAAATGAGATCAGGTTGGTATACATCAATAAACTCTTTTAATTTAGCCCACCAGCTTTCATAAAAATCGGCATCTGGAGTTTCAGAATCTAGAGGATGTGGATTCGTATAAAGGTCATAATCTTCAGGAGAAACACCGCCATATTTGTGAGCAGGTGCAAAGTATTGCCAGGTAAAGGCGTGGTGAAAAGAGCCCATAAATTTTAATCCCTTGGCTTCAATTTCTTTTTTTAGCTCGGCAGAGGGGTCAATGCTGCCATAATTCATAGAGTTCCATCGTGTTGCTTTTGAATCCCACATGGCAAAATTATCATGATGCATAGCTACAGGTCCAGCAAATTTAGCGCCCGACAAAGCAAATAATTCGGCCCATTCTTTAGCATTAAACCCACTGGTTTCAAATTGTTCGATGATATGCTTATACCCATATTTTTTGGGGTCACCATACTTTTTTTTGTGGTGCGTATAGTTTGAAGAAGGTTTACCATTGTTAGGTACCTTTTTGCCATCAACATACATTTTCATGCCATGCCAACCTGCATACCATTTTTTCGGGTCAGCACCTACAAATGCAGATGATACAGGTCCCCAATGTGTGTATATACCAAATTTAGCATCTCTAAACCAATCAGGAGCTTGATTTACCTGTTCTAAGGATTCCCAATTAGCCATATACTTTTTATGAGCTGAATTTTGTGCCCAGGTAAAACCAGTTACACATAGTATCAAAAAAAATGTAATAAGCACTATCAGATGTTTCATTTGTCTTGTTTTTTTTAACTCTATATTTAAACTATTCATTTGGTTAACAAAAGTATCCTTACATACCTTACCAAACTTTGGTATATGATTCTATTTTTAATTCATATGGTTGATTGTCTTATTTTAATGTGCCAATTAATCAAATGTAGTGAGATAATTATATTTTTGTCTTAAACTAAGATTTTAATGAAAATTAATAGTGCTCCATGCAAGTGTTTTGATTTAAAGATATTGATTACAGTGTTTTTGTGTTCTGTTTTTAGTATATGTAATTCACAGAATAGTATTGAATTTGAACGTCTTACAACTAGTGATGGTCTGTCTCAAAGTGATATAAATTGTATTTATCAAGATGATGATGGGTTTATGTGGTTTGGAACATTTGATGGGCTTAATAGATATGATGGCTATCAATTTAAAAATTATCTGCCAGAAGTAAATAATCACGGAAGTATAAGTAGTAACATTGTTTTTGCAATTACCGGGGATAAAACAGGAAACTTATGGGTTGGAACCACAGGAGGTGGGCTTAATAGATTTAATAAGAAAACTGGGATATTTACCAGATTTGAACATAATGAAAATGATAGTAACACAATAGATAGCGATTATATTACTTCGGTTTGTGTTGATAAAAAAAATAGACTATGGGTAGGTACTGTTCATGGAATTAATATTCTGGATTTAACAAAAAAACAGGAGTCCCCTGTTTTTAAACATTTAGAGACGGTTAATAATAAACCTGTTAAAACAATTCATGAAGATAGTAGTGGAAATATTTGGGTAGCTTTTGCAAATGAATTATTTAAAGTAGAAGAAGATAATATAAGTTTTAAACTAGTAAAGATAAGATCGTTTAATGGGTCTGTAAATTATATTGGTCAAAATGAGTCAGGAGAATTAGTAGTTGGTGCCTATGGAGGTGTCTATATTAAAAATAACTCAAGCATAAAGTCTGATATTGAATTTACAAGAATTATAAAAACTTACCCGCAGTCTTTAGCAGTAGATAAGAATGTTTATTGGGTAGGTACCGAGATTGGTTTGAGGCAGTTTGAATACTCAAAAAAAACAAAGAAGTTTGAAGAAATCGGGTATTTTGTTTATGATCCGCTAAACCCTAAAAGTATTAGTAAAAATATCATAAAAGCCTTGTTCAAAGATAAAACAGGAATTATTTGGATAGGTACTAATGGAGGAGGAATTAATAAATTTGATTCTAATAAAAAGAAGTTTAAACATGTAAGAAGAACCTCCAACCCGCATAGTTTGAGTTATGATAAAATACGTTCGTTTTATGAAGACAGTCAGGATAATTTTTGGGTAGGAACAGAGGGAGGAGGGCTTAACTTGCTTCGAAGGGAAGATAATGATGGAAATTATGATAAGTTTAAAGTTTACCTTGATAGAGCTAAACCATTCGCTTTAGAAGAGGTTACAATTAATGAAAAGCAGTTTCTTTTGGTAGGCTCTGGTTATTCCGGAGCTCTATATAGGTTGGAAATAGATACCGTCAATAAAACAGATAATTTAAATTTTGAGATTATTTTAAAGACGAATGGAGCTATTTTTTCGCTATTACAAGACAGTAACAAAACTATTTGGGTAGGCACTTATAATGGAGGTGTTTATAGGCTTATACCAAATGGTGATGATTTTAAGATTGATGTTTTTAAACATAGCATAAATGATACAAATAGTTTGCCAAATGACATTATAAGAAGTATTTATCAAGATAGTAAAGGAGATGTTTGGTTTGGCACTGGGAATGGTTTATCGCGGTTACATGCATCAGAACTGTTAAAAGATAAACCTAAATTTAAATCTTATATCCATAAGGAAGATGATAGAACATCAATAAGTCATAATTATATAATGCCTATTTACGAGACTGAAAAAGGAGAATTGTTTGTAGGAACATTTGGAGGAGGACTTAACAAATATATGCCTGCAACACAGGAGCATCAAGAAGGTTTCAAATCTTACGGATTAAAGGATGGACTGCCAAATAAAGTGATTAAATCTATCTTAGAAGATGGGTCAGGGAACTTATGGGTGTCAACCAATAAAGGGTTGTCAAAGTTCAATCCTAATACGGAAACCTTTAAAAATTATGATGAAAATGACGGCTTGCAAGATAGTGAGTTTCAGGAGTTAGCTGGAATAAAACGATCAAATGGAGAACTGGTTTTTGGTGGGATTAATGGTTTTAATGTGTTTAATCCTAGAGAAATTAAGGATAATATTGAGCCACCAGAGACAGTTATTACTCAATTTTCATTATTTAATGAAGAAGTTGAGATAGGTGAAGCGTATAATGGCAAAGTACTTTTAGATAGTGCTATAAATTATACACAAATAGTTAATCTTGATTATAGTCAAAATAGTTTTTCATTTGGGTTTGCTGGATTACACTTTGCCGCATCAAAGAAAAACAAGTTCGCTTATATTTTAGAAGGGTATGATAAAGACTGGGTGAAAACAAATTCAGCACAGCGTTTTGCCAATTATACTAATATTCCACCAGGTCTCTACACCTTCAAGGTAAAGTCTTCAAATGGTGATGGTATTTGGGATATATCACCAGCTCGCATTGATTTAAAAATTAAACCTCCGTTCTGGTTAACAAATTGGGCCTATTTATTATATACGTTAGGTATTATAGGTTTACTAATTGGTTTTAGACGGTACACGGTTATCAGCACTACTAAAAAGCATCAATTTGAGCTTGAGCACTTAGAGAAAGAACAAAAAGAGGAATTACAACGTGTAAAACTGGAGTTTTTTACTAATGTTTCGCATGAGTTCAGAACGCCTTTAACTCTAATAAAGGGGCCTTTAGATTATTTACTAGAATCGGAAACTACCAAACATATTCCAGAAGTTCAAGAGCAAGCTAAGATTATGCGTAAAAATACCGATTATTTGATGCGTTTAGTAAATCAATTGCTCGATTTTAGAAAAATTAATCAAGGTAAAATGCGATTGGTTTTAAGGCATACAGATATCATTAGTTTTATAAGGGATATTGCAGAACCATTTCAGTTTACGGCACATAATCAGAACATAAACTTAAAAATAGGGTCTTCTTATAAAAAATTAAAAACATGGTTTGATCATGATGCTTTTGAAAAAATCATGAAAAATATACTTTCTAATGCGTTTAAATTTACTCCCGAAAAAGGAGAAATAAGTATAGAGATATCCAAAGAAATTTTTGATATAGACCAAGTAGTTATCATGATAAAAAATACATCCATTGATATTAGTGAGGAGGAGATCTCGAACATTTTTGAACGGTTTTATTCAAAACCAAATAAAAATAAAAAGTTTCAAAGAGGTTCAGGGATAGGACTAGCTTTTACTCAAAGTCTTATAAATGTTCATCAGGGTACTATTGAAGCTAAATTAGAAGAAGAGAATCTAATCAATTTTATAATCAGGTTACCACTTCATAAATCGGCTTATGAAAATTTACCTGAAATAAGTATAAAGGAAGAAACAGAAAGTGATTTTCTGATAAGGTCCTCAGAACAGGAGTCTTTTGCTATTGACATGAATGATGAAATTACAGATGCTGAGATCATGAACAAACGTTCAAAGCTACCTGTTTTACTGGTAGTTGATGACAACAGTGATATTCGTACTTTCATAAAAAGGGCACTTAGTAAAGATTTTAAGGTGTTTGAAGCGAGTAACGGTCAAGAAGGTTTAGAAAAAGCATTTGAATTAATTCCTAACATAATTATAACAGATGTGCTTATGCCAATTATGGATGGTATTGAGCTTTGTAATCATTTAAAATTTAATAACAATACAAGCCATATTCCTGTAATAATGCTTACCGCTAAGTCTTCTAAAGAAAGTGAAATTGAGGGATTAGAAATTGGAGCAGATGCCTATATAAAGAAACCCTTTGATTTAAATGTCTTAAAATTAAAGCTAGCCAATATTTTAAAACATAGAGCTGAACTTAGAAAAAGGTTTAACAGAGAAATTACATTGCAACCAGAGGAAGTAGTAGTTACCTCACTAGATGAAAAATTTCTTCAGCGTGCTATAGAAATTGTAGAAAAGCATATGATGAATACCGATTTCAGTGTGGAGTTATTGGTAAAAGAAATGGGCTTAAGTAGAAGTCATTTGTATATTAAGTTTAAAGAGTTAACAGGTTTGTCCTCAAGTGCGTTTATTAGGAATATTAGATTAAAAAGGGCGGTGCAACTTTTAGAACAAAGTGATTTTTCTGTAAAAGAAATTATGTATATGACTGGCTTTAATACCTCATCATACTTCTCGCAGTGTTTTAAAAAACAGTTTGGTGTTTTGCCAAGAGATTATATTAAGAAATTAAAAGAAGGTAAAGATAATTTGGGTGGTCAAGATTTAGAACAGGAAGAAGTGTAGTTTTTATATAAAAAGTAAAATATCTGGATGACAATTAGAATTTCTTGAACTTTAAAATCCTAAAATACGAGTGTTTTTTATAAAAGTTATCCCTTAGAGAAAGTCTTTACTGTTGTTTTTTTCTTTTTTGGGAGATTTTATCTTGTTTTAAAGTATGCCAGGCATTCAGTTTAGTAAATTTAGATAATAGGATTAAATGTAAAAACCCATTGTCAATACAAAAACCAAAGGAAGGGGTAATAAACAAAGTAATCATGGTGTTTATATAGAAAACTATCTTTTTTTTTTGCTCAAAAAAAGTTTAAGAGAGCATTTTTTAGTGGAATATAGAGTTTGAGACCATTTGTTACATTATTAGAACCGTATGGTTTAAATAAAGTATGTGATTATAAATACATTTGGTTAAGAAATAAAAAAAACTAGTAGTATAAATGAGGCTGTTACATGTTGTGTGTTTTGCGTGGTTAACCTTTTTAGGGTGTTCTAATAAAATAAAACAAAAAGGTCAAGATATAATAAAACCTAATGTTATCTTGGTGTTAACCGATGATCAAGGTTATGGAGATATTGGAGCTCATGGTAATGACATTATAAAAACGCCTAATATTGATAATTTGTATCAGGAAAGCTATCGTTTAACTGATTTTCATGTAGGACCAACCTGTGCACCTACACGTTCAGGGTTAATGACAGGGCGCTATGCAAATACTGTTGGCGTATGGCATACTGTTGGAGGGTGGTCTTTATTAAGGGAGCGAGAAAAAACCATGGCAAACATGTTTGTTGAAGGCGGCTATGTTACAGGTGCATTTGGGAAATGGCACTTAGGTGATAATTATCCGTTCAGACCAGAAGATAGAGGTTTTCAAGAAACCGTGATGCATGGTGGTGGCGGTGTTTATCAAACACCAGATTATTGGGGGAATACTTATTTTAATGATACCTATTTTCACAACGGGAAGCCTCAAAAATATAAAGGCTACTGTACCGACGTGTTTTTTAATGAGGCTATTACGTTCATAAAGGATAACAGAAACAAACCTTTCTTTTGTTATATAGCAACCAATGCGCCTCATGGTCCATATAATGTGCCAGTAGAGTACTATAATATGTATAAAGAGTTGAGTGATGAGGTGCTCACAGAAAAGCAAAAGCGCTTTTATGGTATGATTACAAATGTTGATGATAATCTTGGTAAACTGAGAAAAACGTTAAAAGAATTAGATATTGCTGATAATACCATTTTAATTTTCATGACAGACAATGGTACTTCTGCAGGAATAGCTTACCACAAGGGTAAACCAGCTACTGGTTTTAATGCAGGCATGAGAGGAACAAAAGGAAGTGCTTATGAAGGGGGGCACAGAGTGCCGTTTTTTATTCATTGGAAAGATGGTAAAATTTCTGAGGCTAAAGATATAAATGAATTGACTTCTCAATTAGATGTCATGCCCACGTTAGCACAGTTATGTGGTATTGATTTACCCAAAGGACATTTACCTTTAGATGGAGAGAGTTTAGTCCCTTTTATTGAAAATACAAAGCATAAAAATAACCGAATGCTTATTGCAGATTCTCAAAGAATTCAAGTGCCTGAAAAGTGGAGAAACTCTTCGGTTATGCAAAACAAATGGCGACTTATTGATGGGAAAGAACTCTATAATCTTGAAATAGATAAGGGACAAAAAGAAGACTTGGCTAGTCAATATCCAAAAAGAGTTAAAGAGATGCGTGCCTTTTATGATCAGTGGTGGAAACAAGTGTCAGAAGATTTTGAAGAAGAAGTATATTTTAAAATTGGACTTAAAGAAGAAAATCCAGTAGCGCTTACCGCACATGATGTACATGCCCCAAATGGTAGCCAACCATGGAATCAAGTATACATAAGAGAAGGAGCAAAAGGGGAAGGCTATTGGAGTATTGATGTGAAAGAAGCTGGTGATTACAACATGGCACTAAGGCGTTATCCTGTTGAAGCTGATTTGTTAATCAATACCAGTATTCCTGGGATAACAAAACAAGATTTGCCTGGTTTAGAAAAGGATATCCCGCAGGGAGAAAACTTGAACTATGTAAAAGCTACTATAAAAATAGGTGAAGACATTGACGTATCTGTTCCAGTAACTAATTCAGATAAGGAGGCCGTTTTTAATGTGTCTCTTAAGTCGGGGAAAACCAAATTAAATGCTAGTTTCTTTAATGATAAGGGCGAAGAAAATGTAGCCTATTACGTCTATATCGAAAAAGTGTAACGAATACTCATACTATAAAATATTAAATATTTCAGACTTACTTTTTTACAAACACATGACTATAAAATCACTTTTTAAAACAACATTATTACTTCTTTTTGTGCTTAATATCTTAAGCGTATTTGCACAAAAGGACGAGCGACCTAATATTGTTTTTATTTTAACCGATGACCAATCTTATGGGTTAATGGGTTGTGATGGTAATGAAATTGTTCAAACGCCTCATCTCGATCAATTGTCACAAGATGGCATATTTTTTACTAATGCCCATATTACAAGTGCCATTTGTACACCGAGTAGAATATCAATTCTATTGAGTCAATATGAGCGAAAACATGGCGTAAATTTTAATTCTGGAACAAGTGTTTCTGATGAAGCTTGGGAACAATCCTATCCTATGATTATGAGAAAAGCAGGATATTATACAGGATGGGTTGGAAAAAACCATGCACCTATAGGAAACGGAGGTTATACTAGTGGTGTTATGGAAAAAAGTTTTGATTATTGGTATGCGGGGCATGGGCACCTTAGTTTTTATCCTAAAAAGGTTCATGAAATTTTTAACGATGCTATTGCTCATACACAACCTGAAGTTATCAATGAAGGCGTTAATGATTTTATTGATAATAATGAAAGACGTTTAAAAGGAGCTATCCGATTTTTTGAAGAGCGTCCTACAGATAAACCTTTTATATTGTCAATAAATTTTAATTTACCACATGGCAATGGTACAAAATCGATGAAATTGCTTCCTGAAGATGATGACATTTACAAAACCTTATATCGTGATTTAGATATTCCATTGCCAGAGCATTATGTGGCCAAGGCTGATATAAAAATACCAAAGTTACCATCTGATTTATTACGTGCTGAAGACAGACAAGATGGATATAATTATGTAGATACACCAGAAACCAATAAAGAACGATACATCCGACAATTACAAGCTATGACAGGTATAGATAGGTTGGTTGGTAATTTGCGTAAAAAGTTAAAAGATTTAAAGTTAGATAAGAATACGGTAATTATTTTTACATCCGATCATGGTTTGTTTATGGGAGAACAAGGCCTTGGAGGAAAAGCATTGTGCTACGAAAAAACCACACATGTTCCTATGATTATCATGGATCCTAGAGTAAAAAGAAAGTATAAAGGATTAAAAAGCGATGCTTTAGTACAAAGTATTGATGTAGCAGCAACCATACTATCTATTGCAGGTTTAGAACAACCAAAAAGTTTTCAAGGCTCCAATATACTTCCTTTGGTTTATGGAGAACCTTTAAAGGTAAGAGATTATGTGTATACTGAAAATTTATGGTCAACACAATTTGGAAATCCAAGATGTGAATCCGTTCAGAATGACGAGTGGAAATACATTAGGTATTACAAGAATGAAACATTTTCGGCCACAAAAAAAATTAAAGTGGCTAAACAATTAGGTATACCCGTTAACAAAATACTCTATACGGTTCATGATCCAGATATTGCAATTTATAGAAGTTTTGTTGAAGGTCCAGTGGATGGCGAACAACCAGTATATGAAGAATTGTATCATTTGAAAAATGATCCAGCTGAATTAAATAATCTGATTAATGATGAGGAGCATGCCTTAATTCTAAATACATTTAAACAACAGTGGGCGGTTGAAATAAAAAATGCAAGAGGCAATGGCGCGCCAAAGGTACTTAGATATACAAATGATAGTCATCCTGATGGTGGACATTAAAAGCTAAAACAAACTGAAGAACATTATTAAATATAACAAACTTTAAAACATGACATTTTTTTATACAAAGCCCTATCAATTTCTCTTAACCTTATTCCTCATATCGTTAACTTCTGGTAGTTATGCACAAAAGGCACCATATTTCAAAGAGGGAGAAAGTCCTGTATCTTCAGAAAAGAAATGGAAGCTCGTTAAAAGCATGTCTGATGAATTTAGCGGCAGTAAGGTTAACCAAAAAAAATGGCAAATTTCAGGTCAAGGTTGGATTGGGCGAGCCCCAGGTTTGTTTTTACCCAGCAATGTCACCGTAGCTCATGGTAATCTGCAAATAACAGCTACTAAACTACCTAAAGATGTAAAAAAAGAAGGAAAAGTATTTACACACGGAGGTGGTTATGCGGGTTCAAGAAAAGGAATGACCTATGGCTATTATGAGTGTAGAATGAAAGGAAACAAAACCTTTATGTCTTCTACCTTTTGGTTGATTAATGAAAGAGAAGAAGCTATTGATTGTGATAGGAGAGTAACAGAGTTGGATGTTCAAGAGTGTGTAGGACAAATCAATACAGATAAGGATTTTGCTCAAGACGCCGATCAAAGAATGGGCTTTAATACTCATAGTAGAGGTATTCAAGATGGTTGTGATATCCCCGCTGGAACCATAGGGGGAAAAACGCCAACAGCAGGAAAAACCTATGAAGATTTTCATGTGTATGGGGTTTGGTGGAAAAGTGAAAAAGAAGTGCTATTCTTCTTAGATGGAGAGTTTGTTGAAAAGGTAACGCCTAAGGCAGACTTTAATCTGCCTATGCACTTAAGAATGGTTGTAGAGACCTATAACTGGAATCCAGTGCCTGAAGATGGTGGCATGACAGGCTCTTTTGAAGATAGAACAACCCTCTATGATTGGGTGAGAACATGGAAATTGGTTGATTAAAAAACTGTGAAAATGAAAAAAGTATTTGTTTTAATCTGGAGTTGTTTAATTTGTTTTTTCTCTTGTAAAAAACAAGAGGTTTGGAATATAAAAGATTACGGAGCCCTTGATGATGGAAAAACAATAAATACATTATTTATTCAAAAAGCCATTGATGACTGTGCAAAAAAAGGGGGAGGTACTGTACTGGTTGATGGTGCCACCTATATATCTGGAACCTTATTGCTGAAAAATAATGTCAATTTAAAAATCACAGAAAAAACGGTACTTCAAGGGAGTATTAACCCTAATGATTACCCAGTTGTTGATCCGTTTATTGATGCAACGGGTCAATTTAGAGGCCAATGTTTTATAGGTGCCATTGATGTTGACAATGTAGCTATATCAGGAAAAGGAACTATAAATGGTCAAGGCGAAATGTTTACGCCCGCCAATATAAAGAAAACCTTATCGAAGCTGAATGTTGAGTTGATAAAACCTGATTTAAAGGGGCTTATTGCAGAAGGAGGCAAGTATGTGAACAATAATATACGGTTGTCAAACAGACCATTTTTAGTACGTATGGTTAGGTCTAAAAATGTAAGGCTTAAAGATATACATTTAAGACAACCGGCCGCTTGGACCTTGCATTTTTTTGAGTGTGACGGATTTGAGGTCGATGGCATTGATATACACAGTCACGCCAATCAAAATAATGATGCCATAGATATGGATTCAAGTATAAATGGTCTTGTTAAAAATGTGACTATTGATTCTGGCGATGATGCTATTTGCTTTAAATCAACCAGTCCTAAACCAACATCCGATATTGAGGTTTATAACTGTAACATTAAAAGTGAATGGGGTGCTATTAAGTTTGGTACGGAGTCTATGGGAGATTTTAAAAACATCACCATTAAAGACTGTTTTATTCATGATACTAAAGGAGGAGGTATTAAAATTTTAAGTGTAGATGGAGCGGATATTAATCACGTATTAATTGAAAATATTGAAATGAAAGATGTTGAAATGCCTATTTTTATCCGGTTAGGAGAACGTGGTTTAACCTACAGAGACGCACCAAAACAGCCTGTAGGTTCTATCAATAACGTAGTTATTAAAAATGTCAATGCTCAAGTTTCGGATGCTTCAAAATTAAGGTTAAATCCAACTACTGGGTTTTTCTTTACGGGAACTCAAAACCATAAAATAGGGCGTATTACATTTGAAAACATAAAGGTGAGTTTACCTGGAGGAGGTGTAGAAGAAGATTCAAAGATAAAGGTGCCTGAAAATGAAACACAGTATCCAGAATTTACTAAACTAGGCGCAACACCTGCCTACGGACTTTATGGAAGACATATTGAATCATTAGAAATGCATGATGTTTCTTTTTCTCTTAGAAATGTCGATAAAAGAGAAGAGATTATTTTAGAAGATGTTAATATGTAGTTTTGAAACACTTGAACAAAATTGTAAAAAGGTAAACGTGATTAATTATGACAAATTATAAATTTCATTTAACACTTCTGTTTTTGATGTCTATGTTGTTTGTAGAAGCTCAAAAAAGTGTTGAGATATCAAACAAAAAGCCGAATATTATAGTTGTTTTAGCAGATGATATTGGTGTAGGTGATATTTCAAAATACCGCCGATTACATAGTGACAACATCATATTAGAAACCCCTAATATTGATAGTTTAGCAGATGCAGGTATGATGTTTACAGATGCTCATGCACCAGCAGCCTTGTGTGCCACAACAAGGTATGCTATAATGACAGGTAATAGTTGTTATAGGAGTTCAGAACCGTGGGGTGTATGGTCGGGTTATGCTAAATCCGTCATAAAAGACGATCAAATGACCTTGGGCAAGCTTATGAAACAAGCCAATTATAACACAGCATTTTTTGGAAAGTGGCATATCGGTACTAGTTTTGCCAAAAAAGGGGTGCCAGAAAAAATTTATGAGCCAAAAATAGGAAAAGCACCTGTACTTGATATTGACATAACCAAAATACTGCATGGTCCAACCCAATTAGGGTTTGATTATAGTGTAACTTTACCAGCAGGCATTCAAAGTGTGCCCTATGCTGTTTATGAAAATGACCAATGGTTGAAATTAAAAGAAGATTCTAAAATTGAAATTATTGATGCTGAATACTTAGCTAAATTAAATTTGAAACTTGATAAAGCTATTGGCTATGGTGATTCAAATTGGGATCCCCATAACATAGGAACTATTCTAGCTAATAAGGCCGTTGATTATATAACCAAAAATGCCAATAAAGAAAAACCATTTTTCATGTATTATTGCTCTCAGGCGGTTCACGTACCACATGCGCCAGCCAGCACATTAGATGGTGTTAACATAAAGGGAACTACACCATCTTTGCATATGGATATGATTAAAGAGCTTGATGTGCAAATGGGCATGATGGTAAATACATTAAAGCAACAAGGCATATATGACAATACGGTATTTATTTTTACTTCAGATAATGGAGGATTGCTGGGAGATAAGAAAACAGCAAAATCTGGGCATAAAGTAAGCGACATCTATCGTGGAGCTAAGAATCAAGCATATGAAGGTGGTCATAGAGTACCGTTTATTGTCAGTTGGCCCGATGAAATAAAACCCAATCAAATGTCAGATAATCCCATTTTAGGGTTGGATATTATGGCTACTATAGCGGCCATTTCAAATCAAAAACTTAGTAATAATGTAGCTCAAGATTCATATAACTTATTACCTGTTTTAAAAAATGAAAAGCAGGCAACAACGCATCCTTTTTTAATGGTTCAAGGTGGATCTCAACATGAGTTTATTTTAATTGATAACGGATGGAAATTGATTCTACAAGTTGATAAAAAGGATAAAACAAATAAAACAAGTACACCTGTAGCCTTGTTTAATTTGAATGATAATGTAGAGGAAGAAGAGTCTAAGAATTATATCAAAAACCCCAACTATCAAAAAAAGATACAAGAACTATATAATAAATATAATCAAACTCGAGAGAGTTTAGTGTTTACTGGATCGCATTTTTGACATTTTGTTGCAGTATGTAAACCTTTTGTGGTATGCCTCGTTAAGTTTAATTAAGACATTTGTATAAAATAAACTTAAGTGGTAATCATGAAATCTTTTATACCTTTTTTTAAATTAGTTGTAGTCCTATTTTTTGTAGGACATATGTCGGCACAAGAAAATTTTAAAGCAACCTGGGAATCTTTAAAAAAGCATAAAGCAGTGCCAGAATGGTTTGCAAATGCCAAGTTAGGGGTGTATTTTCATTGGGGGGTGTATTCTGTTCCAGCTACAGATGGCGAGTGGTATCCGCGCTGGATGTATGTACCAGACCGCCACCCAAATCTTTGGGGAGGAGAAGTGTATAAAAAGCACAGAAAAAACTACGGTGAAAACTTTCATTATCATGATTTTATTCCCATGTGGAAGGCTCCAAAGTTCAATGCCAAAGCATGGGTAGATATGTTTGAAAATATGGGGGCCAAATTTATTGGATCAATTGCAGAACATCATGATGGGTTTTCGCTTTGGGATAGTCAAGTAAATGAATGGAATTCTGTTGGTATGGGGCCTGGTATTGATGTGGTAAAAGCCATTGGTGAAGAAACTAAAAAAAGAGGCTTAAAGTTTATGGCAACATTTCATCATGGGTTTCATAACATGTTTTATCCCAAACCTGATTTGTCTTATTTACGTCCTGTAACACTTAATACGTACAATTATGTATACGAAAATTGTGAGGTGCCACAAGATGAAAAATATAAAAACCTCTATTGTAATATGGATTATAATGAGGCGCAAGACCTTTGGTTAGGAAAATTGAACGAAGTTATTGAAGCGCATTGCCCTGATTATATCTGGATGGATTTTGGGCAACGTTTTATTTCTGAAGATTACAGAAAACAGTTTCTTGTAAACTATTTTAATAAGGCAAAAGTAGAAAACAAAGAGGTTGTTGTAAACACCAAAGGCAATTTTTTTCCAACCGAATTAGCTGTGGTTAATGTGGAGCGTGCTACTATGGAAGATATTACATCAGAAGTGTGGATTACCGATTTCATTTTAGGGAGTAGTTGGTGCTACAATAAAGAGAAAAGAACTGCGATTGATCCTGCACAGGCTATTAGGATATTAGCTGAGGTGGTAAGTAAGAATGGGGTTATGCTTTTATCGGCGGGTCCTATGGCAGATGGAACTATGCCTGTAGAGCAAGTGAATGCTATGGAAGGTATTGGGGCTTGGATGCAATTATATGGTGAAGCTATTTATGATACTAAACCGTTTTTAGTGTTTGGGGAAGGTACTACTGTTTTAAAAAGAGATGAAGCAGACGCTTGGAATGCATACGGAGCTATCAAACAAGGGTTGAACAAATTAAATTCGTCCGATGTAAGATATACCCAAAAAGGAAAGGTGGTGTATGCTATTCAATTGGGGTGGAATGAAAAGGAATCAGAAAGAATCTTAGAAGTCTTTGCTAATCAAGGTAAGGCATTAAAAATTAAATCGGTGTCTGTTTTAGGAAGCGAGGAAAAAATTCAATGGAAAAGGAATAAACTAGGGTTAATTTTAAAACAGCCTAAAAATAGACCAGCAGAAGCAGAAAAAGCGTTGGTCTATAAAATAGTTTTAAAATAAGTTTATATACACGAATAATCCTATCTGTAATTGGAAATGTTAAAAAGGAATAATGAAAGATAAGATAATTGTTGATATTAAAAAGAAGATAAAATAATAAAAAAATAAATCAAATATTTAAAATTAATAAAATGAATAAACTTTTTAGTTTACTATGTTTTTTAGTAATGGGATATTATCTGTGTGCTCAGGATCTAAATTTTAATGCTTCATGGAAGTTTTATAATGATAAGGCCCAAGGTGCTGAACAGATAACATTTGATGATTCAAAATGGCGAAATTTGGATTTGCCGCACGATTGGGCTATTGAGGGACCTTTTGATGTAAAATACAATGCCCGCGCAGGAGGATTGCCATTTCATGGTACAGGTTGGTACAGGAAACATTTTAAAATGGAAGCCAATACCAAAGGAAAGGTGGTTCGATTAGAATTTGAAGGCGCTATGTATAATGCTCATGTGTGGATTAATGGAGAATTGGTTGGGCATCGTCCGTACGGCTATATTGGTTTTGAATTTGATATTAGTAACTATTTAAAGTATGATGGCTCAGATAATGTTGTGGCAGTGCGGTTAACTCCTGAAGATTTATCATCACGGTGGTATCCAGGAGCAGGTTTGTATCGCTCCGTTTGGTTGAAAATTGATAATCCTATTCACGTTGGTCAATGGGGTACTTATATTGTTACACCAACCGTAACTGAAAAATTGGCGGTGGTTCAAAATGAAACAACCGTGATTAACAATAGCAATGAGAACACTTCGGTTACGGTAAAGCATGAGTATATTGATCCAGATGGAAAAACGGTAGCTACAGTAGAAGATAGTATTGAGGTTGAAGCCCATTCAAAGGCTGTTTCTGCGGTTTGGAATAACATTGAAAATCCAAAGATTTGGGATATCGGCGTTCCAAATTTGTATAACGTTATTACCACCCTTAGCGCAAACGGAAAAATTACAGATACCTATAAGTCTAGAATTGGTTTAAGAAGTATACGCTATACCAAGGATGGGTTTTTCTTGAATAATAAGCTGGTACGCTTTAATGGGGTATGTATACACCATGATAATGGCTCGTTAGGGGCTGCGGTTTATAAAAGAGCCGACGAACGTAAATTACAGATTATGATAGATATGGGGGTGAACGCCATTAGAACAAGTCATAATCCACCATCACGTGAATTTTTAGAGGCTTGTGATGAACTTGGTTTAGTGGTGCTAGATGAAGCTTTTGATGTTTGGAAAATGGAAAAAGTGCCTAATGGGTACAATAAGTTTTTTGACGAGTGGGCTGAAAGAGATTTGAAAGATATGATTTTACGAGATCGTAATCATCCTTCAGTAATTATGTGGAGTACGGGTAATGAAATTATAGAGCAACGTGATAGAAAGAACGGTTGGAAGGTTGCTAAAATGCTGCATGATGTATGTAAAGAAACAGATCCTACGCGCCCAAGTACTATGGGTATGAATAATTACATTAACCCTTATACCTTCAATTTTGCACAGCAAGTAGATATTGCGGGTATGAATTACAAACCTACAAAGTATAGCGAAATAAGAGACATGTTTCCAGAATTGCCTTTATATGGTTCAGAAACATCAAGCTGTACGAGTAGTCGTGGGGTATATCATTTACCAATAGAAAAATACCAAACACATGAATCAAAACATGTAACAAGTTATGATTTAATTGGCCCACCATGGGCATACCCACCAGATGTTGAATTTCACTTTCAAGAGCAAAACCCCTATGTTATGGGAGAATTTATCTGGACAGGTTTTGATTATTTAGGAGAACCGACACCCTATGGCGGAAAAGACAATTCTACCAATGGGTATTGGAATGCCGATTGGCCATCACATGGTTCTTATTTTGGAGCGGTTGATTTATGTGGGTTTCCTAAAGATAGGTTTTTCCTATACCAAAGTCAATGGAGCACAAAACCCATGATTCACCTATTGCCGCACTGGAACTGGAAAGGTATGGAAGGACAAACAATTCCTGTGTATTGCTATACAAACTGTGATAGTGCTGAGCTTTTTGTTAATGGAAAGTCTATGGGGAAAAAGGTAAAAGGAAAGGATTTAACCGAATTAAAAGTTGATTTTTTAAGGTACGAGCCTAAAACATTCCAATCTAAATACAGATTGTCTTGGAATGTACCTTATGAAGCAGGAAGCATAAAAGTAGTAGGCTATAAGGATGGAAAAGTGGTTCAGGAAGAACAGATTAATACGGCAGGAAAGCCTGCAAAAATTAGTTTGTCTGTTGATAGAGCTGAAATAAATGCAGACGGATCTGATTTGGCTTATGTAACCATAAGAATTGAAGATAAAGACGGTAATTTATGTCCCAATGCTAATAACTTAGTAAATTTCTCTGTAAAGGGAGCCGGAGAACTTATCGCGGTTGATAATGGAGATCAAACGAGTTTAGAGTCGTTTCAGGCGCCTCATAGAAAAGCTTTTAGTGGCATGTGTTTAGCTATTTTAAAAGCTTCAGAAACATCAGGAAACATAACGCTGTCGGCTAAGTCAAAATCATTACGTAGTGCAAAAATTACGGTTTTAAGTAAATAAACAAAATTAGCAATGCTATTTTTAAATGGTGGTTGGGGTGTTATCCTAACCACCATTTTACTTTGTAAAAGTTTTAAATGACTCTAAATTAATGTAAAAAAGAAGTGTTCTAATCTGAGTATTACTGAAATAGTTTTATCTTTAACCTAATCAAACGTTAAAGAAATTACCTCTTCATGAAAAGCAATTACCATTTCAGTTTTGTGGCTTTTATTTTAGCCGTATCAACTTTTGTATTGTCCTGTAAGGATAAAGGCAAAGAATTAGCAGCAGTTCCACCTAATGTTAAGGTGATTAAAGTAATTCAAAAAGATGTCCCCATTTATAGAGAATTTGTTGGGCAAGTCTACGGATTTCTTGATATTCCAATACGCGCAAGAGTTGAAGGTTTTCTGGAGGGGGTGCATTTTAAAGAAGGTTTTCCCGTAAAAAAAGGACAATTGTTATATTCTATTGATGCACAGCCGTTTGTTGCTCAAGTTTCTTCTGAGCAAAGTAAGGTAGCTCAAGCAAAAATTCATTTAGTAAATGCAGAGAATGAGTTGGTACGATATACACCTTTAGCAGAAATTAATGCCGTAAGTAAAAGTGATTTTGATGCGGTTAAAGCAGATAGAGATGCTAGCGCCGCATCCTTAAAAGCGGCTCAAGCCAACTTAAAAATTGCAGAAATTAATTTGAGCTATACTAAAATTAAATCCCCTATAGATGGTTTAATAGGAAAAACAGAAGCTAGAACAGGTGAGTTTGTGGGGAGAGAACCTAATCCTGTTATTTTAAATGTGGTTTCAAGAATTGATCAAGTTAGAGTTCAGTTTTTTATAACGGAATCAGAGTATATTATTTTAGCCAGAGAGTTTGCTAAGCTTGATGAAAAAGACAAAACCAAAAATGCTTCTGAAAGGGCAAAAAGAAATATAGAGTTGATTTTAGCCGATGGTACGACTTATGAGCATAAAGGTCTGGTTGAATTTGTTGGAAGAGAGGTTGATGAGTCAACAGGTTCAATTATAGTTCAGGCTCTATTTCCTAATCCGGAAGGGTTGTTACGGCCAGGTATGTTTTCTAAAATAAAGACAGAAGTTGATATTCTAGAGCATGCTTTACTAGTGCCCCAAAAATGTGTCAGAGAACTTCAGGGTCAGTATTCTGTTTTTGTTGTAGATAAGGAGAACACCATTCAATCAAGAACGGTTAAAGTTCTTGAAAATATTCATGATATGGTAGTTATTGAAGAAGGGGTAAATGAAGGTGATTTGGTTGTTATGGAAGGACTTCAGAAAGTGGCCACCGGCATGAAGGTAAGCCCTGCACTTACTGAATTTAAAAGTCAATATTCAAAAAAATAGATTATGGCTGAGAATTCAGGGAATTTTTTCGTCCGCAGACCCATTGTGGCTATGGTTATAGCAATTGTTATTGTTATTGTAGGCGGTGTTTCAGTAATTGGTTTACCCATTGAGCAATATCCAAATTTAACACCTCCAATAGTTCAAGTTAGAGCTAATTATACCGGAGCTAATGCTATTAATGTAGAAGAATCTGTGGCAACACCATTAGAGCAAGAAATTAATGGGGTTGATAATATGATTTATATGAAATCTACCAATGCCAATGATGGTAGTATGGTTATTGATATTTCTTTTGATGTGGGAACAGATCCCGATATGAATACGGTTTTGGCTCAAAATAGAGTATCGGCTGCATCTGCAAAATTACCTCAGGAAGTGACTAAGTATGGTGTTACAACTAAAAAGTCTTTACCGAATATTATGATGGCTTTGGCGTTAACATCAGACGGTAGATATGATCAAGAGTTTTTAGGTAACTACGCTTTAATTAATATAAAGGACCAATTAGCAAGGGTAAAGGGAATTGGTCGTGTTGATATTTTGGGGGCTTCAAATTATTCTATGCGTATTTGGGTAAAACCAGATCTTCTAGCTAAGCTGGGGATGACTGTACCCGAAATAATGGCCGCTATTAATTCACAGAATATAATTGTACCAGGAGGAAAGTTTGGAGCAGAACCAGCACCTGCTGGAACGGAGTTTACTTACACTGTTAGACTACCTGAGCGTTTTAATTCACCCGAAGCCTTTGAAAATATTGTGGTGAGAACAAATTCTGATGGTTCTCAGGTAAAGATTGGAGATATAGCAGAAGTTAATCTTGGGGTTGAAACGTACAATATGATTCCAAGGGTTAATAAAGAAACCTGTGCTATTATAGCTTTATATCAAGCTCCAGGATCTAATGCGGTTGAGCTAGCCCAGAATCTATTAGCTGAAATGGATGAGCTGTCAAAAAGCTTTCCTGAAAGTGTTAAATATGAAGTAGCACTAGATTCAACCTTACCAATTACAGCCGGTATAAAAGATATTGTGGTGACTTTAATTGTTGCCCTTGTTCTGGTAGTATTTGTAGTATTTTTATTTATACAAGATTGGAGAGCAACATTAATACCAACCTTAGCTATTCCAGTGTCTTTGGTTGGAGCATTTATGTTTTTTCCGCTGTTAGGGTTTACCATTAATGTTCTATCTCTTTTAGGGTTGGTTTTAGCCATTGGTATTGTAGTTGATGATGCTATTGTGGTGGTAGAAGCTGTTCAGGTTAATATAGCTAAGGGTATGAATACCAAAGAGGCTACTTTTGATGCCATGCGTAAAGTTACGGCACCAGTAATAGCAACAACTTTGGTTTTAATAGCGGTATTTATTCCGGTGGCAGGGATGGCGGGTATAACAGGCTTGCTTTATCAACAATTTGCAATAACTATTGTAGTGTCGGTTATTGTGTCTTCCGTAAACGCATTAACACTCAGCCCAGCATTGTGTTCTATTTTATTAAAGGAGCCTAAGCCATATTCAGGTGTTTTAGGTAAAATATTCGAGAAATTTAATGGTGGATTAGATAAGACTACTAATTCTTATATGAGTTTCACCAATATTGTAACCCGAAAAACAAAAAGAGGAGTCGTTTTTATAGTGTTATTGACCATAGGAGCTGCTGTATTTGGGAAAATGGTACCTGGAGGTTTTATACCTGAAGAAGATATGGGATATTTCTATGTCAATATTCAATTGCCAAATGCTGCATCTATTCAAAGAACCAATAGAATTGCTCAAGAAGTTGAAGAAGTTATTTTAAGTCATCCTGATGTTACATTTTTAACTTCCGCTACAGGTTATAGTGTTTTAGCTGGATCTATGGTGCCTAATAATGGTTTTATGTTTGTAACACTCAAAGAATGGGGAGAACGCGAGCTAACAGCTAAAGAAATTATAGGTAGGCTGAATGTTGAATTAGCTCAAAAAATAAAAGGGGCTCAAGTATTTGCTTTTGGACCACCAGCCCTCCCTGGTCTAGGTAATGGTTCTGGTTTTAGTATAATGATTCAAGACCGTGGCGGAAATACACCAGAGTATTTGGGCGCTAATACGATGAAGTTTATACAAGAAGCGAATAAAAGACCAGAGATAGGTGCTGCGTTTACAACATTTCAGGCCAACGTACCTCAACGTTTTATGGATATTGATAAAGAAAAGGCCTTGAAATTAGGAGTTCCTTTAAATGATTTATACGCAACTATTGGTGCTTTTATGGGTGGTGCCTATGTGAATGATTTTACACGTTTTGGAAGATTATACAAAACCTATATTCAAGCCGAACCAGAGTACCGGGAAAGTGAAGACCAGATTAGAAATTTCTTTGTGAAAAATAATGAAGGAAATATGGTAAGATTATCGGCAATAGCAACCGTAAAGCCCGTAAGTGGTCCTGATTATACCAACCGATTTAATTTATATAGAGCCGTTGAGGTAACAGGAGCTCCAGCTCCTGGGTACACCTCGGCTCAAGCTATGGCAGCATTAGAGGAAGTAGCACAAGAGTCCTTACCAGATGATATGAGTTATGGTTGGAATGCTATGTCTTTTCAAGAAAAGAAAGCTTCTGGCTCATTAGCAGTTATCTTAACATTTTCATTGATTTTTGTGTTTTTAATATTAGCGGCTCAATATGAAAGTTGGTCTTTGCCTTTTTCAATATTATTAGGAACCCCGTTTGCTATTTTTGGAGCCTTAATCTTTCTATGGATATCAAGATTGTTTAGTCCATCTTTTGAAAATAACATTTTTGCACAAGTTTCCTTTGTCATGCTTATTGGTATGGCAGCTAAAAATGCTATTCTGATTGTAGAGTTTGCTCATGATGAGTTTAAAGGTGGTTTAAGCTTATTTGATGCGGCAATTAAGGCGGCTAAATCTAGATTTAGACCTATATTAATGACGGCATTTTCGTTTATTCTTGGGGTTTTTCCATTGGTTATAGCAACTGGTTCGGGCGCCGAATCTAGAAAGGTCATGGGAATGGCTTTATTAGGAGGAATGACTATTGCTACCTTATTAGGTGTTTTCTTTTATCCCATGTTATATGTTTTAATCGGTAAGCTAGGTAAATATGAAAAGAAAAGAGAACGCGAATTGTCAGTAATAAAAGAAATTTCAAATTAAGATGAAAAAAATATTAAAAATGAATAGCAAATTATTATTTGTAGTAGTTCTTGTTTTTATCTTTTTATTGGAAGGATGTAAAGTAGGACCAAAATATAGGAAGCCGGTTTCAAAAATTGACTCGACCGCAGTTTACAGATTTGATAGCTTAAAGGTGGCACAAACAGATTCTCTAATAAATATAAAATGGTGGGAGATGTTTGATGATCCGGTTTTAGAGGAATTGATAAAAATTGGGTTAGCAGAAAATCAAGATTTATTAATTGCTTCAAGTAGAATTGACCAAGCCAAAGCTCTACTCGGAATGTCAAGAGCGGATTTATGGCCAAAATTTGGTTATAACGGTAGCGCAACCCGAGGGAATTTAATTGCCGGTCAACCCAATCCAGATTTGTCTACAAGTAATTTGTTTACAGGCTTTGGAACAATAAATTGGGAACTTGATTTTTGGGGAAAATTCAGGCGTGCTAATGAAGCGGCCAAAGGTGAGTTATTGGCTTCAGAATTTGGAAAGCGATCAGTGCAAATTGGACTTATTTCTCAAATAGCTACCACGTATTATCAATTGCTTGATTTTAAATGGCGTTTGTATATTTCTCAAAAAACATTAGAGCTTAGAGACAAGTCATTGTTTATAGTCAGTGAGCGTTACAAAAATGGTATTGTTCCTGAAATTGACTTAAATCAATCGCAAATTCAACGTGCTATAGCAGCTGCTGCCGTACCATTTTTTGAACGCAGTATCGCCCAAACTGAAAATGCGCTTGCTGTAATTTTGGGTAGAGTACCTCAAGCTATTCAGCTTGGCAAAGCACTTAATACGCAGAACATGCCGCCTGATATTCCTGTGGGACTACCTTCATTACTACTAACCAGAAGACCAGATATCATGCAGACAGAGTATTTAGTACAGGCACAAAATGCAAGGATTGGTGTGGCTGTGGCGCAACGTTTTCCGTCCATAAGTTTAACAGGGTTTTTAGGTTTAGCAAGTACAGATATTTCAGATTTTACGAGTAATCCAACGGCTTATGCTGGAGCGGTGAATATATTAGGACCATTATTCGAGTTTGGTAAAAATAAACGACGTGTAGATGTAGAACGTTACAAAACGGAACAGGCTATTTTGCAATATGAAAAAACGGTGATAACAGCATTTAAGGAGGTTGAAGATGCTTTAGTTGCTATTAGCACACTAAAGAATGAATTAGAAGCACGTAAATCACATGTGAAAGCTGCAGAAAACGCTCAGTATTTGTCTTCTGAACGTTATGATAAAGGGGTTACTAGTTATTTGGAACTCATAGAGAGTCAGCGACAAGCTTTCGAGGCTAGTTTAGGGTTGTCTGAAGCCACTCAAAAGTTATTTAGTGCTTATATTTTTCTCTATAAAGCACTAGGTGGAGGGTGGATTTCAGAAGATGAAATGATACAAGCTGCACAGGCCCAAGAAAATTAGAGATTGTTATTATACAGATATTAAAGGCGTAGAATTTTCAAAATTTTGCGCCTTTAACTTTTAAAATTAAATTTTAAATAAATTTAACTTGGTAAAGTATTTTTTAACAAGACACTAATGTATTTTTGTTGCTTAATGGTAGCCTATGGATTTTTCAAAAGTTAAGCTTGTAGTATCGGATATGGATGGCACTTTATTAAATCAGAATAACGAAGTGAGTTATCGGTTTTTTAGCCAGTTTAAAGCATTGAAGAAGCGAAACATACATTTTGTTGCGGCTAGTGGTAGGCAGTATCAGAGTATTGTAGATAAGTTAGACATCATTAAAAATGATATTACTATTATCGGTGAAAATGGAGGTGTTTTACAGCATGAACAAGAAACTAAGGTGCTACTACAACTATCAAAATCCGAAGTTGCAAAGACTGTGGAGCTTTTAAGAACTATATCACATTGTTATGTGGTATTGTGTGGGAGAAAAGCCGCTTATATAGAAACTAATGATGCGCATTTTATTTCTAAATTTAAACAGTATTATGTGGCATATGAGGTGATTGATGATTTGCTACAGGATATTGATGATGAATTTCTTAAAATAGCGGTTTACCATTTTGAATCAAGCGAAGACTTTGTGCTTCCGCATATTCAATCATTAAATAAGAGCTTCCAAGTTATTGTTTCAGGCCAACATTGGCTTGATATTTCGCATATAAATGCAAATAAGGCTTATGCCTTGCAAATGGTTCAGGAAAAAATGAATATTGCCACCCATGAGACTATGATTTTTGGCGACTATAATAATGATTTAGAAATGATGCGCTTGGGTTATTTTAGTTATGCCATGGGAAATGCCCACCCTAAGGTTAAAGAAGCTGCGCGTTTTGAAACTAAAACGAATTCAGAAGAAGGTGTGGAGTATATTCTTGAAAAACTTATAGCTTCATAATACACAATTCTTAAACGTTGCCAATAGAGTTTTGAAAATATGCAGTGTACATATGTTGTATTGCAAGCCCTAAATTTTTATTGCTTGCAAAAAGAATTCCTCTGGCATTCATAAAGGTTGAAGTTTTTGAATTTAGATGTAAAGGAGAACCAAAAATATCACCAACATAAGCACCTATTTCTTTATAAATGCAAGCTGTTGCGGCATAATCCCAAATGCTTCCATTGCCGTCTTCTCGTTTAGGAAAAGCAAAAAAACAAGATGGCATATGTTCTAGGGCTTGGCAAGCATTCATGACAGCGCCAAGAACGGGCATGCATGTGATGTTGTTGGTGCCAAAATGAGATGCTACCTCATTTAATTTTGATGTAACATCGTTAAAGTGGGTTTGTGTTTTAAAACTGCCGTTAAAGTAAAAACTTAAAGTATGAGGAGTATTTGAAGCTATATGCCATGGTGTATGGTTTTTAAATGCACCTTGATTAATAATAGCATGGTATAAGTTTTGATTAACAGGATCAAAAACAACGCCTATTTGTGATATGCCTTGCTTTGAAACTAAGGCTATGGATACCGCATATCCTGATCTGGATTCCGTAAAAGGTAATGTACCGTCTAAGGGATCTATACACCAAAAATAGTCTTTCTCTAATCGACTTTTCGTATCAACACTCTCTTCTGTAAGAAGACCTAAATCATAGGTCTTAATTGTTGGTTTTAAGATGTTTAAAATTAAGCTTTCGCATTTTAAATCTACCTCGGTGACCACTTGGGATGCTTGGCTAGTGCCACTTTCTTTTCTTAAAACTTTTAGATTATCCTTATTATAATTATGTATGAAGTTGCCAGCTATTTTTGCTGCAGCCATTGCTTGTTTGCAAAGATAATTTAAATCAGAATTATTTAGTATCAAAATGACTAGATTTAAGTTGAGAAATAACTTGTTTGGTTAGCTTTTCGCTATAGCTGTTTAGTTTCCAGTGTTCTGGACTCCATCCTTTTAAAAAACGATGAAAATCAGCCCAAGCAACAGGGAAAAGAGTACGCCATTCGGTTTCTAATTCCTGAAAATTGATAGTGCTTCTTTTTCTTGTTAATGCTATCTCTAAAGCTTTAAAGTAGTAGTTTAATAACTCTTTTTCAAGTTTTTCACATTCTTTTTCACTTAAACAACTTCCTATAAAATAGGCTACGTCCTTCATGCCGCAACCGCCGCCTACATACTGAAAATCTACTGCAGCCACCTTTTTGCTGTTAGGAGTAAAACAAAAATTGGCAAGTTTTGCATCTCCATGAACAAACGTTTTAAATTTACACTGGTTTAAACATTGATCGATTTGAGAAGCAGCGTCCTTTAAGATAACATCATTTAGGGCTTCAAGTTCATCGGGTCGCGTTTCTAAATGCCAGTAGGTTCCTGTTTTCCAGAGTTCGGTTGGTGTCTTATTGATAAAGCAAGCATGAAAATTAGCTAGCCAATTAAGACATAGTTTGATATCGCTTAATTGTACAGAATGTCTTATTTCAGAGAATCCAGAAGCTTTCAAATCTTCTAATATTATAATTGATTCTGCATCCATTTCTTTAGCAAAATAGCAATCAGGAACATAACAATAATCATCACAGTGTTGGCTCCATAATTTGTAAAATGCTTTTTCAATATGGTATGATTTTAATTTTCGCTGATGAGACAAATTGGTGTTCCATCCATGTGGGTGGTGGTTTGATTTTGGACGTTTTATATGTTTTAAAACAATAGATTGGTACTTGGCTTTGTTTAAAGTACATCTTAAAATGCTTCCATATCCGCTCCAAAGGCTTTGGATTTCTTCAACTTTATTAATGGATTCGGCTTGGGTGATATCAAGAACTATGGTTTTAATCGATGTGTCCATAATTGAAATAAATGTTCTGCAAACATAAGGTTAAAAATAGAAAGCTGTTAAGGTGAAATTCAAAATTTCGTCCTGATGTATTAGTGGTTTTATTGGGTGTATATTGGGTTAATAGGTTTGTTGTAAGGTGTTTATGTTTGTTTTAGCTCGTGTTTTTTTTGATGTAAATCTTTAATTTTCAATTTTGTAGATTATTAGCCTTTGTTTATATTTGCATGCAGGACAGAGCAGGATACTTGGTTTTTTTATCTAAAGAAATCAAGGTTTTATTGAGAGACCTAAAAAACTATTTAAGGAACCAAACATACAAGACTAGATGAGTAAAACAATAGTAGTAACAGGAGCAGGCGGTGTGCTATGTAGCACACTAGCCTCAGCCTTAGCAAAGCAAGGCAACAAAATTGCGCTTTTAGATTTAAATAAGAGTTCAGCCGAAGCAGTTGCAGATAAAATTAATAAATCGGGTGGAGATGCCATTGGTGTAGAGGCTAATGTTTTAGAAAAGGAATCGCTTATTGCAGCAAAGAAAGAAGTTAATGAGGCATTTGGTGGATGTGATATATTAATAAACGGAGCAGGTGGTAATCATCCTTTAGGAACCACAAGCAATCCGTTTCTTTTAGCGGAGGATTTATTAAATAAAGAAGACGGTTTCAAAACTTTTTTTGATTTAGACCCTAAGGGCATTGAGTTTGTGTTCAACCTTAATTTTATAGGCACTCTATTGCCAACGCAAGTTTTTGCGCAAGATATGGTTGGTCAAACAGGGTGTAGTATTTTAAACGTGTCTTCTATGAATGCGTTTACACCACTAACCAAAATACCAGCCTATAGTGGAGCCAAAGCGGCGGTATCCAATTTTACGCAGTGGCTAGCGGTACATTTTTCAAAGGTAGGTATTCGTGTAAATGCTTTGGCACCAGGTTTTTTCTTAACCGACCAAAATAGAAGCTTACTTACTAATTCAGATGGGAGTTTAACCCAGCGGGGTAATCAAATTATAGAACAAACCCCTATGGGCAAATTTGGAGAGCCCGAAGATTTGGTAGGCACCACATTATGGTTATGTGGAGAGGGGGCTTCTTTTGTAACGGGAGTTGTAGTGCCCATTGATGGAGGATTTAGTGCCTATAGTGGCGTTTAACATTTAATAGAAAAAGAATATATGGAACAAACATGGCGATGGTACGGGCCCAATGATCCCGTTTCATTATCAGATATAAGTCAAGCAGGAGCCACAGGCGTTGTTTCGGCTTTACATCATATACCAAATGGCGAGGTTTGGACAATTGAAGAGATACAAAAACGGAAATCAGTTATAGAGCAAGCAGGTCTTAGCTGGAGTGTTGTAGAAAGCATACCCGTGCATGAAAACATAAAAACGCGTTCAGGGAATTTTAAAATTTATATAGAGCGTTACAAACAGAGTATTGAAAACTTAGCCTCCTGTGGTATACACATTGTATGCTATAATTTTATGCCTGTTTTAGATTGGACACGAACCGATTTGGAATTTCAAGTAGAAGATGGTTCTAAAGCATTGCGCTTTGATGTTGTAGCTTTTGCGGCATTTGAGTTGTTTTTATTAAAGCGACCGGGGCAGAAGCTGTTTATACCAAAGCGCAGCAAGAAGCGGCTAAAGTCTATTTTGATAACCTATCAGAAGCTCAAAAGGAAAAATTAGTTAACAATATTATTGCGGGTTTACCAGGTGCTGAAGAAGGTTATACACTTGAGCAGTTTCAAACCATTTTAGATACCTATAAAGCAATTGATGCTCAAGTGTTAAGAGAAAACCTAGTTTTATTTTTGAAAGAGATTATTCCTGTAGCTTCTCAAAACGAGGTTTTAATGTGCATTCATCCCGATGATCCACCGTATCCAATTTTAGGTTTACCAAGAGTAGTGAGTACCGAATCAGATTATGCGTATTTATTTGATAATGTCCCTGATAGATCTAACGGAATTACGTTTTGTACAGGATCATTAGGTGTGCGAGCTGATAATGATTTGGTACAGATATTTAACCGTTTTGCAGATAGAGTACATTTTCTTCACTTGAGAAGTACAAAGCGTGACGAAATGGGTAATTTTTATGAAGCCAACCATTTAGAAGGAGATGTAGATATGTATGCTGTGATGAGAGCGGTTCTTTTAGAGGAAAAAAGAAGACAATCAGAAGGGTACAAAGATGCTGATATACCAGTAAGACCAGATCATGGCCATCAAATGTTAGATGATTTACATAAAAAGACAAACCCTGGATATTCAGGAATAGGGAGGCTTCGTGGTTTAGCAGAGTTAAGAGGCTTAGCCTTTGGAATAGTCAAAAGCTTGTAGTTAAGAGAATCAATTCTATAAGGTAGGTAAAGCTTATCTAAAATAACAGGACATATGAAGAGTGAATCATTTATACATGATAATTTTTTACTGCAATCAGAAATCGCAGAACACTTGTATCAACAGTATGCTAAAGATTTGCCAATAATAGATTATCATAATCACTTATCGCCACAAAAAATAGCAGAGAATAAGCCAGTAAATAATATTACAGAAGCATGGCTTAGCGAAGATCATTATAAATGGCGAGGCATGCGCGCCCATGGTATAGAAGAGATATTCATTACAGGTTCAGTAACGTCAAACAAAGAGAAGTTTGTTAAGTGGGCAGAAACGGTGCCCTATACATTAAAAAATCCGTTGTTTCATTGGACACACCTTGAACTGAAACGGTACTTTGATGTTGATGATATACTTCAACCCTCAACTGCCGAATTTATTTATGAGAAGGCTAATAGGGTATTAGCCCAAAAAACACCAGCCCAGTTGTTGGAAGATATGAAGGTTGAAGTTATTTGTACCACAGATGATCCTACTGATGATTTAAGCTCCCATAAGGCTTGTAAAGAACAAAACTTCTTTACAAAGGTACTCCCTACTTTTAGAGCAGATGAATTGTTCTTTATTAATAAAGATACTTTCACATCCTATTTAGCTAAATTAACTAAGGCATCTGGAATACCAATTAATTCGCTTTCTGATTTTGTAAAAGCTATAAATCAGCGAATAGAATTCTTTAATCAGCAAGGTTGTAAATTATCAGACTTTGGTGTAGGTGAACGTCTTGAAATGGTAGAATATACGCAAGAAGAAGTTGATACGATTTTCAAAAATAAATTAGCAGGAGCAGGTCTTACAGAAGCAGAAATAAACAAATATCGTTCGTTTTTATTTATTCATTTAGGAAAAAAATACCATGAATATAAATGGGTACAACAGTACCATTTGGGACCAATAAGAAATAACAATTCAAGGCTATTAGGGCAAATAGGGTTGGATGCTGGTGTAGATTCGATGAGTGATTTTCCAATGGCTCAGTTTATGTCCAAGTTGTTTGATGGTTTGAACGCTACAAACCAATTGGCTAAAACCATAACCTACAATTTAAATCCTGCACATAACGAGGTGTTTGCAACTATGATGGGTAATTTTCAAAACTCAGATTGTAAAGGTAAAATGCAGTGGGGCTCAGGTTGGTGGTTTTTAGACCAAAAAGATGGTATGGAAAAGCAGATAAACTGTTTGGGCAATATGGGACTATTAAGTCACTTTGTAGGTATGTTAACCGATAGTAGAAGCTTTTTATCTTTTCCACGACATGAGTACTTTAGGCGTATTTTATGTAATGTTTTAGCTGAAGATATTAAGCAAGGGCTTATCCCAAATGATTTAGATTTTGTTGGCAAAATGATACAAGATATTTGTTATTATAATGCGGTTAAGTATTTCAATATTTAAGGGTTAGCCATACAAATACAATCGATTGCATTTCATATATTTGTTGACGACTTAGTTTTAACAGAAATCGTTTTAAATAGCACTAATAGCACTCATATTAAACTAAAATAAAATAAGAATGAGAATAAAACAGGCTTTCCTTTTGCTTATTTGCGCAAGTTTATGGTCATGTATGGAAAACAAGGGCACAAAAATGCTTTATTTGGCACATACACTTCCTCAAACGCATCCTGTACATAAAGGCATTTTAGAATTTAAAAAGGCATTAGAAAAGAAATCCAACGGCGCATTAGAAATGAAGATTTTTCCAGATGGGCAATTAGGATCAGAACGGGAAGTATTAGAGCTTTTACAAATAGGAAGTGTAGCAGCAACTAAAGTGAGCGCAGCCACCTTATCTAATTTTGTACCTGAGTATCACGTATTGGGCATACCTTATTTATTCAAAGATAAAGATCATCAATTTGAGGTTTTAGAAGGAGAAATTGGTAAATCAATATTAGAAAAAGGGAGTAAGTTTTGGTTACGCGGTTTATGTTATTATGATGCTGGTAGCCGAAGTTTTTATACCTCAAATAAAGCTATTAGAACTCCTGATGATTTAAGAGGGCTAAAAATACGTGTGATGAATAATCAAATGGCTATCAATATGGTTAATGCCCTTGGAGGATCGGCAACACCAATGGCTTACGGCGAGTTATACACAGCCATTCAGCAAGGGGTAGTAGATGGTGCCGAAAATAACCCACCTTCCTTTGTGTCATCAAACCATTATGAGGTAAGTAAGTATTATACGCTTGATCAGCATTCCTCAGTACCAGATGTTTTATTGATAGGAACAAAGTTTTGGGATAAGTTATCAGATCAAGAAAAAAAATGGGTTCAAGAATCTGCCGATGAGTCTTCACAGGCGCAAAAGCAATTTTGGAAAGAATCTGTTGACCAGTCTATGGCTATCGCTAAAAAGGCAGGTGTAGAGATTATTATTCCGGAAAAGTCACTATTTCAAGAAAAGTCGAAACCCGTTTTGGAAGCCTTTTTAAAAGCGCATCCAGAAATGAGTGAATTAATCAACAACATAATAAGAGAGTAATTATGAAATCAGCAGATATTATATTTGATAAGGTATGTAGATTGATGGAAATTATACTTATTGTCATTTTTGGTTTGTTAGTTATTGATGTTTTGAGTCAGGTGTTTTCGCGATATATTTTAAATACCTCTTTTGCTTTTACGGAAGAATTGGCGCGTTTTTCGTTAATATGGATGTCCATTTTAGGAGCAGCATATTTAAATGGTAAAAGAATGCATTTGTCTATGGATTTTTTGTATCAGAAGTTTTCTGAAAAAACAAGAAAGAAGGTACTTTTATTTATCGAGTGCTGTATTTTTTTATTTGCTTTAATTGTTATGGTTATTGGCGGTTTTAACTTGGTGTATATAACTCTACACTTAGAGCAATTATCAGGAACCTTACGAATTCCTTTAGGGTATATTTATGCTATATTACCCGCAAGTGGGCTTCTTATTATGTGTTTCTCTGTTTACCACATATTCAAAATTAATGCTAACCAAATCATCGACTAACCATGAGTATTGAGGTTATAAGTATCATCGTTTTATTTGCCAGTTTTTTTACCTTGCTAATGTTAAAAGTTCCTGTGGCTTACAGTATAGGTATTTCTACAACTATAAGTTTATTACTTAATATTGATAAACTACCAGGCATAACCACCATAGCCCAACGTATGACTACAGGTATTGATAGTTTTGCGCTTTTGGCTATTCCGTTTTTTGTATTAGCTGGCGAAATTATGAAGCGAGGTGGCATTGCCAACCGGCTTATAAATTTTGCAAAATCATTAGTTGCTAGTTTGCCAGGGGGCTTGGCTTATGTAAATGTATTGGCCTCGATGTTATTTGGGGCTATTTCAGGCTCAGCCATCGCGGCCACTTCAGCCATAGGAAGTATAATGACTGATAGGATGGAGGAAGAAGGGTATCCAAGAGCATTTAGTGCTTCTGTAAATATTACATCATCAACAACGGGCCTATTAATTCCTCCAAGTAATATTTTAATTGTATATGCCTTGGCTAGTGGTGGTACTGCCTCTGTTGCGGCACTGTTTATAGCAGGATATCTACCAGGTATTTTATTAGGGTTTAGTATTATAGGTTATATTGCTTTTGTGGCTATAACCAGAGGCTTTGTAAAAGGTGAGCGCGCACCACTTTCATTGATTTGGAAATATTTTAGTAAAGCCTTTTTTAGTCTGTTACTGTGGGTTATTGTGGTTGGCGGTATTGTAGCAGGTATTTTTACAGCTACAGAGGCATCGGCCATAGCAGTATTATATGCAGCGGTATTGGCGCTCATTTATGGGGATATTACCACTAAAGATTTTCCTGAAATTTTACTCACAAGCGCAAAGACTACTGCTGTAGTTATGTTCTTAATTTGTACCTCTATGGCTATGTCATGGTTGTTTTCCTTTGAGGGGATCCCAGAGCTTATCAGTGGGTTTTTACTAGAACAATTCAGTAATAAAATAGTTATCTTTCTGGTTATTAATCTGGTGCTCTTGATTATAGGAACGTTTATGGATATGACGCCTGCCGTTTTAATTTTTACCCCTATATTTTTACCAGTGGTTGTTGCTTTAGGGATGCATCCAGTACATTTTGGCATTGTGTTAGTGCTCAATTTGTGTATTGGCCTATGTACACCTCCAGTAGGAACCATACTCTTTGTAGGAAGTGGTATTGCCAACATATCGGTTTCTCAAGTGGTAAAACCATTACTGCCATTTTTGCTAATCATGGTATTGGTACTCCTTTTAATAACCTATATCCCTGAAATTTCTATGTATTTACCAAATTTGTTTGGGCTTTAAGAACAGCCTATTAAAATATAGCGATAGAAGAGTAGTTTTTTGCTCTAAAGCACACGTGGCATAAGTGGATATAATAATTCTAAAAACTTTTTTAAAGAAGTATTTTAGTCTAGGGCATTTCTAGTCACATACCAACGCCAACCAATAATTGCTAATTGAAATTTAGTAGCCTTTGAAAGATCCAACTTTTTTTTAGAATAGCTGGGTAAAATAGCTTTATTAATTTTAGCCAAAACGTTAAAAACTTGCTTTTTCATAGAACAAAAATAGTAAAACTTATTCTAGACTAAGTTTTACATTCTTCTGATTAAATAATTGAAAGTATAAAGAGTATAAATTCAACTAAAAGTTTGGCAAGTATGATCATTAGTTTTGGTTTTAAGGGTTAATAAATAGATGTTGTTTGCTCAATGAGTTTTCAATATATATTTTAGAGTATATTATCTCCAAACGTTTTGATAAAAATTGATGAAATTGAATACTAATGTGTAAGTGAAAAAACAAATTACGTTTCGATATTTTATATTGTATCTTTGAATTTGTTTTTAATTGAAACTTATTTTTGTTTTTTAATTGTTTTTTGAAATAATTCAAGAGGGTTTTATGCCTGCTTTTTATAAACCAAGGAGGATTTTGCTATTAAAATCATGGTTTTCTTACATTTCGTTTTTTTGGAACAGAATTATTACCGTTAAATGTATTGAGTTTTGCTCCGTTATTATTAATATAAAAATGCTTTATTTTAATGTTTTTGTTTTTGTTAGAAATAAGTAACTTGTTGGCAAAAACAAGGTTGTTAAATATAATTTTTTAGGGTATGGAATTTAAAGTCTTAAAAGGTAGTCAATTACTTATTTTGGTGTTTGTGTTCACATTTGTGGGTTCTGCTATCTCTCAAGTTGGTGGTTGGAAACCAGAATTAGAAAATGATGCAAATAATGCATTGTCTGAAATGATAAGCAATAGTCCTAAATTAAATACATTTAAGGAAAAAGCTTATGGATATGTTGTATTTCCAAAGGTAACAAAAGCCGGGTTAGGTATTGGCGGGGCAGCAGGTTCTGGAATGGTTTATCTTAGTCATGAACCTGTGGGGATTTCAAAATTAAAGCAAGCATCTTTTGGCTTGCAAGCCGGAGGTCAGCAATACAGTGAAGTTATATTCTTTGAAAACAAAGAAGCTTTTGACCGTTTTACAAGTGGTAAGTTAAAATTTGATGCGCAAGCTTCAGCGGTGGCTATAACGGCAGGAGCTTCTGTTGATGTCGCCTATCAAAATGGCGTTGCTGTTTTTACACATACATTAGGCGGTTTAATGTATGAAGCTTCTATTGGCGGACAACACTTTTCATATAAACCAAAGAAGTAATCATAGTAAACCTGAGCTATAAGTTTAAGTGCATTCAAGCTAAAACAAAATCTGATTATAAGGATGGGAGGTTGCTTGATGATTAATAGGTTGAAGTATAAGTAGTCTTTAAGTAAAATGTCAATTCAAGTTGATTATAACGTTTTACTTTCAGTTATATTCGCAAAAAAAAGTTTATGAGTATACTTTGGGTTGTATTAGGTTTTATTTTATTAGTTGTTGGCGGTGAGTATTTGGTAAGGTCTTCAGTAGCCCTTTCTTTTAAGTTCAACGTTTCGAAGATGGTTATAGGTATGACGGTTGTTTCTTTTGCAACGTCTGCTCCAGAGCTTTTAGTGAGTTTACAAGCTGCTCTAACAGGTTCTCCAGCTATAGCGATTAATAATGTAGTAGGATCTAATATCGCCAATATAGGTTTAGTTTTAGGGGTTACGGCTATGATTGGATTCATTACTGTTGATAGATCTTTCTATAGGTTGAACTGGCCAGCAATGATGTTGTTTTCCATGTTACTCTATTATTTTTTGAAGAATGATAATAAACTATCAACCATTGAAGGAGGTATTTTATTTGCGGGTTTGCTCGTTTTTTTAATCGTTTTGATGAAAAGTGCAAAAAAGGAAGTGGTTGTTGAAGAAGTAGATGAGGCTTTAGCTATAGTGTCTAACTTTAAAATAATTTTATGGATGCTCATTGGGGCAACGGCACTTTACTTTGGTAGTGAGTGGTTAGTTGATGGGGCAAAAACTATTGCGCGTTCATTGGGTGTAAGTGAATCTGTAATAGGGGTTTCTCTCATTGCTATAGGAACCAGTGTGCCAGAAATGGCAGCTTCGGTAATAGCGGCCGCTAGAAAAGAGAAAGCCATTTCTTTGGGAAATTTGATAGGCTCTAATATTTTTAATATCGGTTCAGTTTTAGGTTTAACAGCTTTAGTAAAACCGATTCCTGTAACAGAGACTTCTATATTAACTGTGGATGTTGTTTGGATGCTTGCTTATGCAGCTCTTTTATTGCCGCTTATATTCTTGCCTAAAAGCATGCAAATAAGCAGGTGGAAAGGTTTTGTGTTAGTAATAGGTTACGGCGTTTTTATGTTTTTATTATTTACTTCGTAAATATGAAAGTAGAATTAATTGGTAAAAGTAAATAAATAAAAAACTCACATTGTTAAATGTGAGTTTTTTATTATGAACAAAACTAGCGTTATATATTAAACGTTTGCAGATTTAACCGTTTTAATAATTCTAGCCGCAATTTTATAAGGGTCACCGTTTGAAGCTGGTCTTCTATCTTCAAGCCATCCTTTGTACCCTTTTTCAACAGTGATAATAGGAATACGAATTGATGCACCACGGTCAGAAACTCCATAAGAGAAATCAGTAATAGCAGCGGTTTCGTGTAACCCTGTTAAACGTTGGTCGTTAAACTCACCGTAAACAGCAATGTGCTCATCAACTACAGGACGGAAAGCTTCACATATTTTTTCATAAATCTCTTTAGAACCACAAGTTCTTAAAGTATTGTTAGAGAAGTTGGCATGCATGCCAGAACCATTCCAGTCCATATCTTTACCTAATGGTTTTGGGTGGTAATCAATGTAGTATCCGTATTTTTCTGTTAAACGGTCTAATAAATATCTAGCAACCCAAATTTCGTCACCAGCTTTTTTAGCACCTTTAGCAAATAATTGGAATTCCCATTGTCCACAAGCAACCTCTTGGTTGATTCCTTCAAAATTTAATCCAGCAGCAATACATAAATCAGCATGCTCTTCAACTAAATCTCTACCGTGTGTGTTTTTTCCACCTACTGAACAGTAATACATACCTTGAGGAGCTGGATAACCACCAACAGGGAATCCTAAAGGTAGTTGTGTTGCAGTATCCATGATAAAATATTCTTGCTCAAAACCAAACCAGAAATCATCATCCTCATCATCAATGGTAGCTCTACCGTTAGAAACGTGAGGCGTTCCATCTGCATTCATAACTTCAGTCATTACTAAATAACCATTAACACGCTCTGGGTCAGGGTAAATAGCAACAGGAACTAATAAACAGTCAGAAGAACCTCCTTCAGCTTGTCTTGTTGAAGATCCGTCAAAAGACCAATTTCCAATTTCTTCTAATGTTCCTTGGAAGTTTTCATGCTCCTCTACTTTGGTTTTACTTCTCATATTCTGAGTTGGGAAATACCCATCTAACCAAATGTATTCTAATTTAATTTTTGCCATAATAAATATTTTATGATTGTAATATTGATAATAATGACACAAATATAAATTTTTATATAAATACTCTATATATTTAGGGGGTGTTTTCCTAAACATCAAACTTATTTTTATTTATACCCTATTTTTTTTGGGTATAATTAAAAAATAATTGGTTTTTTTATTTAAAAACTGAAAAAATGTTAACAATAAATTTTTGAGTTGTAAGGCTTATTTGATGAAGCTGATTATTTTTGCTTTTCAATTCATTTTCAATTCATTTTTAAAGAATGGCTACATTAAGATTACATGCTATTAAAAAGTCTCTTGATTCAAAACCAGTCGTTTTTGAGGAACATGAGCGCCGATCAGTTTTGTTTGGAAAAAATGTGTTTAATGAAAACACAATGCGTCAATATTTAACCAAAGATGCCTTTTTAGGGGTGATGGATGCCGTTCGGTATGGTAAAAAAATAGACAGAGCCATTGCAGATCAAGTCGCTTCTTCAATGAAAGATTGGGCTCTATCTAAAGGTGTGACCCACTACACACATTGGTTTCAACCCTTAACAGGTGCTACGGCCGAGAAGCATGATGCGTTCTTTGAAACGGTTGGAGAAGGCAATTCTATTGAAAAGTTTGGAGGCTCGCAATTGGTACAGCAAGAGCCTGATGCGTCTAGTTTTCCAAGTGGAGGTATTCGGAATACCTTCGAGGCTAGAGGTTATACAGCGTGGGATCCTACTTCGCCAGCTTTTATTTATGATACTACGCTGTGCATACCTACCATCTTTGTGGCTTATACCGGAGAGGCTTTAGATTATAAAACACCGCTTTTAAGAGCGTTACACGCTGTTGATGATGCGGCTACAGCGGTTTGTAAATATTTTGATAAGAATGTTAAAAAAGTTGTTTCCTCTTTGGGGTGGGAGCAGGAATATTTTTTGATAGACAAGCGGTTAGCAACTAGCCGCCCCGATATTATGTTAACGGGACGAACTTTATTAGGACATTCGTCAGCCAAAGGACAGCAACTCGATGATCATTATTTTGGATCGATTCCTAAAAGAGCATTAAATTTCATGAAAGAGTTGGAAACCGAATGTATGCTTTTAGGGATTCCATTGAAGACAAGACATAATGAAGTGGCTCCTAATCAATTTGAATTGGCTCCTATTTTTGAAGAGGCCAATCTGGCTGTAGATCATAATGCTTTATTAATGGATATTATGGGGCGGGTGGCTTCAAAACATAATTTTAAGGTACTGCTTCATGAAAAACCATTTGCAGGAGTGAATGGCTCGGGAAAACACAATAACTGGTCGCTGTCTACAGATACGGGTGTAAATCTTCTAGCTCCAGGAAAAACACCAATGAGTAGCCTTCAATTTCTTACATTTTTTATTAATACTATAAAGGCGGTACACGAACATGAAGCATTGTTAAGAGCTGCTATTGCGTCTGCTAGTAATGATCATAGATTAGGAGCCAACGAAGCGCCGCCGGCAATAATTTCTGTGTTTATAGGAGAGCAATTAACGCGAGTTTTAGAGGAGTTAGAAGGGGTGACTAAAGGGAAATTGTCGCCTAAAGAGAAAACAGAACTCAAGTTAAATGTGGTGGGTAAAATTCCAGACGTACTTTTAGATAATACAGATAGGAATAGAACGTCACCTTTTGCATTTACGGGAAATAAATTTGAGTTTAGGGCAGTAGGATCAATGGCAAATTGCGGAAATCCCATGACAGTGTTAAATACCATTGTGGCAAAGCAGTTGAAAGATTTTAAGAAAGAAGTTGATACGTTAATAGATAAGAAAGATTTAAAGAAAGATGAAGCGGTATTTAATGTGCTAAGAGAATATATAAAGTCAACAAAGCCTATTCTTTTTGAAGGTAATGGCTATGATGCTGCCTGGGAAGCTGAAGCGAAAAAAAGAGGGTTAAGTAACAATAAAACCACTCCTGAGGCTTTAAAAGCTAGAATATCTAAGGCTTCAATAGCTTTGTTTGAAGAAATGGGGGTAATGAGTGCTATTGAAACTAAAGCGCGTTATGAAATTGAAATTGAAGCTTATATTTTGCATATTCAAATTGAGAGTCGCGTCTTGGCTGATGTGGCAAGAAATCATATAGTGCCAACGGCTGTAAAGTATCAAAATATTCTGATTGAAAATGTAAGAGGCTTGAAAGAGATTTTTGAAAATAACTACAAAACGGTTTCTAAAGAACAAATTAATTTAATTGAGCAAATATCAAGTCATATTGAAGGTATTAATGCTAATGTGACTAAAATGATTGAAGCCAGAAAACATGCCAATCAAATGGATAACATAGAAAAGAAGGCAGAGTATTATTGTAACCATGTAAAGTCACTTTTTGATGATATTAGATATCATTGCGATAAATTAGAATTGCTTGTTGATGATGAAATTTGGCCCTTAACAAAGTATAGAGAGTTATTATTTACAAGATAGTTTATAACTTATAAAATCCTGCTTGAAAAAGGCAGGATTTTTTAATTCAAAAAAGTAAATTTGCACCACAATATAACATTATGAGTCAAGAAGTTTCAAAAAGGTATGCCCAACGTGGTGTTTCGGCATCAAAAGAAGATGTGCACAATGCAATAAAAAATATTGATAAAGGCTTATTTCCTAAAGCGTTTTGTAAAATAGTGCCCGACTATCTTACAGATGATGAGGATTATTGCTTAATTATGCATGCAGATGGGGCTGGAACAAAATCATCATTGGCTTACATGTACTGGAAAGAAACAGGTGATCTTTCAGTGTGGAAGGGTATTGCGCAAGACGCCTTAATCATGAATATTGATGATTTGTTATGTGTTGGTGCTACAGATAATATTATGTTGTCTTCAACTATTGGTAGAAACAAGAATGTAATTCCAGGAGAGGTTATTTCTGCTATCATTAATGGTACAGAAGAGCTTTTAAAAGATTTGAAATTGTTTGGCGTTACCATTTATTCTACCGGGGGTGAAACTGCTGATGTTGGTGATTTGGTTAGAACCATTATTGTGGATTCTACAGTGACCGCTAGAATGAAGCGAAGCGATGTTATAGATAATGCAAATATTCAAGCTGGAGATGTAATTGTGGGCTTAGAAAGTTTTGGTCAAGCAAGTTATGAGAAAGACTATAACGGCGGTATGGGGAGTAATGGTTTAACTTCTGCTAGGCATGATGTGTTTAGTAAGTATTTAGCTGAAAAATATCCTGAAAGTTTTGATGCTTCTGTTCCTGAAGACTTGGTGTATTCGGGTGGGGTACGATTAACAGATGCTGTGGCAAATGCGCCAATTGACGCAGGTAAACTGGTGTTATCACCAACAAGAACCTATGCACCTATCATAAAAAAGATTTTATCGAAATATAACAGAGCTAACATTCATGGTATGGTGCACTGCTCAGGTGGTGCTCAAACTAAAATTCTTCATTTTGTTGATCAGTTTCATATTGTGAAAGATAATATGTTCTCAATTCCACCTTTATTCAAATTGATTCAAGAGCAATCAAAAACAGATTGGAAAGAAATGTATCAAGTGTTTAATTGTGGACACCGAATGGAATTGTACGTTTCTCCTGATGTGGCTGAAAATATAATAGAGATTTCTAAATCGTTTAATGTTGATGCTAAAATTATAGGAAGAGTTGAAGCTTCAAAAACTAAAAAGCTTACAATAAAATCAGAATACGGTGAGTTTACATATTAATATTTGCATTTTTGTTGAAATGGAATAATTTTTGATAACAAATGTACTTTGTTAAATTAACCTTTTGTTTTTGTATATGAGAATACTCCTTTTTCTTGTGGTTTGCATGGTATTTAATAATGCTTATACACAACCTAATTGGTTGTTTTTAAGGGAAAAGGAGAAGGTATATGAAGGGCCGCAGTGGAAACAAGTTAACAAGGCTTCTTTAGATTTAAATCAATCTTCATTTGTAAACTGGAATGCTGGGGGTACCAATTCTATCTCTGGGCTTGTAGATGGCAAGTCTATGCTAAATTACAAGGATAAGTTTTATGTTTGGAACAATGATATTCATATGCGGTATGGTATCAATGCACAACAGGATAGAGAAACAAGAAAAACAGATGATTTAATAGAATTGAATTCTAATATTGGGTATCGATCAGATTCAAAGTCTAATTGGTACTACATGGCTCGAATGAATTTTAGAACCCAATTTACAAATGGGTATAAATACCCAAATACTGAAAATCCTATCTCTAAATTTATGGCACCTGGTTATGTGTTTTTTGGGGGAGGAATAGAGTATGGTAAGGATATTCAAGAGTTGTCGTTCTATTTTTCACCACTTACCTTAAAAGGCACATTTGTGTTAGATGAAAATTTGGCTAATTCGGGGTCTTTTGGGGTAACTCCTGCTGTTTATGATGATGAGGGAAATCTGATAACGCCAGGTGAGCGATTTAGAAAAGAATTTGGGGTGTTGTTAACCAATGCTTATGAAATGGATCTGGCTCAAAACATTAATGTAAAACATCAAATTAGTTTGTATTCTGATTATCTTAATAAATTTGGAAATATAGACCTAGATTGGCGTTTAGATTTTGCGTTTAAAGTAAATAGTTTTATGAGGGCTACTTTAGGGTCTCATATGCGTTATGATGATGATGTAAAAACAAAAGTTCCTTCAGAGGAAAATCCAGGCGAATTTGATGAAAGAGGCGCTAAATTACAGTGGAAACAGTTTCTTGGTATTGGTGTGGCTTTTGATTTTTAATAATTAATATTCAAGTTTTCTTAGAATTATTTGTTAACTTTTTCTTGTTGATAAATTTTTAACTTATTGTATAGCAGTGTTTTAGGTTGTTTTTGTGGTGAACTTTATGATTTTTGTCATATTTTTAATTGTACATTTGTACTTCCTTTATAGTTAATTAATCTAATCTGCTAAAACCTAGAAATCATCAATGAAGACAAAACTCACTGAAAGTAATCAAAAAGTTTACACACAAGAAGAAGCTTTTGAAGCCTCTTTAAAATACTTTAATAATGACGATTTAGCGGCCCGTGTTTGGCTAAATAAATATGCGCTTAAAGATTCTGATGGGAATATTTATGAAATATCTCCAGATGATATGCATAGACGTATTGCTAAAGAAATTGCTTCGGTTGAGGCAAAATATGCCAACCCAATGTCTGAAGATGATGTTTATAATTTAATTAAAAACTTCAAGTATATCGTTCCTCAAGGAAGCCCAATGGCTGGTATTGGTAATCCGTTTCAAATAGCGTCTTTGTCTAATTGTTTTGTTATAGGTAATAATGGTGAGTCTGATTCCTATGGTGGCATCATGAAAATAGATCAAGAGCAAGTACAACTTATGAAACGTCGTGGTGGTGTGGGGCATGATTTATCCCATATCAGACCAAAAGGGTCTGCCGTAAAGAATTCGGCGTTAACCTCTACAGGTATTGTACCTTTTATGGAACGTTATTCTAATTCAACTAGAGAGGTTGCTCAAGATGGAAGACGAGGGGCTTTAATGTTATCAGTATCTATAAATCATCCAGATTCTGAAGATTTTATTGATGCCAAATTAGAACAAGGAAAGGTTACTGGTGCTAATGTATCGGTGAGGATAGATGATGCCTTTATGAAAGCTGTAAAAAATGGAACAGATTATACCCAAAAGTATCCTATTTTTAGTGAGCATCCTAAAGTGTCAAAATTGGTTGATGCCAACAGTATTTGGAAAAAAATTGTGCACAATGCATGGAAATCTGCTGAACCTGGTATTTTATTTTGGGATACTATTATTAATGAGTCGGTTCCAGATTGTTATGCCGATTTGGGGTATAAAACAGTTTCAACAAATCCATGTGGTGAAATTCCCTTATGCCCTTATGATTCATGTAGGTTACTAGCTATTAATTTATTTTCCTATGTAGAAAATCCATTTACTTCTAAAGCGACGTTTAATTTTGAGCTTTTCAGAGAGCATGTAGCTGCAGCACAACGTATTATGGATGATATTATTGATTTAGAATTACAGAAAATTGATAATATTATGAAAAAGATTGATGCTGACCCTGAATTAGATGAAGTAAAAGCTACAGAACGTAATTTATGGTTAAATATTAGAAAAAAGGCTGAAGAAGGCCGAAGAACAGGTGTAGGCATCACAGCCGAAGGTGATATGTTGGCTGCTTTAGGGATTCAATATGGTAGTGAAGCGGGTAATGCCTTTTCTCTTGAAGTACATAAAACAATTGCTATTGAAGCGTATCGAGCTTCGGTACACTTGGCAAAAGAACGTGGGGCATTCGCTATTTTTGATGCTGAACGTGAAAAGAATAATCCATTTATTCTAAGACTGAAAGAAGCAGATAGTAAGTTGTACTATGAAATGTTAGAGTATGGACGACGTAATATAGCATTGCTAACCATTGCACCAACAGGAACTACAAGTTTAATGACACAAACTACTTCGGGTATTGAGCCTGTTTTTATGCCTGTATATAAAAGAAGACGAAAGGTAAATCCAAATGATAAAGAGGTTCGAGTAGATTTTGTGGACGAAGTTGGAGATTCTTGGGAGGAATATGTAGTATTTCATCATCGTTTTAAACAATGGATGGAGGTAAAAGGTATAGATACAGATAAGAATTATTCGCAAGATGAAATTAATGACCTTATAAAAAAATCACCTTATTATGGAGCAACTTCAAATGATGTTGATTGGTTGAGTAAAGTGAGCATGCAAGGCGCTATTCAAAAATGGGTAGATCATTCTATTAGTGTGACTATTAATTTACCTAGTGATGTGTCTGAAGATTTGGTAGGTGAATTGTATTTAAAAGCTTGGGAAGTAGGTTGTAAAGGGGTTACTGTTTATAGAGACGGATCGCGTTCTGGAGTATTAATATCAAATGAAGAAAAGAAGGAAGAACAAAATGATACTACATTAACAGCATTTCCAACAAAACGTCCGCAAGTGCTGGAGGCTGATGTGGTGCGTTTTCAAAACAATAAAGAAAAATGGATTGCTTTTATAGGGTTAATTGATGACCAGCCTTATGAGGTGTTTACTGGTTTAGCTGATGATGAAGATGGTATTTTAATTCCTAGGTGGGTTACGGAAGGACTCATCATCAAGAATAAAGATGAAGAAGGCAATACGCGTTATGATTTTCAATACAAAAATACTAGAGGATACAAAACAACCATTGAAGGCTTGTCTCATAAGTTTAATCCAGAGTTTTGGAACTATGCTAAGCTTATTTCAAGTACGTTGCGTCATGGTATGCCTATTGATAAAATTGTTGATTTAATTAATAGTTTACAGTTAGATAGCGCATCTATTAATACTTGGAAGAATGGGGTAGGTCGTGCTTTAAAGCGCTATGTAGCTGATGGTACAAAGGCTAAAGGACAACAATGTGATAATTGTAAATCTGAAAATTTAATTTATCAAGAAGGATGCTTAACCTGCAAAGATTGTGGATCTTCAAAATGTGGTTAATCTTAAGGTAAACCCATTTGTGAAAAAAGGAAGTCTTTTTAGACTTCCTTTTTTACTATGTTACTTAACGAACTATGACTTAAGTATTGATATGTTTCAAGGAGTTTTAAGTCGGTAACCAATTTACTATGCCCATTTTTTAAAAGGTAAATGTTTTCAGAAATAGCAATAATATGTTCATACATATGATCTGTAATTATAATTGCTTTTCTATGTTTTTCAACTTGAATTATAGCTTTTATGGTTTCAACGTATAAGGGTGATAAATGAGAAAAGGGTTCGTCCAATAGTATTATTCTTCTATCACTTTTTAATACGATGAAGATTTCTACTAAACGTTGCTCTCCCCCAGATAAATGATTAAATCTAGTGTTTTTTCGTTCCTTGAAATCCTTAAAATAAGCAATGAAATCGTACCAATTCACATTAAATAAATTAAATACCGTACTTAGTTTGTAGGTCTTTGGTATGAAATGATGTTGTGGAAGGTAACTAACAAGATTTGTTTTGTATAATGCTTTTACAATGGGTTTGTTATTTATTCTAACAAGTTTATACTTGGGTTTTAAACTTCCAAAAATAATATTCATCAAACAGCTTTTTCCACAGCCGTTACTACCTAAAATACCCGTTATTTTTCCAGTTTCACCTTTTATATAGATACCATTCAGAATACTTTTTTCTTTAAAGTATAATTCAATATTGTCTATTTCTAGTGTCATGAAAATGCATTAAAAATTATTAAAAAGGGTGTTGATAATATGGTGTCAATTAAGAATATGGACAAAAACAATTTTAGAGGCGAGAGACCAAGATTTTCATAAAAGATAAGTTGCTTCTTTCCTTCTACTTGATTAAATACATAGCATACGAATGTCATCAATATTAGTTTTATAAAAAGGATAATTAAAATAGGTGTTTTAGCAAATGGAAGAAACACATTTATACCAATGGACCAGAGAATAAAAGATTTGTAAAAAATAAATATGGCTAGAAACTTTTGCATCTAAGACTAATATAAGATTTTATCTTTTAAATTATGTTTCTTTTACATATTAGGGTAGAGAGAAACTACAAAAAAATCATAAATTATCGTATTTTTGGTTCCCAATTAAAAAAGGCAGATGTTAGAGAAATTACAAATTGTAAAGCAACGTTTTGATGAGGTGAGTGATTTAATCATTCAACCTGATATTATTTCCGATCAAAAGCGTTATGTTGAGCTAAATAGAGAGTATAAAGACTTACGTATTCTTATGGATAAACGTGAGCAATATATAGAGTTAACCAATAATTTGGCAGAAGCCGAAGAAATCATATCTGATGGTAGTGATGCTGAAATGGTTGAAATGGCTAAAATGCAATATGAGGAGGCTAAAGAGGGAATACCTAAATTAGAGGAAGAAATAAAAGTGCTACTTATACCTAAAGATCCTGAAGATGCTAAGAATGCGGTGGTTGAATTACGTGCAGGTACTGGAGGTGATGAAGCAAGTATTTTTGCTGGCGATTTATTTAGAATGTACACTAAGTATTGTGAAAGTAAAGGGTGGCGTGTTGATACGGTAGATTTTAGTGAAGGTACTAATGGCGGTTTTAAAGAAATTCAATTTGAAGTTTCTGGGGAAGACGTTTATGGAACCTTAAAGTTTGAAGCTGGGGTACATCGTGTACAACGTGTGCCACAAACAGAAACACAAGGTCGTGTTCATACAAGTGCTGCTACCGTGATGGTTTTTCCAGAAGCCGAAGAGTTTGATGTAGAGATTGATCCTAAAGAGGTAAGAATTGATTATTTCTGTTCCTCAGGACCAGGCGGACAGTCGGTAAATACTACTTATTCTGCGGTGCGTTTAACGCACATCCCAACAGGGTTGGTTGCGCAATGTCAAGATCAAAAGTCACAGCATAAAAATAAAGAGAAAGCCTTTAAAGTGTTACGCTCAAGATTATACGATTTAGAACTCGCTAAAAAGCAAGAAGAAGATGCTGCAAAACGTGGTAGTATGGTGTCTTCAGGTGACAGAAGTGCAAAAATTAGAACCTATAACTATCCACAAGGTCGTGTAACAGACCATAGAATAGGCTTAACTCTCTATGATTTGCAAAACATTGTAAACGGAGATATTCAAAAAATAATTGATGAATTACAGCTAGCTGAAAATACTGAAAAGTTAAAGGCTAGTAGTGATGAAATTTAACCTGATATAAGTGACAACAAGCCAACTCGTTCAAGAGATTAAAAAAAAGAAATCCTTTCTATGTATTGGATTAGATGTAGATTTAAATAAAATTCCTGAACACCTCTTAAAGGAAGAAGATCCTATTTTTGAATTTAACAAAGCTATTGTTGACGCTACACATCACTTATGTGTAGCTTATAAACCTAATACGGCCTTTTATGAAGCTTATGGGTTAAAAGGGTGGAGCGCCTTAGAAAAAACTATAAACTATATTAATAAAAATTATCCAGAGCTGTTCACTATAGCCGATGCTAAACGTGGTGATATAGGTAATACAAGTACCATGTATGCTAAAGCTTTTTTTGAAGATTTAGCGTTCGATTCTGTTACCGTGGCGCCTTATATGGGGAAAGATTCTGTTGAGCCGTTTTTGACTTTTAAGGATAAACACACCATTTTACTTGCCTTAACATCCAATCAAGGTGCTTTTGATTTTCAAACAAAAAACGCTGAGGGTAAAGAACTTTATAAGCAGGTTTTGGAAACGTCAAAAACTTGGAACAATGCTCAAAATTTAATGTATGTTGTGGGAGCAACAAAAGCCGAATTTTTGGCTGATATTAGACAAATAATTCCTGACAGTTTTCTTTTGGTTCCTGGAGTTGGTGCTCAAGGAGGAAATTTGCAAGATGTTTGTAAATATGGTATGAATGACTCCGTAGGCTTACTTATCAATTCATCACGTGGTATTATTTATGCCTCTAAAGAGACCGATTTTGCTAAAGCTGCAGCTTCAAAAGCTTCTGAACTTCAAGTTGAAATGGCTCAAATTCTTGGGTAAGATTTAGCTAGATGTGAAAGGCTATACAGACCAATTACAAAGAACTTTATTTTTACAAGAAACACCCAGGCGTATAGTATCGTTGGTGCCTAGCCAAACAGAACTTTTATGTGATTTGGGTTTAGAATCAGCACTGGTAGGTGTTACCAAGTTTTGTGTTCATCCGTCGCATATTAGAAAATTGGTGAAAGTTGTTGGAGGTACCAAACAAATCCATATTGAAAAGATAAAGGGTTTAAAGCCAGATATTATTGTATGCAACAAAGAAGAAAATACCAAAGATATTGTTGCTGCATGCCAAGCTATTTGTCCTGTTCATGTGTCTGATATTTATAATATTCAGGGTAGTTTACAACTCATATCTCAATACGGTGTTATTTTTAAGGTACAAGATAAGGCTGAGTCCATGATTGCAAAGCTTAAACAGGAATTAGAAGATTTTCAGTTGTTTATAAAAGACAAGCCTCAATATAGAGTTGCATATTTTATTTGGAAAGCCCCTTGGATGGTAGCCGCTAATACTACATTTATACAGTACCTTTTAGAACTCAATAATTTTGAGAATATTTACAAGCACCTTAATAGGTATCCTGAAATTAAGGTGGAGGAGGTAAATAAAGAAGAGCAGGTTGATTTTGTGTTATTATCGTCAGAACCATATCCCTTTAATAAAACACATGAGGCAGAATTTGGGCGCTACTATCCCAACTCCACTATTGTTTTAGTAGATGGAGAAATGTTTTCTTGGTATGGCTCAAGATTAACAAAAGCTTTTCAATATTTTAAAAAGCTCCGCTTAAGTATTCAGATAAATCAAGCTTAGTTCTGTCCTCAACATAATTAGCTATTCTATTTTCTAGTTGTTTTAAACTAATAAGTTCATTTAGGTTGGGTTTTATTCTTCCCACTCTGCAAAAATGTGTGTTCATGTTTTTTTTATTTTAAATTACGCTTAAGGATATTATTTAGGTATCATCAAACAGTTAATAAAAGGCTAAATGTTAAGTGCTTATTTTTTAGGGGCGTTAACATAAAGAAATTGTAATCTATTTATTTCGTTAAGAATTTTAATGGATTTATATTCAAATATATCGCTAAGGGGCGCATCAATTTGTCTAAAGTTATAAGCCAACTCTATAAGCTGCTTGTATTTTGCTTTTAATTTATTTTGATGATTTCTTATCTGGGTATTCATGACGTTAAGATTTATACAATAATTACGTCAATAATTAAGCTGCAGACGTGTAGAAATCGTTAAAAAAATGGTAAAAATTAAATAGCAGTTCTATTTTGGTCTCTGTAGAGGTATTTTAGTCTATTAAGCTTGTTAAGTAATTTAATAGCTTTATATTCAGAGATATCGCTTAAAGCAGAATCGGTTTGACGAAAATTATAAGCTTGCTCAACAAGTGTTTTATATTCTTGTTTTAGTTTGTCTTGCTTATATTTTATAATGTCAATACGCTTCATTGCTATTAACTGATTAACAGGCACTTAAATATACAAGTTTTATTTTAATATTAAAATTATATTTATTAAAATTTTGGAATATCAGTGTGACTTGTTATTGGTAGTAAAGCTTCAGGTATTTAGGGTATTGTCATTGTTGGTTTTAATTTTAAGTTTTTTAAATCTTATTACTATCAAAAGTACCGAAATGATCAATTGGATTGTAAAACCAGAAATTGAGCAAAAAATGCGCCAGCTCTCGCCAAAAATAAATACTTCTAAGCATCGTTTTAAACGTTCCAATCAAAAGAGCTATCGTAGGAGATAATACTAAAATAAAGGGGCTTTTTAGTTTGTTCGTTATTTTGTTTAATTCAATTTTTAATGTTTATTCTATAAGGTTATACAGTTGCGTTTTGAGTTTGCTGTATGTTAGAAAGATTACCCCTAATAATTACCGTAAGCCAGAGTATTCGGTTTTAACTATTTATAATGTATAGCCTAATCTTGTAGGGCAAACACTTTTTTAAGTAGATCGGTGGTTCTTGAATTTAGTTGTGTTCTTATTTCTTTTTCTTCAACCGCTATCATGGTGTAAACCCCATTAAGTGCTTCCTTGGTAACATAATCAGTCAGGTCTGGATTTACTTTGTTTGTAAACGGTATACTGTTGTATTTACTAATAAGGTTCGTCCAAATTTGATCTGCTCCAACCTTATTAAATGAATGTTTTATAACAGGATTAAACTTATCATACAGCGCTGTTTCTGTTTTATGGGTAAGATACATGGTTGCGGCATTATCATTGCCAAGTAGTATGTTTTTGGCATCACTAAAAGTAATACTTTTTACAGCATCAATAAATATGGGAGTAGCTTCTTTTACAGCATCTTCGGCGGCACGGTTTATGGCTTTTAAGCCTTCGTCAGCTAAATTACCTAAACCAATATCACGCAATGTTTTATCAACTTTTTGCAATTCTTCTGGTAGTAAAATTTTAACTAAATCATTTTTATAAAACCCATCGGTTTCAGTGAGTTTACTCACTTGTTTGTCAATGCCAAAATCTAGAGCTTGTCTTAATCCAGCTGCAATATCGCCATTGCTTATGGGTGTGTTTTGAGGTAATTGATGAACAACTTGTTGAAGTTCAGCACAGGCGGTTAGGTTAAAAATTAATACACAGGAAAGAATAATATGTTTCATGGTTTTGGGGTTTGTTTGTTTTGAATCCGCTATCGTTTTATGACCCTAAATAGAAGGTTAAGGTCACTAATCAGCTGTTTAGGTAAATATAACAGTTTTGTTATTGTAAACCATTACCTTTCTATCGGCGTGCAGTTTAACAGCGTTTGCCAGCACAACTTTTTCTAAATCTCTTCCTTTGGCAATTAAGTCGGTTATTTTATGGGTATGCGACACTCGGGTAACATCTTGTTCAATAATAGGACCAGCATCAAGCTCCTCTGTAACATAATGGCTAGTGGCTCCAATAATTTTTACACCGCGTTTATAAGCAGAATGATATGGTTTTGCGCCCACAAAGGCAGGTAAAAATGAGTGGTGAATGTTTATAATTTTGTTTGGATACTGACTAATGAGTTTACTAGATACAATTTGCATATAACGCGCAAGGACAATAAAATCGATACTGTGTTTTTGTAAAAGCTCCAGTTGTTTGTTTTCGGCTTTTTCTTTTGTGGTTTTTGTTACTGGAATATGGTAAAACGGAATATTGAAGTTGTCGGCAATAGGCTTTAAGTCTGAATGATTACTTATAATAAACGGAATTTCTAAATTAAGTTCGCCAGAATTATAACGCCCAAGCAAGTCATACAAGCAGTGATCATATTTTGAGATAAATAAGGCCATTTTAGGCTTCTTTTCAGAAGAATAAATGCGCCACTTCATCTTGAATGTTTCGGCCAAATCATTTTTAAAGTCAAGTTTAAAATCGATGGTCGAAAAATCATCCGTAGAAAATTCACTTTCTAAACGCATAAAGAAAATGTTCTGCTCTCTATCAACGTATTGATCAATGTATACAATGTTTCCTCCCTTTTTTGCAATAAAATTTGTGATTGAAGCAATGATATTAGGGCGATCCTTACAGTGAATTAAAATGGTGATTTTATTCATAATATGCTTGTGTTTTCTGGCTCAAAATTAGTTTAAAATTGATAAACACCCTATGTTTATAACGGTTTTAGATAATCATGGGTGTATGTTGGTTTTTTTTGAATATTCATTAAATTGCGGCTTAAAAAAATAAGAATCTTTACGAATGATCCAGCAAAATCCTTATAAACCTAAGAATAAAGTTCGTGTAGTTACTGCGGCTTCGCTATTTGATGGGCATGATGCCTCTATAAACATTATGCGCCGTATCATCCAATCAACGGGGGTTGAAGTGATTCACTTAGGACATGACAGAAGTGTTGAAGAAGTTGTTAATACTGCTGTTCAAGAAGATGTTAACGCTATTTGCTTAACATCTTATCAAGGCGGACATAACGAGTATTTTAAATACATGTTTGATTTGCTGAAAGAAAAAGGAGCAGAGCATATTAAGATTTTTGGTGGTGGCGGTGGCGTTATTCTACCTTCAGAGATAAAAGATTTGATGGATTATGGGATAACAAGAATTTATTCGCCTGATGATGGTAGAGAAATGGGCTTGCAGGGAATGATAAATGATTTAGTGTCACAATCTGATTTTCCTTTAGGTCAGGAATTGCTCTTTGAGTTGACGGATATAAAGCAAAAAAACACAAATGCCATAGCTAGGGTTATTTCTTCAGCGGAAAATTTTGAAGATATAGCAAAACACTTATTGGAAGAAATAAAAACTGAAAATCAAAATGCTACTATTCCTGTATTGGGAATTACAGGAACAGGAGGTGCAGGAAAGTCTAGTTTGGTTGATGAGCTGGTAAGACGGTTTTTGACTGATTTTCCAGATAAATCGGTGGGAATCATTTCGGTAGACCCCTCAAAGCGCAAAACAGGAGGGGCACTTTTAGGAGATAGAATCAGGATGAATGCTATAAACTCACCTAGGGTTTATATGCGAAGTTTGGCTACCCGACAATCTAATTTAGCCTTATCAAAGCATGCTAGCGATGCTATTGCTGTTTTAAAGGCGGCCAAATTTGATTTGATCATTCTTGAAACCTCTGGTATAGGGCAGTCAGATACAGAAATTGTTGAGCATGCTGATGTGTCACTCTATGTTATGACGCCAGAGTTTGGAGCGGCAACACAGTTGGAAAAAATTGATATGTTAGATTTTGCCGATTTGGTGGCCATCAACAAGTTTGATAAACGTGGTGCACAAGATGCTTTACGGGATGTTAAGAAGCAATACATGCGTAATAACCATTTATGGGATACACCTCAGGATGAGTTACCCGTTTTTGGTACCATAGCCTCTCAGTTTAATGATTCAGGCATGAACAACTTATATTGTGCTGTTTTAGGGCAACTGAAGAAAAAACTAGGGGTAGATTTGAATACTCTTGAAAAACCAATACCTAGTACTAGTGAGAAAACGTATGTTATCCCACCAGCAAGAACACGGTATTTATCTGAGATTTCAGAAAACAACAGGGCGTATGATGCAAAAGTAAAATCACAAGCAGATATAGCCCAGAAATTATTCGGTATTTTTAAAACTATTTTTACCGTAGGAAAGTTATCAGCTTCTTATGAATACTTAAACGAAACTGGCTTAGATCAGGAACAAATTTTAGCACAAATTGAGGCAGATCAAATACCAATTGTAAGATTGCTTCTGGCCGAATTTGATAAATTGAAAATGGATTTAGATCCAGACAATTGGAACATGATTTTAGGTTGGCGTAGAACAATAGATACCTATAAAAATCCTATTTATACATTCAAAGTACGAGATAAAGAGATTAATATTGAAACGCATACCACATCATTATCACATACCCAAATTCCTAAAGTAGCCTTACCCAAGTATGAAGCTTGGGGTGATGTTTTAGGCTGGTGTTTACAAGAAAATGTACCTGGTGTGTTTCCGTTCACTTCAGGACTTTATCCGTTTAAGAGAACAGGGGAGGATCCAGCACGTATGTTTGCGGGCGAAGGCGGCCCAGAGCGCACTAATAAACGCTTTCATTATGTGAGTCAGGGTATGCCAGCCAAGCGATTGTCAACCGCATTTGATAGTGTAACGTTATATGGGAATGACCCTGATTCTAGACCAGATATATACGGTAAAATTGGTAATGCAGGGGTATCGATATGTTGTTTAGATGACGCCAAAAAGTTGTATTCTGGATTTAACTTGGCAGATGTAAAAACTTCGGTTAGTATGACCATTAATGGGCCAGCTCCTATGCTTTTAGCGTACTTTATGAATGCGGCCATAGATCAGCAGTGCGAGATTTATATCAAGGAAAATAAATTAGAAGCGGAAGTAGAGGAGAAAATAGCAGCGCTTTATAAAGGCAAGGAACGTCCTGTTTATCATGGCAAACTACCAGAAGGAAATGATGGTTTAGGGCTAATGTTACTTGGCGTGACGGGAGACCAAGTGTTGCCACAAGAGGTTTACGCTAGTATTAAGGCTAAAACTATGGCTCAAGTGAGAGGAACCGTTCAAGCCGATATTTTAAAAGAAGATCAAGCTCAAAATACCTGTATTTTTTCTACAGAATTTGCCTTGCGGTTAATGGGCGATGTTCAAGAATATTTTATAGATCATAACATCCGCAATTTTTATTCTGTTTCTATTTCGGGATACCACATTGCAGAGGCAGGTGCCAATCCAATCACGCAATTGGCATTAACCCTATCAAATGGCTTTACTTATGTGGAGTATTACTTGAGTCGCGGGATGGATATCAATAAATTTGGTCCTAATTTATCCTTTTTCTTTTCCAATGGTATCGATCCAGAATATGCTGTAATTGGTAGAGTAGCACGAAAGATTTGGTCTAAGGCTATGAAGTATAAGTATGGTGCTAATGAACGATCACAGATGTTAAAATACCATATTCAAACATCAGGACGGAGTTTACATGCACAAGAAATAGACTTCAATGATATAAGAACGACACTTCAGGCCTTATACGCTATTTATGATAATTGTAACTCATTGCACACAAACGCCTATGATGAAGCTATAACAACCCCTACAGAAGAATCGGTAAGGCGTGCTATGGCTATTCAGCTTATTATTAATAAAGAGTTAGGTTTGGCTAAAAATGAGAATCCAATTCAAGGATCTTTTATTATAGAAGAGTTGACAGACCTAGTGGAAGAGGCTGTGCTTGTAGAGTTTGATAGAATAACTGAGCGTGGGGGTGTCTTAGGTGCCATGGAAACCATGTATCAAAGAAGTAAAATTCAGGAAGAGAGTTTGTACTATGAAACCCTTAAGCATAGTGGAGCGTTTCCTATAATTGGGGTAAATACATTTTTAAGTAGTAAAGGTTCTCCAACGGTATTACCAGTTGAGGTGATTAGAGCCACAGAAGACGAAAAACAACGTCAAATAAAAACACTAGAGCAGTTGCACCAACATTATGAAACAAATGGTTTGCTAAATGATTTAAAAACTAAGGCTGTAAATAATGAAAATATTTTTGAAGCCCTAATGGAGGTTTGTAAAGTTTGTTCCCTTGGACAAATAACGAGCACACTTTTTGAAGTAGGGGGGCAGTATAGACGAAATATGTAATAAAATATTATACAGATTTTTTCAATGTACTCATTTCAGCACCACGCACTTTACATCATTAACAGACTTATAGCATTTCATCACTATTAAATAGGAGTTTTTCACTAAATAAAAAGTCAAATGAGTTTAAAGTCAAAATGAAATTCATTTAAATTACCTGCGGTTTAATATATGGTATTTTAAAGAAATCTAAGGCTATGAAAAATTATTATTTATTGTTATTATATTTTGTTTTAACAGTAATATTTTTTAATTGCACCGATGACGATGAGAATCAATCTCCTGTATTTACAGAACCTACACTTCAGGGGACTCGGATTTTGGTTGGAGAGAAAAAGAGGGATACAGATTATAGTAATTCATTTGATCTGGTGACGAGTGAAAAAGAATTCAGTTTTTAGAAGATAATACATTGGCGGTAAATAGTACTTTATGCTCTATGTCAAATAGTGTAGGATCAACAATTTATACGGGTGTCTATAAGGTATTTGAAGGTGTGAATATAGCAGATGGTGAAATAATACCTGATAGTTGTACAGATGTTAATATATATTATACAATTGTAGAATCTAGCTTAATATTAACTTATGATTGTAGTTCGCAACATTGTGAACAAAAGTATGTAAAGATATAAAGATATAATGTTACATTACAGCGTAAGCAACCATTTACGCTGTAATTTTTTAAACTTTTTTAATTCACTTCTTAAAATAGGAAGAAAATCTTTGCCATTACTGTTTGATCTTTCTAATCGGTAGGAGTTTTTATAAAGCCGATTAGTAAGTCTTCTTAAGGATGCAATATGTTTATGTTTTCTGTCTGAGTGTCGTTCTAATTCAGCATTTAAAATTTCAGGTGCTAAAGACACCGATTGCTGAACAATATCTCCGGAAAAATAAATATGATGATCTTCAGTGCCATCTGGTTTCAAAGCAGATAAATCATCATTAAGGTATGTTGAGATATTTTGCGATAAAGCAAAAATATCAAGTGCCTTTTTATAAATCGGTAATTCCGATAGGTTTGATGGGGTATTAGTCAACATACTTTTTTATCTTTTTCAATTTATTCAAAATTACTCACTAGAAGCTAGATTTGACTTTAATAATTAAAGCAAAACATTATATTTGCTTTAATTATTAATTTTTTAGTCTAAAATTTCTTTTAAATGGTATTGGATGCTATAAACATAAAGATTTTGAAATGTTTGCAGGAAAATGCACGGCTTTCAAATGCTGAAATAGGTAGACAAGTTGGAATTACCTCTCCAGCGGTTTCTGAACGTATAAAAAAGATGGAGGATATGGGGATTATTGAAGGGTATCAAGCCATTGTGTCACCCTTTGAAATTGGGTATCAGCTTAAAGCCATCATCACATTGAGAGCCTTTATGGGTAAGTTAAAACCTTTTTTAGAAAAGGTAAAAACCTATGATGAGGTTATTAATTGCTATAGAATTACTGGTGATGAAAATATTGTTATGGAAGTCGTATTAAAAAATCAAAAACACCTTGAATCCTTTATTGACCAATTGATTAGTTATGGTGAATCAAAGACTCAAATTGTACTGTCTAGAGTTATTAAACAAAAGGAGGTTATTCCAATAACAAAATGAGGCTTAATGGATACGCCATGGCGGATTTTTTCTGTTTTCACCTGCATGATATAAAATGATATGATTGCCATCTGGGTCTAAAAGACGTGCTTCACGCCACAACCAAGGTTTGTCATTGGGTAACTCTTTAAATTCTATACCTTTTTTTTGAAGATTATGCACCCACGTATCTAAATGTTCCTCTTCAAAATAAATAGATATACCATGTTCTGGCATTATGTGGTCTACTTTGTGGATAGAAAATGTGGCTGAACCATCAGGGCATTCAAATCTTACATATTTAGGTAGGGCATTTACAATTAACTTAAGCCCTAATGTTTTATAAAATCGGGTTGCTTTTTCAACATTTAGTGACGGAATGGTAACTTGATTTAAATTCATGGTTAGGAAAAAATTTGTTGGCTTTCAATATGCGCAGCAATACGTTTGGCATGAATTCGTGAGTTTTCTATAAACCATTTGTGTGTTTCTGTTCCACCGCAAATAACACCTGCTAGATATAAACCCTTAATATTTGATTCCATGGTATGGGCATCGTATTCTGGAATCATTTTGTCGTTTGATAAGGCAATACCACAAGATTTTAAGAGTTCAAAGTTGGGCAAATACCCAGTTAAAGCCACAACATAATCATTTGGAATAACCTTAGAGCCTTCGGGTGTTGAAATAGTAAGGTTTTGTTCTCTTATGTCTTTAATCTCTGAATTAAAATAAGCTTTTATACTACCTTCTTCAATGCGGTTAATAATATCAGGTCGAACCCAATATTTTACCCGTTCTCCAATACTTTCACCACGTATTACCATGGAAACGTATCCGCCCTTTCTGTAAATTTCTAAAGCAGCATCAACAGCAGAATTACTTGCGCCAACAACCACAACATGCTGTAGTACGTAATTATGCGCTTCCTTATAGTAATGGGTTACCTTATTCAGGTTTTCTCCTGGTACATGTAATAGTTTAGGAATATCATAAAACCCAGTAGCTATGATAACTTTTTTAGCGGTATAGGTATGTTTATTCGTTTCTACATGAAATTGTTTAGAACCCTTATCAATATTAATAACTGTTTCATATAAATTTATATTCAGATTGTTGGAGGTTGTAACGCGTCGGTAATATTCTAAGGCTTCATCTCTATTAGGTTTAGGGTTGTTACTTATAAAAGGGATAGCATCAATTTCTAACTTTTCAGAAGTTGAAAAAAAAGTCATATTTTTTGGGTAATTGAAAAGCGAGTTGGTTAAAGCCCCCTTTTCAATTACCAAATAATTCCAGTTTCTTTTTTTACATTCTAGGGCACAAGCAATACCAATGGGGCCTGCACCAATAATTATGATATCTGTAGTTATATCTTTCAAATTATTATTTTTTTATACTTAGATTTCTTTATATGATTTAAATATTTGCTTAAAATAAACAGTAAAAATACACAAAGAGTGGCAAGTAGCGTTACAATAATCCAGGTACTATCAAAACCCAAGGCCTCAACCAAACGCATACCTGTATTGTGACCAAAAATATGGGCAATTGAGAAGGCGATAGAATACAAAGCCATATACTCTCCTTGATTGCCTTTTTTAGCTCTATCCATGGCAAATGCATTAGAGAAGGGAAAAGCTATCATTTCACCAAAAGTCATAAGCAACATACCAATGATTAATACACCACTCCAACTTGTAAAGTTTAAAATAACAAAGCTTAACCCAGTTAAAATAGCTCCAAAAAGCATTAAGCCACTTTTGGTAAATGAGGTGTTTTCTAGCCATTTAATTAAGGGCATTTCAAAAACAAAAATGAGAAATCCGTTCATACCTAAAAGTAAGCCAATTTCAAACTCGCTTAACAACCGAACATCTTTATAGTAAAGCGGCATGGTAGAAAAGTATTGTAGAAATACAATACCAAAAAGTATCATAGCTATCAGGAATATCAAGAATGCTTTGTCTTGATACGCAGATTCTGGATGTTCATTGGTTACGGTATCAAGAGTTTTCGCTTTTTTAGGATTTAAAACCTTAACAAGTACCAATGTAGCAATCAGGCAAGTAATGCCGTCAATCCAAAATAACCCACCATAACTTATCGACGTTATAATAAAACCTCCAACCGCTGGTCCTGCTGAAAACCCTAAATTTATAGCAAGCCTAATGAGTGTTACTGAACGGGTTTTATTCTCTGGTTTACTATAGGCGCTAAGGGCCACAAACATAGCCGGGCGAAAACTATCAGCAACAAGCATTACTAAAAAGATTCCAATACAGAAGGATGCAAAAGTGGTCAATACTTGGAGCCATATAAATAACACACCAGTTATAACAAGACTAAATACCATGACTTTATAATACCCAATTTTATCTGTGAGTTTGCCGCCTAACCAAGAGCCCACTACAGAACCCAAACCAAAGGCACTCATAACCCAACCTACATCACTTAAAGAAAAGTTTAAACGTTTGGTTAGGTAAAGCGATAAGAACGGTATAACCATAGTGCCTGCTCTATTAATAAGTGTGATGAGTGCTAACCACCACACCTCTCTAGAAAGGCCTTTAAATGTGTTTAGGTAATTGTGAAATAAAGTTCGCATGAGTTCTAAGTGTTCAATGTTATTTTTTTACATGTATTTATTTGTTGAATTCGATTTAGACTAAAAATAAAAAGTCCGACTGCGAAGTCGGACTTTTAAATATTGTAATATTTTATAACTATATCAACACAATATATAATAAGACCAACATCTTCTCTTTAAACAAGAGGTCCATTGTTTTCTATAAATTGTGACGTTATGACGCATTTTTATTTGTTTTTGAGACATCAAAGCTATGTAAAATTTTTATAAGTTGTATTTTTGAATTGAATTTTTTTGAAAATCATAAATTTAATTCAGAATATTTTTTGTTGTTTGATAGCGTTGCCTTTAATAAATTTCAAAGGCATTAATACACCTAACTTTATGAAAATAAAATATGCTTTTTGCTTTGTAGTTATTGTGCTATTGGTAGGTTGCAGTGAAAAGAAAAGACCGATAAAAGGAGACACCGAGTTTCAAAGGACATTGAATGCCGAATTCAAAGATGCTACAACCTCCCCTTTAAAAGTGAAGGACAGAAAGCAGTTTGATGGATTAAATTTTTTTAAGTTTGATTCTACTTATGTGGTAAACGCAAAGTTTGTGAGAACACCTGATGAGTTGCCTTTTAAAATGAAAACAACTACAAATCGTTTACCTGAATATGTTAAATATGGAGAGCTTCATTTTCAAATAAAAGGGGAGTCTTTTAAGCTTAATGTGTATCAAGATGAAAGTTTAAAACAAGAAAAAGGGTATGACGATTATTTGTTTTTGCCTTTTTTAGATGAAACAAGCGGTTTTGAAAGCTATGGTGGTGGACGCTATCTTGATGTAAGCATTCCAAAAGGAAATGAGTTAGTCATAGATTTTAATAAATCTTATAATCCGTATTGCGCGTATAATGATAAGTACTCATGCCCTGTAGTACCCAGAGAAAATTACTTAAAAACAAAAATTGAAGCTGGGGTAAAAGCGTTTAAAAAGAACTAATGTTTTACTTTATAGCAATGTATATTTCAGTGATCCATGCTGCAGGGTTCTCTATTCGATTTGGATCTGTGAGATAGGTTTCAAGCATAGGGCCATTTTCAACAACCTCTAAATTATTTTCAGAAATATAATTCATGGCTGTATCCCAGGCTTCCTTTAAGTTTTCATAATCTCCCTTTAAGGTTGTTTTTATGGCTTTAAAAGGTGATAGCTGTCCGGTTAAAATATCAGGTTCAGTAGAGATAATTTTTTCAGTTGTAGGAATACAGCAGGAAAACATAACAGCATTATTCGCTTCATCCCATTTGTGGTAATACACAAAAGGCGCCCCAGCAATTGGAATGTTATTTTTATTGGCGTATGTGGCAATTTTAGGGAGCATGACCTGCATTGTGTTGGCTAAATCTGAAATTTTGCAAGATGTTGAATTGTAAATATAAAAACCGCCGCCATGTTCGGTCAATCCATTTACTGCTACACTATAAGCTTTCATATCTCGAGTTACTACACTATCTAACTTAAATAAACCTCTATCAAAATCAGGTGCGGTATTCTCTTCAATAGATCCTGCAAATGTCGTGTACATTTTAGTCATAAAATCTTGCTCGCCTTTCATACCCCAAGTTACGGTGGTCCCTGCTTCTGTTTCTTCAAAAGTCCAATTAATATAAGATTCAGATTCAAAAGGTTTAATAAATTCTATATGTTGGGAAATGGAGGCATTATCATTAACAGCTAAGGTTGTCATTTTTCCTTCACCTAAAATAGCACCTTTCCATGAATAGCTGGCATTTACTCCCGATGTTTGTTCGCCATACGTTATTGTTGCATTGGGTTCTTGCTCAATCCATGGTGAAAAACTAGGCCAGTTTTTATAGTCGTTAACTTTTTCAAACAAAAGTGATTTAGGAGCTTTTATCACTCTGCTTCTTGAAAAATCAAATTGATTGGGTTGCACAGCAATGTATATAGACAGTCCAATTATAATGATAAGAAGAAGAAAAAGAACATATTTTAAAGCTTTCATATGGCTAGTTTGATAATATTGTTAAATCAAAGATAATCAATTTTATATTTTGGTTTTTAAATTGTTACATTTGTAGTTTATTGGTGATTGTTTTTTAGTTAATCTTTGTTTTATGGTTTTAATTAAAAGTATAAACAAAGGTTTTTGTTTAATTTTTATAAGTGATTAATTTTTTATTTTCAATATGCGACTAAACTTTATTCTAAATGTGATGCTCGTTGGGGCAATCATTACATCATGTGGTAATGAAAAAAATAAAACAAACAATAATGAGGTTTCTGTAAAAGAAGAGGTTTCTTTTGATTATAATGTTGAGCAATTTGCCGACGTTAAGGTTTTAAGATATCAAATTCCAGGTTTTGAAAAATTATCATTAAAAGAGAAAAAACTGGTGTACTATTTAACCCAGGCAGGACTGTCTGGTAGAGATATTATTTGGGATCAAAATTATAGGCACAATCTAAAGATTAGAAATGCTCTTGAAAACGTCTATAAGCATTATAATGGCGATAAAAATTCAAATGAATGGAACGCTTTTGAGGCGTATTTGAAACGTGTTTGGTTTAGTAATGGTATTCATCATCATTACTCAAATGATAAGCTTAAGCCTGGATTTTCACCTGAGTACTTGAATGAACTGTTGACTCAAACCAGCACAACATTAACAGGAGAACCGTTTGATGTTATTTTTAACGATAAAGATGTTAAAAAAGTAAATCAAGCTAAAGGTGTTGATAATGTGGCGCTTTCGGCCGTTAATTTTTATGGTAGTAACGTAACAAATTCAGATGTAGAACATTTTTATAAAACCAAAATATCACCAGATGCAAATAAACCACTGTCCTTTGGTTTAAACTCTCAATTGGTAAAAGAGAATGGGGTTTTGAAAGAACGCGTGTATAAGTCAGGAGGACTGTACGGTTCTGCGATTGATGAAATCATTAAATGGTTGGAGCTGGCTAAAAGTGTAGCAGAAAATGAACCACAAGCCAATGCTTTAGGTTTGTTGATTGACTATTATAAAACAGGCAATTTGCAAACTTGGGATGATTATAACATAGCTTGGACTAAGGCAACTGAGGGAAATATTGACTACATCAATAGTTTTATTGAGGTGTATAATGATCCACTAGGTTACCGCGGATCTTATGAAAGTATCATTCAAATTAACGATTTTGATATGTCTCAAAAAATGAAAGTGCTATCTGATAATGCGCAATGGTTTGAAGACAACTCTACTTTAATGGAAGCACATAAAAAGAAAAATGTGGTAGGGGTTACATACAAAGTTGTAAATGTGGCGGGAGAATCAGGGGATGCTTCTCCAAGTACGCCAATAGGTGTAAATCTGCCAAATGCCAATTGGATTCGTGCTGCCGTGGGAAGTAAATCGGTGTCTTTAGGAAATATAATTCATGCCTATAATAATGCAGGAAGCACAGGTAGATTAAAAGAGTTTGTTCATGATGATGAAGAATATCAGCTAGAGGAAAAGTATGGTCAATTGGCTGATAAATTGCATACAGCTTTACATGAGGTTATAGGTCATGCGTCAGGGCAACTAAACCCAGGTGTGGCCGAGACAAAAGAAACTTTAAAAAATTATAAGTCTACTTTAGAAGAAGGACGCGCTGATTTAGTAGGGTTGTATTATTTATATAATTCTAAGTTACAAGAATTAGGCCTGGTTGACGATTGGAAATCTGTTGGAAAAGCAGCTTACGATGGGTATATAAGAAATGGACTGATGACGCAACTCATTCGATTAAACTTGGGGGATGATGTAGAAGAGGCTCACATGAGAAACAGACAATGGGTTTCTGCTTGGGTGTTTGAAAAAGGCAAGGCCGATAAGGTTATTGAGAAAGTGACAAGAGATGGAAAAACATATTTTGATATAAAGAATTATGATAAACTGCGTGAACTTTTTGGGGAATTGCTTCGCGAAGCACAACGCATAAAATCAGAAGGTGATTTTGAGGCTGTTCAAGCTTTAGTAGAAGGCTATGGTGTTAAAGTAGATCAAGCACTACATGCAGAAGTTTTAGAACGTAACAAGCAGTTTACATCGGCACCATATAGCGGGTTTGTTAATCCTGTATTAATTCCAGAGAAAAATGAAGCAGGTGAAATTATAGATGTGAAAGTAAATCAACCAGAAACATTTTCAGGACAAATGTTAACGTATAGTGAAGACTACAGTTTTTTACCAGAGGTAAATTAGTTGAGTTTGTTATAGTGAAAAGAAAGCAGAATCTTAAATCAAGGTTCTGTTTTTTTGTTTACACTAAAAACTAAAAGAATTAAATTTACAACAGTCAGGGCACTTAAGATAAGTAGAATCTTCATGTTAGTTTGTTTTGATTAAACATAGCTATTTTAAAGATGCAACTAACAGAAAAAGGTTGCGTTAGATAAGACGTTATTTTTTAAAATAAAAAATAAAGAGCTACTTAAAGAAAAACTTTATTGCAGAAATTAAAAGAATAAAACCAATAAAGGCCAAAAGCATCCATATGCTTCCTTTGTAGAATTTTTTATGAAGTTTTAAATCTTTACGGTATGTGTACGCAATAATTACAGAAAATACCACAAAAAATAAAACTCCAAAAATGATTTGACCTTTACTGAACATATACTTATTTTTAGGCAAATTTAACTAATAATCATTAAAATCGGGTCTTCGGATTTGTTATAAATACCATTTATGAAAAATAAAATAGAGGCAGTAAAAGCGTTTCATACGGCTTTTAAAATAGGGCATAGAGAATCTCCTAAAGCCAATTTAGGGTTAGAAAAAAATATGTTGCGTTATAAATTGATGCGTGAGGAGAATGAAGAGTATTTAGACGCAGCAAATAATAACGATTTGGTTGAAGTGGCCGATGCCCTAGGCGATATGTTGTATATTTTATGCGGTACCATTATTGAGCATGGGTTGCAGTATAAAATAGAAGAAGTTTTTGATGAAATTCAGCGTAGTAATATGAGTAAACTTGGGGCAGACGGAAAGCCCATTTATCGTGAAGATGGTAAGGTGTTAAAAGGACCAAATTACTTTAAACCCAATATTGAATCTATATTAGACAAATAAAAAAAGAGCCTTTCGGCTCTCTTTTTATTTTACACTATATCTCCACCCAAAAGGATCATCCGTTTTATTGGTTTGAATATCGGTAATGCATTTTTTTAAGAAACTCGCATAGGTGTTATCTAATTTTGGTAAATCATAATCAACCTCCTTATATCCAAATCCAGATATAGGAGAAATGACAGCAGCTGTACCAGCGCCAAACATTTCTTTTAAGGAGCCATTCTTAGCAGCTTCAACTACTTCGGTTACTGTAATTTTTCTTACTTCAACGGGAATATATTCAGATTTTGCCAGCTCAATAATACTTTTACGGGTTATACCGTCCAAGATTCTATCACTTGTAGGACCTGTTATTAGCGTGTCATTAATACGAACAAATATATTCATAGCACCAGCTTCTTCAATATACTCGTGCGTGTTATCATCGGTCCAAATAACTTGTTGGTATCCTTTTTCTACGGCCAGTTGTGTTGGGTAAAATTGTCCTGCATAATTCCCTCCAGCTTTAGCATAACCAACGCCACCATTTGCAGAGCGAGAATATTTTTCCTCAATTAAAACTTTTACTTCACCAGCAAAATAAGCACCTGAAGGCGCTGTACAAATAATAAATTTATACGCATCTGCAGGTGAGGCATGGAAACCATTTCCTGAAGCAAAAATAAATGGTCTTATGTATAGTGAACTCCCTTCGTTTTGAGGAATCCAATCTTCGTCAACTTCTAGCAAGGCTTTTAGTCCTTCCATAAAATAATCTTCAGGTAATTCAGGAATGGCTAATCGTTTTGCCGAAATGTTTAAGCGTTTATAATTATCTAAAGGTCTAAAGAGCCATACTTTCCCTTCGGTATCTTTATAGGCTTTCATACCTTCAAAGACGGATTGACCGTAATGAAAAATTTTTGCAGACGGATCTAAAGTTATGGGTTGGTAAGGAACCACTTTTGGTTTTTCCCAATTACCGTTTTTATAGTTACACTCAAGCATGTGGTCTGAAAACACATGGCCAAATTTTAAATTATCAAAATCTACATCATTAATCTTTGTAGCTTTTGCTTTTATAATCTCAATATCATTGATTATAGCACTCATAGTCCTGTGATTTTATCATACAAATTTAAGTAAAATCGACTTTAAAAAAACTATATTTACTGATTATGATTTTTATTTATGTTTTTTTAAAATAAGATAGTGTTTAATACTTGTCTTAATGAGTCTTTTAGTTTATTCTTGTTAATCAAGAAAAGAAATCACTAATAGTATTCTACCCAAGAAAGATTTTGTATGTTGTTACAAATAGAGCTTTGTTTCTATTATAAAAAAGAGCTTTTATATTTTGAAACGTGAAATTATTATAACATCTGATGGATCTTCAACTATCCATTTACCAGATTGGAATGAACAATATCATTCTAAGCATGGTGCTATACAAGAAGCCTATCATGTGTTTATAAAGCATGGGTTTCATTATTACAAGCAACCACAATTAATAGGACATAAAAATGACCAAACAGTTGCTATTCTTGAAATTGGATTTGGTACGGGCTTAAATGCTTTAATTACTTTTTTAGAAAGCCATAAGCATCAGGTATATATTGATTATACTGGAGTAGAAGCTTTTCCTGTTTCTATTGACGAAGTTAGTTTACTGAATTACAGTAATCACTTATCAAGTGAATTGGAAGTGTCAAATGTTTTTAAGGAGATACATGAAATACCATGGGAACACCACCACCAAATGTCACCTTATTTTACTCTTAAGAAAGAAAAAAAGTTTTTTAAGGAGATTCAAAATAAATCAGCTTTTAATCTTATTTATTTTGACGCCTTTGGAGCGCGCGTACAACCCGAATTATGGACGGAGTCTATGTTTAAAATTATGTATGAAGCGTTGAAACCAGGCGGTGTTTTAGTCACGTATTCGGCTAAAGGAAGCGTAAGAAGAGCTATGATTAACGTGGGGTTTGCTGTTGAAAAACTACCCGGTCCTCCAGGTAAAAGAGAAATGCTTCGTGCCAAGAAGTAATAAATGACTTACTATACTTTCTTGAAAAAAAGCGTTATTCTGTTAAACCTTATATAAAACTGTAGCTGTAAGGGTTGGCATTTTGTATTTTTAAAAGAAAAATATGCGCGTTTTAATAACAGGAGCCACAGGTTTAATAGGGTCAAGGATAGTTGGGCTTTGTCATAAAAACAATATTCAGGTTAATTATCTTACCACCAGTAAGTCCAAAATTGAATATAAAAATGATTATAGAGGATTTTATTGGAATCTAAAAACGCAAGAGATTGACACAACATGTTTTGAAGACGTAAGTACTATTATACATCTTACTGGGGCTTCAATTTCAAAACGATGGACTTCAAAATATAAAAAAGAAATTATTGAAAGCAGAACCACATCAACGGCCTTATTGATCAATGCCTTAAAAGGAGAATCTCATGGCATAAAACAGGTTATTTCAGCTAGTGCCATTGGGGTGTACCCTCATTCCCTTATTAATTATTATGATGAAGGGAATAAAGCTATAAATGATTCATTTTTAGGTAAGGTTGTGACTGTTTGGGAGCAATCTGTAGATGGATTTTCAAAATTAGGAATTGAAGTTGCTAAGATTAGAATAGGATTGGTTTTAGCTGAAAATGGAGGTGCTTTGCAAGAAATAGTCAAACCTATAAAGTATGGTTTTGGAGCGGCTTTTGGTAGCGGAAAACAATGGCAATCTTGGATTCATATACAAGATTTGTCAAACTTATTTATTTTTGTGTTAAAATACAGATTACAGGGGGTTTTTAATGGCGTAGCACCAAATCCTGTAACCAATAAAGACCTTATAAAAACAACAGCACAGGTGTTAAGAAAACCTTTAATCTTGCCCAATATTCCTGAAATTTTAATGAAAATGATTCTAGGAGAGATGCACATCATATTGTTTGAAAGTCAAAGAGTGAGTTCTAAAAAACTTCAAAATAAAGGTTTTAATTTCAAATTCAATTATTTAGAATCAGCTCTTAAAGATTTACTCGCATAAAGATTGTTTAAACATAACCTATACCTTGCAAAAAATAATTCAATACAAAAAAGGCTAACAAAAAAATAGTGAAAACCACATGAACCCAGTATTTTTTTGTGAATATTAGTATAATATAAAATACAGAGAGTATAAGGGGTAACATCCAAGCGTATTTATGTTCGTACATAATAAATCGGTTAAGGGTGTACGAAAAAACGAATAGTGTGAGGAGTGTGAAATAATATTTTCGTTGTCCAAAATACCATTCTAACAGATTAAAGCCATCATCAGGCTCTCGGTCTGGCAAAACGGTAAGCATAACTAAGAGGATTAAAATAATGGGGACCAGCCATATAAAAAAGCCTAGGCTTGTGGCAATGAGAGGCGAATTGAGCTCCGCTTGAATATTATACCAAATAATAATCATGGCCTGAAAACTCATAAATGTATGTGCTAGTGGTAACCAATGCCATGAAATTGTATGGCGTTTTCTTAAAAGTCTATGAAAACTATGAATTAAATCTGTAAGACCTAATCCAGCAAGTATGGCTATGAATGTAATTAGAAGATCTTGATTTATCATAATTGAAATGTTAGAATTTAAAAAGTATCTCTAAAAACTAAAGTAGTAGAAAAAAAAGAAATACAATCTTAAACAAATGCAAAACCACCCTAATCGTAGAGTGGTTTTCCTGATATGCATGTGTGTTATATTATTTTTCTAAAGCAATGATGATGTTCAATTCAATTTCATCATTGATGAATTTATCCCCTAAATCGCCAAATATTGATTTAGACTTATATTTGATGTCCCATTTTGTGCGGTCAATTGTAAAAGTTGCACTAGATAATGTTAAGGTACTATTATCTTGAGTGATAGTCACAGGAAATTCAATGGTATTTGCAATGTTCTTAATAGTTAGGTTCCCAGAGATGACAGTAGCGCCATCTTTTTCTACGGTATTTAATACATTAAAAGTCGCTGTTGAATAAGTGTCTACACTAAAGAAATCATCACTTTTTAAATGATTAAGCAATTTTGCATGATTTTTATCTTCTTTAGGCATGTCTTGAATATCAATTGATGTCATATCAATTTCAAAAGAACCTGCTGAAATAATACCATCTGTAACGGTTAATGAACCATTTTTTAATGACACGGTACCAAAATGAGTTCCTGTGGGTTTTGATGCTTTCCAATTTATTTTTGAACTAGCTGTATTAGCCGTGTAGTTACCTGAATTTAATGTCGTTTTAGAGGGCGAAATCGTGGTGTCTTCAGAGGTGTTTTGTTCTTTTGATGTGTTTTTACAAGCGGTTAGTGTGCTAACCAGAAGTAGTGCACATACTATTATATTAAAAGCTTTTTTCATATTTAAATTGTTTTTAGTGTTTATTAGGATAAAAATATACAATCATATCTTAAAAAAAAATTAAAATTATTTTCGTGACATTATGACATTTTTATAATAATGGCAGTACTTTTGCCAACTAATTTCAGTATTGCAAAAAAATGAGTTTACCATGAGTAAAGAAGATAAAAAGAACGATATAGAAAAAGAGCAAGTAGACGGTGCACAAAATGAAGCTGTTGAAGTAGAAGAGCCTGTAGTTGAAGAACAAACAGCCGAAGAAAAATTAGAAGCAGATCTTAAACAAGAAAAAGATAAGTTTTTACGCTTATTTGCCGAGTTTGAAAACTATAAAAGACGTACAGCTAAAGAGCGCATAGAGTTGTTTGCAACCGCGAGTGAAGGAGTAATGAAAAATTTATTGCCTATACTTGATGATTTTGAGAGAGCTTTAAGTCATATTGAAGACGATAAAGAAGCCGAAGAATTAAGAAAAGGGGTGTTATTAATTTATCAAAAGTTAGTAAGCACTTTAGAAAAAGACGGCCTAAAAGCAATAGAAGTTGCTAATGGCGATGTTTTTGATGCCGATATACACGAAGCAATAACTCAAATTCCAGCACCGAGTGATGATTTAAAAGGAAAAATTATTGATACAGTAGAAAAAGGCTACAAGTTAGGAGATAAAATTATTCGTTTTCCAAAAGTGGTTATAGGACAATAAGAAAAGACATGGCGAAAAGAGATTATTACGAGGTATTAGGAGTTAGTAAAGGAGCAAGTGCTGCTGAAATTAAGAAAGCTTACCGAAAAAAAGCGATAGAATTTCATCCAGATAAAAACCCAAATAATAAAGAGGCTGAGGCTAAATTTAAAGAGGCCGCTGAAGCCTATGAGGTTTTAAGCGACGAGAATAAAAAAGCACGTTATGACCAATTTGGTCACCAAGCCTTTGAAAATGGCGGTGGCGGTTTTGGCGGTGGCGGTATGAATATGGAAGACATATTTAGCCAGTTTGGAGATATTTTTGGCGGCGGTTTTGGTGGAGGCTTTTCAGGGTTTGGTGGCGGTGGTCAACGCCGGGCAAAGGGCAGTAACTTAAGAATTCGAGTAAGATTAACCCTTGAAGAAGTAGCAAACGGCGTTGAAAAAAAGGTTAAAGTTAAGAGAAAAGTTCAGGCACCAGGCACCACTTATAAAACGTGCTCTACCTGTAATGGAAGTGGGCAAGTCACTCGTATAGCAAACACCATTTTAGGAAGAATGCAAACCTCTGCTCCTTGTAATGTATGTGGTGGTTCCGGGCAAATGATAGATAAAAAACCAAGTGATGCCGATGCACAAGGACTTAAGGTAGCGGAAGAAACTGTATCTATAAAAATACCAGCAGGTGTTGTTGATGGTATGCAATTGAAAGTATCAGGAAAGGGTAATGAAGCGCCTGGAAATGGTATATCAGGTGATTTAATTGTGGTTATAGAAGAAGCGGATCATGATAAACTTCAAAGAGAAGGTGATAATCTTCATTATGATTTATATGTTAGTTTTCCGGAGGCGGTGTTAGGAACCTCAAAAGAAATTGATACCGTGTCAGGTAAAGTGCGTATTAAAGTTGAAGCTGGTGTACAATCTGGTAAAATATTACGTTTACGTGGAAAAGGTATTCCTAGTATTAATGGTTACGGTAAAGGAGATCTCTTGGTTCATGTGAATGTATGGACACCTAAAACACTTAATAAACAGCAGAAAGAGTTTTTTGAGGCTATGCAAAATGATGAACATTTTATACCTAAACCAGAAAGCTCAGATAAATCATTCTTTGAAAAAGTTAAAGATATGTTTTCGTAAGGAAAGGACTAAATTATTTTAAATCCGCTTTTAAAGCGGATTTTTTTGCTTAAAAACAGTAAGATATCTAATAGTTTTGCTATTAGTATTGAAAAAAAAACTATATTTGGACATCACTAATTAATTAGTGATAATTTTTCTTTTTCATAGCAATTTTTTTCCCATCCTTAATTTTATTGAGGGTGGGTTTTGTTTTTTAGGTGTTTTATAGCCCCTTAAAGGTTGGTTGTTCAGGGACTGAATTTTATCAAAATGCGTCAATAATCTGGTTGAACATTTAATATATTTACACAAAAATTATCTATGACTAATTTATTGGAGGTTGATAAAGTTTCAAAGAATTTCGGAAATTTTAAAGCTCTAAATAACGTTTCAATTTCTGTTCCTAAAGGAAGTATTTTTGGTCTGTTAGGCCCCAATGGCGCTGGTAAAACCACATTAATTCGTGTGGTCAATCAAATTACCATGCCAGATGGTGGTCATGTAAGTTTAGATGGAGAACCGTTATGTGCAAAGCATATTCAAGATATTGGATACTTACCTGAGGAACGCGGACTCTACAAATCAATGAAAGTTGGCGAACAAGCACTTTACTTAGCACAATTAAAAGGGTTGAGTAAAGTAGAAGCAAAAAAGCGTTTGCATTATTGGTTTGACAGATTGGAAATAGGTGATTGGTGGAATAAGAAAATTCAAGAACTATCAAAAGGAATGGCGCAAAAAATACAGTTTGTAGTAACCGTTTTGCACCAACCTAAATTGCTGATTTTTGATGAACCTTTTTCAGGATTTGATCCAATAAATGCTAATTTAATTAAGGATGAAATTTTACGTTTAAGAGATAATGGCGCTACCGTTATTTTTTCAACGCACAGAATGGAATCGGTAGAAGAACTTTGTGATGAAATTGCTTTAATTCATAAATCAAATAAAATACTTGATGGCAAGCTTATTGACGTAAAACGTCAGTTTAAAACTAATACTTACGAAGTAGGCATTAGAGCTACCCATGAAACTGTGTTAGCAAAGGAACTTTCTGATAAGTTTAGTGTAACCAAGGCAGATTTTAAATCCTTAGAAAATGAGCTCAAATTCAATATTAAATTACATAGCGGTGAAAAACCCAATGATCTGCTTACGTTTTTAACCTCAAAAGGCGAGGTGTCACATTTTGTTGAGTTGATACCTAGTGTTAATGATATTTTTATTCAAACCATTAAGAATAATTAAATGAACCATTTACCACTCATTATAAAACGAGAATATCTAACTAAAGTTAGAAATAAATCGTTTATAATAATGACTTTTTTAAGTCCGCTTATATTTATCGCTTTAATAGCGTTTGTGGCCTATTTATCGCAATTAAATAGTGATAAAATAAGAGTTATAACCATCTTAGATGAAACAGGCATGATTCATGATGTTTTTAAAAATTCAGATAAAACCACTTACAATATTCTCCATGGCATGTCTCTTGAAGACGCCAAAAAGGTAGTAAAAGAAACTGAAGCCACAGGGTTATTACATGTTGTTTATATTGTAAATGAAAAGACACCGCGAGTGACTTTTTATTCAGAAGAATCCCCTTCTTTAAATTTAATTTCAGCCTTAGAAAGCAACATAGAGAAGAAACTAACAAATATTAATTTAGAAGAAAATGGAGTAGATGTTGAAAAAATTAACGCATCACGCGTTAATATTGACATAGCTCAGGAGAGTTTTGAAGGTGAAAAAACCTCGAAAATGGATAGCATTATAAAACTCATTTTTGGTGGAGCCGCAGGGTATTTGCTTTTTATGTTTATCATCATTTATGGTAATATGATTATGAGAAGTGTTATTGAAGAAAAAACGAGTAGAATTATTGAAGTTATCATTTCGTCGGTAAAGCCTGTACAATTAATGTTGGGTAAAATAATAGGAACATCGTTAGCAGGTATTACTCAGTTTGTTGTTTGGCTAATTGTTGGTAGTATTTTAATGACTATTACTTCATTTGTATTAGGGATTGACATGGTACAATTACAAACGCCTCAACAAGAAATGATGAAACAAGCCATGGAAAATCCTGAAATGAATATGCAAGCTCAAAATATTTTTAATGCGTTTTACCATTTACCATTAACCAACTTGATAATCGCTTTTATTTTGTTTTTTATAGGTGGTTATTTATTATATAGTTCATTATATGCAGCAATTGGCGCCGCTGTTGATAACGAAACAGATACCCAGCAATTTATGATGCCTATAATTATGCCGCTCATTTTGGCGGTTTATATAGGAATATTTACGGTTATTGAAGATCCACACGGTATGGTTTCAACAGTTTTTTCGTTTATACCGTTAACCTCTCCAGTAGTTATGCTTATGCGTATTCCTTTTGGAGTTCCTATTTGGCAACAAATTTTATCTTTAGTACTTTTAATAGGCTCATTTATGTGTACCGTATGGTTTGCTGCAAAAATTTATAGAGTGGGCATTTTAATGTATGGTAAAAAGCCAAGCTATAAAGAGCTGGCAAAGTGGATTAAATATTAAATTTTAGTGAAATGCAAGAGAAAAAGGCATCCGATAAAATAGAAGAAGGAGTAGAAAAGGTAAGCGAAGTCATTACAGAGAGTTCTTTATGGGAAAAATTTGTGGAGTTTCTTGAGTATAAGATTATTAATTTTAATTATGGTGTAGGAGATGAAGCCCATGTCATTGTACTTAAGGTAAAGTATGTGATACTGGTAGCCATTGTTTTAATGGGAACCACCTATGTTTTAAGATGGGTAAAACGATTGGTAACCCGAAAAATGCCAGATGAAGATAAGGTTAAATTTAATACTGTTTTTTCATTTGCTAGGTGGCTTATTTATTTAATAGTTATACTTGTTGTTTTTGACTCTATAGGTATTAATGTCACGGCCATTTTTGCAGCCTCAGCAGCCTTATTAATCGGTATTGGTTTAGCCTTACAAACCTTGTTTCAAGATATTATATCGGGTATTTTTATTCTTGTTGACCAGTCTGTTCACGTAGGAGATATTATCGAAATTGATGGTAAAGTTGGTCGTGTTGAAGAGATAAAGTTGCGCACTACCAGAGCAGTAACCATTGATAATAAAGTGTTGGTCATTCCTAATCATCTCTACCTCGAAAACATGTTATTTAACTGGACACAAAATGGAACACTCACCAGAGAGTCTGTAAGCGTTGGTGTGGCCTATGGTAGTGATGTTCAGTTGGTAAAAAAACTACTTATTCAAGCCGCGAGTACTCATCCAGATATATTAAGTACTCCTGAACCCTCAGTTATTTTTATGGACTTTGGGAGTAGTTCTTTAGATTTTAAGCTTATTTTTACCATAAATGATAGCTTCAAGTCACAATTTCCTAAAAGTGATTTACGTTTTGAAATAGATAGATTATTCAGAGAAAATAATATTAGTATTCCATTTCCGCAACGCGATATTCATATTATTAAGAAATTAGAGTAAAGAAGCCGCAAAGAAAAGTTTATGATTAATAACAAAATCAAATTATTTATTGGGATAAGTTTGTGTTTTGTTATTCAGTTTTCTCATGCTCAATTAACAGATTTAGCTCGTTTGGAGTATTCCTACATACCTAAAAGTAGGTCTGAAGATAGATACACTAGGCTTAAAGCCTCGCTCAATTACCCCATAAGGATAAGCGAAGATGGTTACCTTGTTGTTGGCGGTGAGTATAATAGAATACTACTGCATTTAGATGAGTCTTATCCTTTTGATACGTCTGGATTACACAGAATTCATATAATAGATTTCAATTTAGGGTATACTTTTAAATTAAGCTCAGGTTGGAGAATAGGAATGAATTTTAATCCAAGAATAGCCTCTACATTAACAAAAAGGTTGAACTCAGATGATTATTTTATGAATGGAGGTCTGTTTTTTATTTCTGATAGGCTGAAGGATCAAAACATAAGGCACCCTTACAGATTGATTCTTGGATTAACTTATAACGCTACAACTGGACTGCCATTTCCGTTGCCTTTTGTAAGTTATTATCGAGAAATTAATAACAAGTGGAGTTTTAATGCAGGAATACCAAAATCGAATGTGAAGTATAGTATTAATGAACATAATAATTTACAGGCCTTTGTAGGCTTAGATGGATATTTAGCACATTTGCAAGAACCCTCTATGGTGAATGGTCAGCATGTAGATCATATTTCATTATCTGTTGTGGTTGGTGGAGTTGGGTACGAATATTGCTTTACAAAACATTTGGTAGCCTATTTGTATTCTGGATATACCTTTAGGCTCAATAATGTTTTAAGAAATAAAAACAGAAAAGAAGTTTTTAAGTTGAACGATATCAATGCGTTTTATTTAAGAACTGGAATAAAATTTAAAATTTAAATAAGTATGTCAAAAATATTAGTAATTGAGGATGAATCGGCTATTAGACGCGTGCTGGTTAAGATTCTTTCAGAGGAAAATGATACCTATTTGGTTGAAGAAGCAGTGGACGGCTTAGTAGGAGTTGAAAAAATAAAAAATGACGACTATGACCTTGTCCTATGTGATATTAAAATGCCAAAAATGGATGGCGTAGAAGTGCTTGAGGCGGTTAAAAAAATAAAACCTGAAACGCCCATTGTTATGATTTCTGGACATGGTGATTTAGATACTGCCGTAAACACCATGCGATTAGGGGCTTATGACTATATTTCGAAACCACCAGATTTAAATAGGTTGTTAAATACCGTAAGGAATGCTTTAGATAGAAAAGAGCTTGTTGTTGAAAACAAAATTTTGAAAAGAAAAGTAAGCAAGAAATACGAAATGATAGGTGAGAGCAAACCTATTGTTCAAATCAAAGAAATTATAGATAAAGTAGCTCCTACTGATGCAAGGGTTTTAATTACTGGCCCCAATGGTACTGGAAAAGAATTGGTGGCTCATTGGTTGCATGAAAAAAGTGCCAGAGCCAAAGGTAATTTAATAGAAGTGAATTGCGCGGCTATACCTTCAGAACTTATTGAAAGTGAGTTGTTTGGTCATGTTAAAGGGGCGTTTACCAGTGCAAATAAAGACAGGGCAGGGAAGTTTGAAGCGGCCAACGGTGGTACTATTTTTCTTGATGAAATAGGCGATATGAGCTTGTCTGCGCAAGCCAAAGTGTTAAGAGCCTTGCAAGAGAATAAAATTCAAAGGGTTGGTAGTGATAAAGATATTAAGGTTGATGTGCGTGTTATTGCTGCTACCAACAAAAATTTAAAAAAGGAAATTGCTGATGGGAAATTCAGAGAAGATTTGTATCACAGACTGGCAGTTATTTTAATAAAAGTACCTGCGTTGAATGATAGACGTGATGATATTCCTATGTTGGTTAAACATTTTTCTATGAAAATTGCTGATGAACAAGGAACAACTCAAAAAGACTTTTCTAATCAAGCGCTTAAGTTGCTCCAGGAATATGATTGGACAGGTAATATTAGAGAGCTTAGAAACGTTGTTGAGCGCTTAATTATTCTGGGCGGAAGAGAGGTTAGCGAAGAAGATGTGAAGCTGTTTGCTAGTAAATAAGAAAAAAGTCTCGAAATTTTTATTTCGAGACTTTTTTATACAAGTTTTTTAATTACACTGATTTAATTCAGCTATATAATCAGACGCTAATGCTTTTAAATTTTCTGTAAAATAGTGTTTAATTTCATCTATAGATTTTGATGATAAATCTTCAGAAATGGTTGTATTTTCAAAAGCTTTATGTTGGCAATGACAAACAGATAATGACTCATTATAGGTCTTTACGTTGTTAGACATCACTTTTTTATACGAGGCAATAATTTGCTTCTTTTTTAAGCTTTCAGCTTCTAGTTTTTGAGCGGCTAATTTTGATTTTATTTCAGCTTCTTGTTTTTTTAAGGCCTCTTGTTGCTGTTGCAATTTAAGCTGTTCTTTTTGTAGGTCACTCAGTTGAGTGCTAGTATTATTAGGAGTTTCTACTGTTTGCGTACTCGTTTCTTGATAGTTGTTAAAAGCACATTGATCCATTTCAATGACGCTTTGTTTGGCAAATTCTCTACCGCGTTTTACAAAAAAACGACCATCTTCAAACGTTTCCTCTTGTTCCACTTTAAGCAATGCCTCAATGGCTTTATTTGCAAATTCTAGAGCCTTACTACACGGGCAATCTTTGAGTTGTTTTTTTGCAAGCTGGAAGGCTTCCACAGAACGATTGGCATAGTATTTTAAATGGCTAATATTATTTGATTCGTAGGAATCCTTTGCATGCGCGTAGGCATTAACTAAATAAGAATTGGCATTATCACAACTGTTTTGAGCATTAACAGTATATATGCTTATAAAAAATAGAATAAAGTAAACGTTTTTCATAGATTATGGGTTAAAAACATAAATAGGTAGAGCGAAAGTATTAAAATCGTAGCACTTATAGCTGTCGTTCATCGAAATTATGGATTTACTATATTTATAGGTTTAAAATAATCCTTCAATAAATTAATTATAAAAATGCAGATAGATCACTATAAAATCAATGGAAACATATCCTTAAAAAAAGTAAACACAAGAGAGGTTATTGAGGATGCGGAAAAGGAATTAAAATCAGTAAGAAAAAAGTTGGGAAAGCTTCAGGACACCCTATATGCTCATGGAAAGTACGCTGTTTTAATCTGTTTACAAGGCATGGATACCGCAGGTAAAGACAGTTTGATTCGTGAAGTTTTTAAAGATTTTAACGTCCGAGGGGTTGTGGTTCATAGTTTTAAAGTGCCAACGGAATTAGAATTAAAACACGATTATTTATGGCGTCATTATATAGCGCTTCCTGCCCGTGGAAAATTTGGAGTATTTAATAGAACACATTATGAGAATGTATTAGTAACACGCGTACATCCTGAATATATTTTAGGAGAGCATATTCCAACCATTAACAAGGTTGAAGATGTTAATGAGGCATTTTGGGATCAGCGTTTTGAACAGATAAATAATTTTGAAAAACATATCGCTGAAAATGGTACCCTCATTTTTAAATTCTTTTTAAATCTCTCAAAAGAAGAGCAAAAGAATAGGTTATTACGAAGATTGAATAAAGAAGAAAAGAACTGGAAATTTTCTGCAGGTGATTTAAAAGAACGAAAATTATGGGACAATTATCAAGATTGTTATGAAGATGTTTTGAATAGAACATCACAGCCCCATGCTCCTTGGTTTGTTATTCCAGCCGATGATAAACCAACAGCTAGGTATATCGTGGCAAAAATCATCTATGATACACTTAAAAGCTATTCAAATATCAAGGAACCTGAATTAGATGATGATATTAAAGCGCATATTGAACGTTATAAACAGCAATTGAAAAATGAATAGTAGTAACGGTAAATATATAACCTATTTGTTTTTTGTAAACTAAAAAGGATTTGCTCATGTGGCATAAACTATCATTGCGGTCTTAACATAAATTTAGGGTTAGATGTTACGGGCTATTGATAAGATATATTATCTTTCCGCCGAAAAAAATAATTTATGAATAGGATTAAGTTAGTACTTACCTTAATACTATGTCTTTGTGTTTTGCCCATGAAGGCGCAATCAGATGAAGCGGTTTTAAAAACCATTTATACACAAGCATTAACAAATGGTCATAGTTACGAATGGTTAAATTATTTATCGAATCAGATAGGGAGTAGGTTATCGGGTTCTTTAGGCGCCTCAAAAGCTGTTACCTATACTAAAGAAACATTTGAACAATTAGGTTTAGATAAGGTTTGGCTTCAACCCGTTATGGTACCGCGTTGGGTAAGAGGAACTAAAGAATATGCTTTTATTGAAGGGGTGTCTGGAAAAACCACCACGGTAAATATTTGTGCTTTAGGAGGTTCTGTGGCCACGCCTGCTTTAGGTGTTAAGGCTCAGGTGGTTGAAGTAAAAAGTATGGAAGAGCTTCAAGCGCTAGGCAAAGAAATCGTGCATGGTAAAATCGTTTTTTTTAACAAACCTTTACCTGCAGAACATATAAATCCTATAGAGGCCTACAACGCATGTGTACATTTGCGCGAACAAGGGGCTACCGAAGCCGCAAAATATGGGGCGGTTGGTATTATTGTTCGTTCCTTAACTTTTCGTATGCATGATTTACCACATACAGGTAGTATGACTTATAATGGGTTACCCGATAACGAACGAATTCCTGCTGCAGCCATTAGCACTAATGATGCCGAGCTACTCAGCACCATGTTAAAGTTAAATAATAACATTCAATTTTATTTTAAACAGAGTTGCAAACAGCTTAAGGAGGTTCAATCTTATAATGTTATAGGGGAGATCAAAGGAAGCAAATATCCGAATAAATATATTATTGTTGGGGCACATCTGGACTCTTGGGATTTAGGAGACGGAGCTCATGATAATGGGGCAGGTGTGGTACAAGCCATGGAGGTTTTACACTTACTAAAGAAATTAGATATTAAGCCCAAGCACAGTATTCGGGTGGTGCTATTTATGAATCAGGAAAACGGTTTACGTGGTGCTTCTACCTATGCCGAAGCGGTGAAACAAAACGATGAAAACCATATGTTTGCTATTGAAAGTGATACAGGTGGATTCAGCCCTAGAGGATTTAATTTTGATTGTAATGATCAGGCTTATAATCAAATGTTAAGTTGGCAGGGTTTATTTGAGCCTTATCTTGTGCATTCTTTTGAAAAAAATGAAAGTGAAGCAGATGTAAAACCATTAAAATCAGAGCATAACGTTGTTGCTGGACTGTTTACAGATAATCAGCGCTATTTTGATTATCATCATGCCAGTAATGATACCTTTGAGACGGTGAACAAACGAGAACTAGAACTAGGAGCAGCAACTATGGCAGCGTTAGTTTATTTGGTTGATAAATACGGTATAAAGGGCACTAAAAATTAGGCAGAGCTTTCTCAATGGCATTGAGGTATATTTAAAGAAAAAGATTTCAAAACAATCTGATGAAACATATTTTAATGATATTTAGTATACTAACTACTTTAGTAACTATGGGGCAAAATATAGATAACTTACCTTACCACGAAATTCCAGATTACCCAGAAACGTATACATCAAGAACAGTGGCAGCAAGAATGATTGATGGTTTAGGATTTAGATACTATTGGGCTACAGAAGGATTAACTAGCAAAGATTTATCGTATAAGTCTAGTGAGTCGAGCAGAACCAGTGAAGAGGTGCTCAATCATATTTATGAATTGTCAAAGTTCATTAGAAATAGTGTTTTAAGTGATAATAAGGATATGACAGAAAAAGAGGAATTGTTTGAATTTGAGGAAAAAAGAAGACAAACTTTGATGAACCTTAAAGTGGTTTCAGAGGCATTAACTGATACAAAAGGCCTTATAAAATTAGAAGATACAGAAGTGCCCTTTTGGAATATGATCAACGGCCCTATAGCCGATGCAATTTGGCACTGCGGACAAATAGTAATGCTTAGGCGCGCTTCTGGAAACCCTTTTAATTCAAAAGTGTCGTTGTTTTCAGGAAAACTGAGAAATTAATATGTTTTTGTTGATACTATTTCAGTGATTAAGGTTAGATAGTTACGTTTCAAAGGAAGTAAATTCATTCAAAAATAGTCTTTAAACGAAAAAATCAATTAGAAACAAATCTTTTACATGAGATAGTTTGTTAGTATTTAATAAATAAAAAAATAAACATTAATTTTAAAACAAAAATACGTTGTATATATCATAAAAAGCTAGATATATTTATCGAAGTTGTTTTAAATGATACAACAATGGGAATCACTAAATGATTATTGAAAGTTATTTTGAACTGATTTTGTTGATGGGAGGCGTATTGTCTTTTCTCCTAGCCATGTATCTTATTTTTTATCCAAGTAATTTTTATCCAAATAAAATTTTGGGTGCTTTAGTTTTTTCTTGGTCGGTAACCGTTTTCGTGTTTATTTTACACACCACAGATTTCTATCAACGCTATGTTCATTTATATGCTGTGCTAGATGTTTTTACATTAATGTTTTTTCCATTAATGTTCCTCTATTTAAGAAACTACTTGTACCGCGACATAAAGAAACCCATGCGGCAACTGTATCATTTTATACCAGCAGTTCTTTACTTATTGGTTTTAACGCCGTTTTTTGCGAAGTCCTCTGATGCAAAACTAGAAATGCTTCAAAATGGATTTCCTGTGTGGTATCTTATAGCGCAGTCTGTTTTTAATATTGTAATTATTATTCAAGGGATTTTCTATAGTATATTTTGTTTGAGAACCATTCACCGTTTTCAATATTTTAGAAAAAAACATCTTTCAGCATTTCAGTTATCCACATTAGTTTGGTTAAGACTGTTTGTGTTTATAAATATTATATTGTGGACTTTTGGTACTACAGGTGCTATATTGGAGTTGGCTGGCATTAAATTGTTTTTTAATCTATTTAATGTTTTTTATGCAGGTTTAACCTTATTTACAATTGTTTTAGGAATTTTTACCACCATGCGACCTGAACTTTTTTCTGAGTCTGAGGATATAAAAAATTTAATACGCACTAGTAAAAATAAACCTAGGTCTATTTCTGATCAAAATAATGAAGACTTTGAGGTATTATCGCAATATATTGAAAAGGAAAAACCATATTTAAAGACCGATCTTAAAATGCAGGATTTAGTAGAGTCCACAGGCATCACTTATAAGCGTATTTCAGAAGTGTTCAATAAAAATTTCAATAAATCCTTTTATGAAGTTATGAATGAGTATCGGTTAGAAGAAGCTAAGCATTTAATAGCTCAAGGATTTCATCAACATCACACACTAAATTATTTGGCCGAGAAAGCAGGATTCAATTCTAAAACAACATTTAATAGAATTTTTAAAAAATATACCGATCAAACCCCTTCGGATTATATTAAAAATCTAGATGATTCTATCATCTAAATTCACCTAATTTTTACTTTTAAAGCGGTTATATTTTTTTTTAATGGTGCCCTGATATTAGTTTTCAGCAAAACACACTTTATGATTTCATGTTCTGATGAGTAAGAAATATGTTTCTTTTTAACATGTTTATGGCATTAAACGAAAGCGTTATTAGTTCCTTTATGGAAATATTGGGCGTTTAAAAGGTTTTTAAGTTTTTTGTTTTTAATATGTTGTTTATTAATAAGTTAGAACATGTGTATCATTGCATAATATGTGTCAATTCATGCAATGACACCTAAAAACACCTAGTGGGGCTTTAAATTTTAAGTAAATAATTAATTATGCCACAGCGGAAAGCAATTTTAACTAACCCTTAAAAAATAATTAACTTAAAATTTAAATTATGAAAATTAAAACTATTTCCTGTTTGGTTCTTGCAGGTATGTTGTCCTTAAATAGTTGTGTTAAAGGAGACATAGATGAACTTCAAAATCAAATTAACGACTTAAATGAAAAAGTAAATGATTTAGAGTCAACACAACAAGAAGCCTTATTGGCTGCTATTGCAAAATTAGAAGCAGATTTAGCGGCTTTAAATTCTGAACTGGTTGGAGATTTAGAGTTATTAGAGCAGGAAATTGCAAATAATGCTAATGCTGTTTATTACGGTAATGTTATAACCGATGAAGATTATGCGGCTTTAACGGCTCAAGGTGCTACCATTATTACAGGTAGAGTTGTTGTAGGTGGTGATGCACACGTGAGTGCACTTTCAACAATTAAGTTAATTGGTAAAAGTCTTGAAGTTAATGGTGGAACGACCATTACAATGGATGCCTTACAAAGTATTGGTGAAAACTTAATTATTGAAGGTGTTGAAGCTGATGCTACCGTAAACTTTGCAGTGTTAGCTTCTATTGGTGGAGATTTTGAAGTTGTGGAAAATGCTGGGCTTACTAGTGTTGTGGCTGATGAATTGGTCTTAATTTCTGGAGCTTTAGCTACCGAAGAAAGTGAAATGTTAGCAACTTTATCTTTAGCAAAGCTTGATCAAGTTGGTGAATTAAGTATTGATAATTATTATGCCGATGATCCTACCTATATTAATATAGGTGCGCTTTCTAATTTAGATTTATCAGGTACAAATGTTTTAGGTGATGCTCATTTAAATTATTTGGGTGATGTTGAAGTGGTGTCTTTAGGAGATATTCACGGAAACTTTGATTTTGTTCAAGGTAATGTAGTAAAACTTTCTATTTCAGGAGAAACGGTAGATGGCAATTTCACACTGTCTTTTAATAAAAGATTAAAAACAGTTGAAACCCCTAATCTTAAATCAATTAATGGAAGTTTAGATATTTCTGGTAATTCTGATTGGCAGTTGGCAGGAGCCTCTTTAGAAGCATTGCCTAGTTTCCCAGCTTTAGAATTTATTGGAGGAAATGTGACTATTGGAAGTAATTCAGATTTAGTTTCTATTGATGCCTTTAATAACGTGACTCAATTAACAGGAGATATTAGTTTATCAGAAAGTGCTAAGATTGAGAGTGTTAATATCTTTAATGCATTAGTTGAAACAGGAGCAAATCAGTGGTCAAATGCTAATATATACATCAGTTTTCAAACCAATTGGTTTAATGGATTTAATGAATTGCTTGAAGCTGGAGAAGTAACAATTACTGTTAAAGTACCAAGTGCTGATGACGGTGGAATTGGTATTAGCTCAACATCTTCTGCAAGTGCTTTAGCTGATGTTGCTAAAATGGAAGGTTTTGCAAAATTAACAGAGTCTACAAACATGCAACTATATTTTAGTGAAGTAACTGAATTTAATGCTTTTGCATCTTATACAAATTTCAAAAGAACTTACGGAACTGGTTTTAAATTACAAATGCCAGCTGAAGGAATTGGTATGTGCGCCATGGAGCCATTCTTAACCAAAGTAAAAAATGGTGATTTTGGAACAAAACCAATGGTTTTTGAAGAAATGGCAGAAAACGAATGGGGATGGATGGTGCCTACTGAAGTAGATAAAGATACTGCAGTAGATAGACTTCTTGCGCCTTGTACTACACCATAATTATAATAAATAAGTGATTAATAGTTAATAATGTCTCGGCACCCCTTTTTGGGGTGTAGGGGTGTTATTACCAAAACCATATTAGTTAATCTTAATTAGCTATTTTCCTAAGAAATTAAGATGCTATAATTCAAATAAACAATGAAAAAACTATTAGGCTGCCTAATATTATTCTGCCTTATGAGTGTTAACATGACTTACGCTCAATCTATAACGGTAGAGGGCCATGTTAATGATGAAAGTGGGTTACCCTTACCAGGAGTGACCATTGTAGTAGAGGGAACAAACCAAGGAACTACAACAGATTTTGAAGGTTTTTATACCATTTCAATTCCTAGTGGCGAGGCAAAACTTGTTTTTTCGTATGTTGGAATGCAAACCCTTACTGAAGCAGTAAATAATAGAACTACTGTTGATGTGGTTTTAAAAGAAAATTTAGAAGAATTAGAATCCGTAATCGTTGTAGCTTACGGTACTTCTACAAAAGAAGCGTACACAGGAGCAGCTTCGGTGGTTGATAATGAAATTATTGAAAACCGTCCGGTAAGTTCTTTTGAAAAAGCTTTGCAAGGTACTACACCAGGGCTTATGGTATCTAGTGCTTCAGGACAACCAGGGGCAGGTTCAACGGTTAGAATCAGAGGTATTGGTTCCTTAAGTGCAAGCAGTGCGCCTTTATTTGTTCTTGACGGTGTACCCATGTCAGGATCTATTTCAGATATCAATCCCAATGATATTGAGAGTGTAACAGTTCTAAAAGATGCAGCCGCATCATCACTCTATGGCTCACGTGCAGCCAACGGTGTTATCTTGATCACCACAAAACAAGGAAAATCAGGCACCACAAAAATTGATTTTACAAGTCAATTAGGTGTTTCAGAACGTATTTCAAAAGGGTATGATTTAATGAATTCTACCCAATTTTATGAGCAATCTTGGATGGGACTTTATAACCAAGCCCTTCTTGATGGGCAATCTGTTACAGAGGCAAAAGCCTATGCGCATGATGAGGTTGAACAAATAGTAGGTTATAACCCATTTGGGGTAGATAAACCCTTAGATGATAATGGTAAATTAATACCAGGAACACAGGTTCGTACCAACACAGATTGGCGCGATGAAGTTTATAAAAACGGGATTATTCAAACTTATAACTTAAATGTTTCAGGAGGTTCAGATATTACTAAAGTTTTTATGTCCTTAGGATATTTTAAAGACTCAGGAACAACTATAGGGGCTAACTTTAATAGAATAACTAACAAAATTAATGTATCACATCAAATCAATAGTTTTTTAAAAGCAGGGATTAATTCTCATTTATCATATTCAAAAACAAATGCACCGCCAAGTGGAACGGGCGGTGCTAACCCTGTGAGGTCGGCCGAAATTATTAATGCTGCTTCACCGGTTTATGATGGTTCAGGAAATTTTGAATGGGGTAACAAAGCTATTTTTGATTTTAATCCAGTAGGCTTAGCAGCTCTTGATAAGTATGAGTACAAAACCAAAAGAGCAGTTGTAAACACGTATTTAGATATTGATATCTCACCATCTTTTAAATTTAGAACAACAGGAGGTATTGATACGAGTTTAGATGACGGATTAAATTATTATAATCCAGAGCATGGTAATGGGGCAGGTGTAAACGGAAGAAGTTCAGCCTCACATTCTGATAACTTGGCTTGGAATATTTCTAATATATTAACCTATTCAAAATCATCTGATAAATCTTATTTTGAAGTGTTACTAGGGCATGAAGCCCTTGGCGCTGATTTCTCAGTGTTATCTGCCGAGGTTACTGATTTTTCTGTGCCAGGTAAACCTGATTTGGTTTGGGGATCTAAACCAGAACAGCCAGGAAGCTTTACGTCTTCTTGGAATATGGTATCTTATTTATCTCAGGTAAAGTACGATTATGATAACCGCTTGTATTTATCAGGAAGTGCGCGTGTTGATGGTAGTTCAAGATTTGGAAAAAACAACAAGTATGGTCTATTCTATTCTGTAGGCGCAGGATGGAATATTTCAAAAGAAAACTGGATGCCAGAATGGTCATGGCTTGGTAATGCTAAGTTAAGAGCTAGTTATGGTACTTCTGGTAATAATAACATTGGTAATTATGCATCTTTGGGGCTTTACGGCAGTGGTGCCAACTATGGTGGTTTCCCAGGATTAACGCCTGTACAATTATCAAATGCTGATTTAAGCTGGGAAAAGATTGAAAGTTTTAACATTGGTTTAGACCTTAATATCTTCAGAAGATTTGATGCCACTTTCGAATTTTATAACAGAAATTCAGATGGTTTGTTGTTTGCTAGACCATTATCGGCTGGTAATGGATTTGGCTCCATTCTGTCTAATCTAGGAGCAATGAAAAAATACGGGTGTTGAGGCATCATTTAAGTATTTACTAATTGATAATGGCAATTTTAACAGTTCTATTGGCTTTAATATTTCAACCAATACCAACGAGATTTTACAGTTAACTACAGAAAAAATTGTTTCAGGTACTAAATTACTGGAAGAAGGAAGCAGTATTTATCAATTTTACATGCGTGAATGGGCTGGTGTAAATCCTGATAACGGCTTACCAATGTGGTATGTAAATGCCGATTCTGATGATAAAGATGACAATACCATTCCAAACTCAGCATATAATGATCCGTTAGGTTCAGGAAGACAAGTAACCAGCGAATATAATGATGCCGAAAGAAAACGCTTAGGAAATTCACTGCCAACAGTATTTGGTTGGTGGTATTAACTACGATTTAAGTTACAAAAACCTGTCCCTTAATTTTTACTTGTACTACAGTTTAGGCGGGAAAGTATATAACAGTGACTACGCGGCCAATATGCATGACGGTACCAATACGGGGACAAACTTAGCCGCTGACGCAGCAAATGCTTGGACACCAAATAATAGGTTTACCAATGTACCAAGATATGTAACCAATAACACTGATCAATCCAATCAAATGTCTTCAAGATTTATTGAAGATGCGTCATACTTGAGATTGAAAAATATTAATGTGGCTTATCAATTTCCAGAAAAGTTATGTAAAGCCATTAAGTTGAACAGTTTAAGAGCATTTATATCTGCAGAAAACCTTTTAACCTTTACTAAGTTTAAAGGTTTTGACCCAGAAGTAGCCATAAACGGAACAACCAATGGTAGAATCCCTGGTGTTAAAGTTGTAACCATGGGCTTAAAATTAGAGCTATAGAAAAATGAGATCATATATCATGAAGAATAGAATAAAACATATAATAATAACTACGGTATTAGGACTGATATTGGTAGGATGTAGTAATGATTTTTTAGAGCTTGAACCTACAGATTCCATTTCTGAGGACAAAGTTTTTGATTCATACGTAACAGCAAATTCAGCTTTAATCGGTGCTTACAATCAATTAAGTAGCTTCAATTTTGAAGGTTTATACAACCCCATTATGGCAGATATTATGGGGGAAGACCTTATGGTAAATGCCGTTGATAACTGGAACTGGTTTATATCTGTATACCAAATGGATGTATTACCTAACTATGTGTATGTTGATAACCCTTGGTGGTCTGGTTATAAGTTAATTTATGATGCAAACAATATTATCAACAATGCCATTTATATTCCAGACGCGACTACAGAACAGATAGATAATTTAGTAGGCCAAGCAAGAGTACTTCGGGCTTATACATGGCTTAAGTTAGCACAAATGTATGCTCCGGCATATACCAAAGATCCAGATGCACCGTCAATTTTACTCAATACAGTAACTGGAGAAATTAAATCGGGTTTTCAACGTGCCCCACTATCAGAAGTGTATGCTCAAATTGAAAACGATTTGTTGGCAGCTACCAATCAATTGAAAGAAAATAGTGATAAAGGTTTTTTTGATTTACGCGCAGCACACGCTGTTTTAGCTCGTTTGTATTTAGAAATGGGTAATTGGTCCTCAGCCAGAGACCATGCCAAATTGGCTTCAGAAGGTTTAGAGTTAATGGATATCAACACCATGTTCTCTGGGTTTAACAGAAGAAACTCTGAAACTATTTATACCATTGCTTATACACAAGATGATAATAACACCTATTTATCTATTCCCTCATTTTATTGGCCAGTAGGAGGCTACAGTTCTATGCGCGCTGATAGTGAGTTTGTAAACACCTTTACTGCCGCAGATGCCAGAAAGTCGTTCTTTTTAAAGGTAGATGATATTGACCCAGATAGGTATCTTATCGTCAAGTTTGCCCACAATAATTCGGTTGGAAATGCCGAACGCATTTGTATTCGTGCATCAGAGATGTTACTTATAGAGGCAGAGTGTGAGGCAGAGTTAGGAAATTTCTCAGAAGCTCAAGATGCTTTATATGAGGTGCAAAGAAGATCTAACCCTGGCGTGTCAAAGAGTACATCAACAGGTCAAACCTTAATAGACGAGGTTTTATTAGAAAGACGTAAAGAGTTATTTGGTGAAGGTTTTAGATGGAATGATATTAAAAGAAGACAACTACCATTCCATAGAGCAGGAGAGCACTGGGTAAAATTATCATTTACAGCTCAAGATCCTGATTATTACAGAATGACTTTCCCTATACCTCAATCTGAAATTGATGCGAACGATGCATTAGATAATTCAGATCAAAATATTGGATATAAATAAAATCAGGAAGATGCTGAAAAACAAAGTGGTAACACATACAAATTTTAAACGGTTGGTGAGTATTGTAATGCTCTTAATAGCCTTTGGGTTATTAATGCAAGCCTGTTCACCTGATGAAGAACCTATAAACCTAAACCCTAATGCTGGGCCTAGTTTTATTGATATTGAAAATGACGGTTATGTGATACAGCTAAGTGCGGTTCCAGTAAAACCACCGTTAGTAGGTACATGGCGTATTTACAATGGAGAAAATGGACGCTTTGAAGACATTCATGACCCAAGAACTTTATTTTATGGAGAACCTGGTGAAACCTATACTATTGGATGGGAAGTTAGTCATGGCGATGCTTATGAGGCCGCTTCAATAACCGTGTCTTTTAAACCACTTATCCCTATCATTATTGAGCCTAAAGCTAGTGTAGATACCCTGAAGAATAATGTGTCCGCTTATCTTAAAGCAGAGGCTCCAAAATATGGTGCAACTGGAAAATGGGAAGTGATTAATGGTGATGGAAGAATTGAGAATGCTGATAATTTTAAAGCTGAATTTATAGGTAAGGAGAAATCTGAATATAAATTACGTTGGACTTTGAGCTATGGTTCAAAAGCGGTTTTTCAGGAGGTTGACTTTGTAACCGATGTGCTGAATGCCTACGCAGGTCCTGATCAACTCGATATTAAAAATGAAAAGGGTGCTGAGGATAAATATTTTACCCTTGAAGCCTATCTACCCGCCGGTGCCACAGCAGAATGGGAAGTTGTTAAAAACGCAAATCTCGCTACGGTTTATGGTAAAAACAATCCTAACTCTTTAATAAAAGGAGTGGCAGATTCCCTATACACCTTAAAATGGAAAGTTGTTCTTGATGCTTACACCTCAGTTGATAGTGTAGATATCAGGTTCCGTGGTAAATGGGGGATGTTTAAAGATAGTCGTGATAACCAAACTTACAAATACGCAGAGATAAATGGTTTGGAATGGATGGCAGAAAATTTTAATTATGCTGCCGATCCTGGAAATGGTTCTTGGTATTATGGGCATGCCTATAGAAGCATAATCGAAGAAGGGTTCCCTTTAGAAACCAAGGAAGATCGTAAAAAGTACGGACGCTTATACTCTTATTTCGCTGCTAGAGATTATGCTCCTGAAGGTTGGCGATTACCAACGCCACAAGAATATGGAGATTTAATTGTGTCACAGGGAGGTACTTTATATGCCAAAGACAAATTAGTTGAAGGGGGCCCAACAGGGTTCGATTTGGGCTATCCTGGGTATTTGGAATTCTCTAGCAGTTCAGATCCGGCTTTTAGGAACGTTTTTAGAGAACAAGATAAAACAGGTATATACTGGACGAACACTTATGTAGAAAGTAATGGTTCCTCTGTTGTATTATATATAACATTGAATGGTGCATCTGTAGATCCAGTGGTTTTGCCTGCTAATTTCTATGCGCTTCCTGTGAGATATGTAAGAGAGATTCAAGATTAATATTCCCATTTGACAAATAAAAAATTGAGAAAAATGAAAAACATTAAAATATTTATACTGCTACTTTTGGGAATGCTCCATTTTGGAGTGATGCAGGCTCAAGATGAAAGGCAATCAGAAGATGATATCCTAAGTGGTAAAATCCGATTAAAATTTAAGCAAGAGGCCATAAACCAATCTAAAAGTTTTAAGGTGGCTACGGGTAAAACAACCTCAAAAGAAGTTGGTTTGCCTAATGTAGATAAAGTAAGTAATCAAATAGGTATAAAACAAATAAAGCGTGTGTTTCCTTTTTCTCCAAAATTTGAAGCAAAACACAGAAAATACGGACTTCATTTATGGTATGAAGTAGAGTTCGATTCTAGCAAATCTGCTAAAGAAGTTATGAAACAATATGAGAGTATTGCTGACATTGACATTATAAAGCCTATCTATAAGAAAACCCAGATTGATGGAGGAAAAGAGCCTGTAGTGTTTAAATCTGATGAAGTGAAAAGTGCTATGGATGAGTCGATTGTACTAGAGTCTGATGATCCAAAATTATCAGAGCAGTGGCATTATGAAAGTAACGACAGGTTTGGAGAGTTTAGCTCTGATGTTGAATTATTTGAAGCATGGGAAACTACAACAGGGCATTCTGATATTATTGTAGCCATTGTTGACCAGGGTATTGATTTTAATCATGAAGATTTAAAAGATAATATGTGGCAGAATGAGGCCGAAATTAATGGAGTGGAAGGCGTTGATGATGATGGAAATGGTTATATAGATGATTTTTACGGATATAACTTTAATGTACGAGGTGCTATTACACCAGGTAATCATGGTACGCATGTTGCAGGAACAGTTGGTGCTGTTGGAAACAATGGTATTGGTGTTGCCGGAGTTGCTGGGGGCGATGGTTCAGGTAATGGTGTAAAATTAATATCTGCTCAGGTATTTGATAGTCGTACCAATGGGGGGCTTAATTTCGCAGAGGCTATAGTTTATGGAGCAGATAATGGTGCTGTAATTTCACAAAATTCTTGGGGGTATAATCGTCCAGATTATTATGAACCAGAGGTGCTTGATGCTATTCGTTATTTCATTGCTGAGGCTGGTCAATACCCAGGTAGCCCAATGAAAGGAGGTATTCTCTTCTTTGCAGCTGGTAATGACGCTGTAGAAAGCAATCGCTATCCAGGAGCCTTTGATGAGGTTGTAGCAGTTAGTAGCACAGGACCAACTGGGTTGCCAGCACCTTATACCAATTTTGGTGATTGGGTAGATATTTGTGCGCCCGGTGGCGATATGACAAATTTTGGTGAAGAAGGCGGCGTATTGAGTACCATTACGAATAATCAGTATGGTTATATTGAAGGTACCTCTATGGCATGTCCACATGTTTCAGGAGTTGCGGCTTTAGTCTTAGCTAAAAATATCAATGAGGGTAATACTATTACACCTGACGATTTACGCAGAATTATTATTAATTCAACAACCCCCTTTAGATTTATTCACAACAGTAAGTATGGGAAAGGTATCTTAAATGCTGCTAAAGCATTAGTGGATGATAACCGAATTCCGCCCAATGCAATTACCGACTTACGTGCTGCTGAAAGTTTTCATAATGAAATACGATTAGCATGGACAGTGCCTAATGATGATGACGGATTTAGTCCTAGTTATTATTATTTAGCAATAGGGGAAGAACCCATAACGGCATCTAATTTTGAAAATCAAGGCCTCTTTTTGGTAGAAAATAATGTTGAAGCAGGGCAAACGTTCAATATAAATATTGGTGGCTTAATAAAAGAAACAGATTACTGGTTTGCGGTTAAATCTTTAGATCAGTTTGAAAATATTTCAGAGATCTCTAATATTCTGGCTACAACAACCTCTAGTGAGCCACATTTTATGGAATCGACCAAAAGTATCGATTTGACCATTGATGTAACCGATAATCCGTTGGCAAATGTCCCTGTTACTTTTTCAAACATTTCTGAAGGAATTATTTACTGGGAAAGCTTAATTTCTAACGAAACCTATTTCAGACCTCTAGAAACCGCCAGTGCTTCAGCTAAAACGGTCACATATAAATCCGATAGTATAGCAAATACTTCCAATGATGATTTAGGTGAGCCATTTGAAGCTATTCGCTATTTAACAGATAGTGACTTGTCTCAGGCCTCGCTATCATCCTTCGAGCACTGGAAAAATGATACTCCAGAGTATATCGCAGGGTTGTCATATGAAAATGGTACACCTCCAGCATTCTTAGCCGGAACAGGTAATACCAATGCGGGGTTAATTATGGGAACACGATTTGATATTCCGTACGATTTTTCATTTAATTTAACGCACCTTGAAGTAGCATTATTTCCTGAAACTAATGAGTTTCCTATCACTATTGAAATTAGAAAAGGTTCAAGAAATGATATGAATAAGGCTGAAACTGTATATCAGCAAGAATATTATCCTGATGTGGCGAACGAATTTAAGTATTACAGAATTCCTATTTATAAGCCACAAAAGTTTCAGGATAATGAATCGTTTTGGGTGGTGTTTAATTTCCCAAAGGAGATGCTTAATCCTCAGGTGATGCAATTTGGTGGGGGAGAGTTTAATGAACGTTTTGTTGTGTCTAGAGATAATGGAAGAACCTATATTATAGCAAGAGATTTATTGTTCAGACCGGCTATTCCTATGCTTAGAGCATTTAGTACGGGAGAAAACGGATCATTTGTTTTTCTAGATCCTAATAACGGTGAAATTCAGGAGTTCTCAAATCAAGACATAAATATTACGGTTGATGCAAATAATTTAACTAATGGCAATCATTTAGCATCGGTTGGTGTTTTAACAAACGATATTCATAAACCTGTCGTAAATATTGAACTAAAACTAGAAGTAGTTGGCCAGGTAGCCGTTGTTGACAATACAGCATTACATGAATATGAAGTATTTACCAACGTAGAAAATGATCTTGAATTAGAGGTTGAAAATAAGGGATTATCAAATTTTGAAGTGTATGGTTATACGGTTGAAGGAGCAGGAAATACTGAAGTATATGCAGATACGTTGATTGTGAATCCTGGAAATTTAGATAAGGTACCGTTTAAATATACACCAAGTCTTGAAGGCGCTATTAATGATAAAATAACGCTTAACACAAATATTGGCGATTTACCTTTTGCCTTACGCCTCATTAGTGAGCAAGGACCAGACATTGCGTTGAGTGTATCAGCTTCAACAATTGATGTTAATTATGAATCAAAAAGACAAGTGTCATTGTCTATTACAAATAATGGAACTGGGGCTTCTTTAAATTATGATTTGAATCATTACAATATTGCGAATAAAAACTCTGGTTTAATGGGGCAGAAGCTCCATTATACTATGAGTTCTTCATTAGATATTGATGGCCCGGCGGCAAACTTGTGGGATGATATTTCAGACTTTGGTACTGTGTTTTCAAGAGAAGAATTAAGAAATGCAATTCCTTTAGGTATGAAATTCCCATTCTTTAATCAAATGATGGAATCGCTAAGTGTTGATCTTTTAGGAACTGTAAATCTGTTTGGTTATAGAGCCTTAGTACCACTGAACATTCAGGGATCACCTTTAAATGTTAATCGATTAATTTATCATGCTTTTGGTGATAAAATTGTGTTAACATTTGAATGTCATTTAATGCGAAGTGGCTCTAAAGGGTATGCACATTATGGGGATACCGTAGAGTTTCAGGTTGTATTGTTTAAAAATGGCGCTATAGAATATCGTTATAAGGATGTAGATGACGTAACGCCAGATAAAGATTATACCATTTACGTGCAAGGGATATTGTCTGAAGATAAGCTAACGTTTAGAGATTACGGTGATACCCAAGAATTAGTAAATGGGTTGGTTGTAAGGTTTACGCCAGACCGAACTATTTCCATGATTGGAGAAACCAACAAATTAGAAGGAACCATTTTAAGTGGAAATACCGAAGTGGTCAATTTAAATATAGAACCTAAAGCTTATGGCTTAACTGAAGGCACCTACAATGATACTATTGTTGTTTATAATAATACAGCGGCAAAATTTAATAAAGTGCCTGTAGTGATTAATGTTTCAGGAACACCAGAAGTTACGGTTAATGATTCTGTTCATTTTAAAGAGCCAGTATTTATTGGTGCTTCGAAAACTAAGTATTTAAAGGTTGAAAACAAAGGGGCGCAAGCTATTAATATAACGGCATTATCATCTGGTTTAGCGCAGTTTACCATAGATGCTTCAGTGTTGCCAATAATGTTAAATGCCACATCTAATGTAATGTTACCCGTAACATTTACTCCTACAAATTCTAATGAGTTAGTAGGCAATGTAACGGTTGGCTTTGAAGATGGTTCTATTCAACAAGCGGTTTTAAGGGCTAAGGGGCTAGATGATGCGCACTACACACATGATTTACCACTACCTATTTCCGTGAGTTTAGGAGGTGGAGAAAAAACATCGGTACCTTTTAATATTACAAATACGAGTAGTGCTGTGGGACTGGAGTATGTGTTTAGAAACAGCACATTTGCATCGGTAGCGAATGAAAGTACTGGTAAGGCCATAGGAGCAAATAACAGAAAAGCAACTGAAGATTATGGGTATGCCTGGAAATTAAGCGATTCCTTAAAAGTGTTTCATAAATGGGACATGATTGATTTAAATGAAGGCAGATTAGAGCTAGAAGAAAATGGGTATACCTCTGTAGAATTACCTTTTGAGTTTCCATTTTATGGTGAATATTATAGTACTATTTGGATTTCTATTAACGGATATATCTCCGTTAAGAAACCAAGTAATCAACCAGGAGAACCAACCTTTGTAATTGGAGATGATTTCAATGGGGTTATAGCACCGTTATGGACTAATTTAAAGCTACTAGAAAACAATAATGGCTTAAATTATAAACTTGAAGATGATACATTGGTAGTGCAGTGGTATAAACTAGTAGGGCAAAATGCTTCAATGAGCCCTGGTGAAGTGTCTTTTCAAGTAGAAATAAATAATGACGGTTATATTAAATTTCATTATGACGATATTGAGACTTGGGGCGGATTAATACAATATGGTATTAAGAGTCCAGATGGTACTGAGTTTCTTCAAGAGGAAAAAGCATTAATAATGAGTTGGGCTAATATAAAAAACCATACCTCATACATTATAGCCCCACCACAGGTAGGAAGCGTTAGTACCCAACAGCAAGAAGCTTTAAACCTAACGGTTTCCGCTGAAGACATCTATTATCCTGGAATTTACAGTGATACTATTAGCTTAGTGTCAAATAGTAATAGTCAAAAAACTTTGGAAGTTCCAGTTGAAATACATGTTACAGGGGCGCCAAAAATAGCCGTTACTGACACGCTAAGTTGGGATAATATTGTTTTTAGAAATAACTTAATCTTAACTAAAACGCTAAAAATAACCAATAAAGGATACGATATTTTAAAAGTAACGCAAATCGCTTCTGAAGGCTTAGATGGATTTAATTTGTATGATGAAGCAGGTAATAAGATTATTAGAAGCAGTTCGGGTGTATTATTGAGTGCTATCAATATCAAGCCATGGGAAACTGTTACACTTACTGCAGAAATTGCGGTGTTGGTCAACCAAAACCAAATTGGGAAGATTATTTATACCAGTAATTCAGGTGCTGATGAAACGGTTGTAGAAGCTGCCATTGTAGATTCTCCAATGTTTAGTTGGAATGCTCAAGATCAAGAGTATACACTTACAAATATAGAGAAAGAGGTTTATACCTTTAATATAGAGAATAAAGGTGATTCAAAGTTATTCTATAATTTATCACCTGCAACGGTACCACAAGTTGCTCCTACGCCAACAGAGCCTTATATCTCTGACCTGGAAGGAGAATATGATTTGCAAAAAAGGGTGACCGTTGATTCATTAGCTATTGAAACCAAAGAAGTTGGTGATGGTGTGTTTACACCGTTTGCAGTAGGGGCTAATTTGGCATTCTCTAATCGGTTTACAGCTCCGACAGGTGGTTTTAGTTTAACCCATGTTAGAGCCTATACGTATTTAGATAAAATTGAAGAGCTTATCACTGTAATGGTTTATAAAGGAGGCGATTTGCCCCAAGATGGTGTAAAGCTATACGAACAACAATTTGTAATTAATCAAAGAGTAGATAGTGAATGGATTTATTTCCCTCTAGAACAACCATTTTTCATACCAGAAGGAGAACAATTTTATATAATAGTTACACTTCCTGTTTCTAATAAATATATGGGATTTGATAATTCTGAAGACGAATCTATCCTTGAGGAGAGTTTTTCAGGGGTATATCAAGGTAATGAAAAGTATTACTGGTGGGCAAATTATGTACAAAGCATGCGTGTTCTCTGGAAAATAAGACCCTTAACGGCATCAGGTAAAAACCAGTGGTTAACTCTAGATACGTATGAAGGCGAGGTTTTAGGAGGAGAAACAGTAGCTATTAATGCTACCATAGACCCAGAAATAGCTGGGAAAGGTACACATTCAGGAAAGATTATAGCAACCTCTAACGATATTAATAATCCAAGAGAGGAGGTAACTATTACCTTAAATGTGAATGGGGCTCCAGAGTTAAATTTCTATCCGAATATTTATAAAGATACTTTGAATCTTGTTGAAACCGAATCTAAAGTGTTTAATTATTTATTTGAAGATGTTGAAGGAGATGCTATTACTGTTTCTATTGATGATAGTATTAAAGGTATTGAATATGAGTTGACACAGACCGATGCAAACACAGCTCAGGTTACTGTAGAAACAGATTATGAAAGCGAAGGGAATTATAAAGTACCGCTAGCTTTTACGGATGCCGTAGGCAATGTGACTAATGATACGATTGTAATTAACGTAATTGAGAAAAACCGTGCTCCAATTTTTAATACAGATTATGAGGTTGTTACCCTTAATCTCGCTGATAAAAATAGTGCAGTAACCATAGATCCTAACGAGATTTTTACAGATCCTGACGGTGATGTTTTTCAGTTCTTAGCTGGTAATTATAATCCAGAGGTTGTTGATATGGCCTTTGGAAATCAGTTCATAAACTTAAACCCTATAAAAGTAGGCACAGGGCAATTGGTTTTTGCTGCAGATGATGGTAAGGAAGATGGTTTTGTAATTCATTTGGTTTACGTAAATGTAATTGATGATTCAGAAACGGCGTCGGGTGTTCCAGATGGTTTGTTTAATGATGTCCATTTTGATGCATCAGATTTGCCAGCCATATTCACTCCAAATCCAGTAGTGAACGGAATGGCTAAACTGTATTACAAACTAGATGAAACTGCTGATGTGAGTATTCAACTATTTAATTCAAATGGCCAATTACAATACACAACAAGCAAATCTAATGTGCCAGTTGGTGAACATGTGGAAGTATTATCATTGAATAAGCTAGCACCAGGTTTTTATATCTGCGTGTTAAATGCAGAGGATAAGGCGTATAAGAGTTTTAAAATAATAGTGAAGTAAAATTTATAATAAAATGGTTGGAGCATACCATGTGTTCCAACCATTTTAAAAGTTAAGGGATTGATTGACAATAACCAATTAACACCACATCGTTTAACTGAGTTAGTATGTATTGGGATAATTTAAAAATATTAAGGAATATGGGGAATCATAATCTAAATTCATCAAAAGACTCACCTGAGGAAGAGTATGAAATTATTAGTGCAGAAGCAAGACATTGTCATGGACAGAAGAAGGTAACAGGTGAATTAATGATTACTAATAAGCGCATTGTATTCTCTTCAAAACAAAATGAAGATGTTGTATTGGGCTTAGATGAGATTGAGTTAGTAAAGTCAAATAAACATTTATTTGCTGTAAAAGATAAACTTACCATTATTGGTAAGAAGAAAGAAAATGTATTCTGTCTTAATTATTCAGAAGATTGGATGGAGCTTATTCAATCTTTACTGCATTCAAGTGCGAATCATTAACAGAAAGAGTATTTAAAAACCTATGACATTTGAATATCTTATAATTTTGGGACTAGCCGCTTATTATATATTTTTCTATTTAAAAAATAGAAGATATAATACCAATACTACTATGAAATTTTTAGCTGCTTATAGTGCTTTAATAAGCATCATATTATTGTCCTTTCTAATTGTTTTTGATGGCTTTGATTTATTGTATGCCATGGGGTGGAGTATATTTCAAATTCTATGTGTTATGTTTCTATGTTGCTTGCCCTGTAGTATGTATTATATATATCTTTCAAAGGCCAAGCGGTTTGGTTGATGCAGATACCTTTAACGATTATACCTATTTGAACAGTTTATAATACTTAATAAAATAATTCATTTAGTAATCATCGCAGATTTCTGAGTTAGTCCGAAAAACCTTGTAACATTGTTATGAGGTTTTTTATGTTACAAAAAAAGAGCGCTGTTTGTGATTATTTAAAAACTAAAACAAATCATTCATAACCTTGGCAAGCCTGATACCTGCAATTTGTAATTGATTTCTAACCGTTTTAAAATGATCGTATGAATAGCGGTATCTTAAATTGTCACCAGGTTGGGCAGACTTGTAAACCGTTTTGGTGAGTTGGTGTGTTTCATTAACCCAATCAATTATAGAACCTTCTTGGATTGCTTTTATTTCCTTTTTTGATTTTATGTCAGCATTTTCAGCTAATTCGGCATAACTCATGCCATAGTGTTCAATCATTTCAGAATCCCAAACACGGTGTAAATTAGAATCTTCATAAAACCATTGCACTTTAAAGTCGTTTCCTCCTTTGTCTTCCTGCAGCCCCACATGCATCGGTTGATGCAAATCACCAATTAAGTGCACTAAAAGTTTTAAATAAAACGCTTTATCTTCGTCTGAACTGTTTTTATCTGTAATTACATTTTTACAATGCTCAATACCTGATACTAAATCGCCATTAGGGTTTTTTTTAGAAGTTTCATAATCCTGATTAAAAGGCATGTTGATATAATGCCAACTGTAAAATTTATTATAACGTTTATCTGATTTTATTTCATCTGCATAGGTAGAAACAAAGGCTAACGACTGTCTTTTTAGTAAGCGTTTTACTTCTCTTTTAGTTTTTCCTTTTAAATAACTATCAGCTATTTTACCTACTACACGATGACCTGTTGGACCCCAAAAGTCGTCAGCGCTTGCAGTTGCGGTACATAAAACGAATGCAGTAAAAACAAAGATATAAATAGATTTCATAAATTAAATTTTGACAAATTTATAAATTCTATTCTGAAGCCATCAGGAAGAATGATTTTGTTAACAATAGTTTAATTTTTTATAAAATGTCAAAATCAGCAAAAGCCCAACTTTTTAAAAGTTCTTTATTAATTTGTTCTAGATTTTCTTGGTCATTTATAGCGGTATAGGCCTTTTTTAGCCCATGATGTGCCCATCCGTTTTTAGGAAAGTAAAATAAGTCTTTTTTATATGTTTTTATGGCGTCTTCATATTGTTTAGCTTGTATTTGAACTTCCCCTAAATGATGTCTTATCGAGAAAAACCAGTCTGGAGGTTCATTATAATTTAAGGCATCTTCCATGGCTACAGTTTCTTTAAGTGTTTTTATGCTATCGGTTAAATTGCACTCATGTGCCATAATTTCAGCATTTAAAACATTATAGGCTATATTTACTAAATCAGCGACATTGTTGATTTCCCAAATAGTGATTTCTTTTAGTTGGGCATTATTTTTTAATGTATTTAAAGCGTTTAATTCTGCTTTGGCTTGTTCTATATTGCCTTTTCCTAAGTACGCCATACCTTCCGCATAATGTCTTATAGCTTTTGGATATGGTAAATTGTAAGATTCAAGTTTCATATTCAAAATAGCATCCCACATTTTAAATTTAATAGCAACGTAGTACGGTATGGAGTAATAATGTTGCAAAGTGCCCCATCCAGGTTCTTTCATAATATCGGGGTGTACATGATTAGATACCTTTTGAGCCCCTATCATGGCCCAATAACTATTACCTTCAAGGGTTGCAGTAGCAGCCAAAAAATGATAATTATGCGGGTAATACCCTAAAGGATAAGCACCTTGAGCATGGCAAGCCGAAACATATGTACTATCAGCTTTTACTGCCGCAATATTAGAGAGTGTGCCTTTATGATATTCGCCAGTTCTTATATAGGTGTGAGAAGGCATGTGTAATAGGTGACCAGACCCAGATACCAGACCATCATCAAATAATTGAGCAGATGTATTGGCTCTTTCGGGGGTGTTAGACATTTCAACAGCATGAATATAAAAATGATGCGCTCCTGGGTGCTTTGGGTTGTGTTTTATAATGTCTTCCAGCGTAGATACAATCTCTGGAGCCCATGGTTTTGGTTGTCCGGATTTATCAAAAAGATCCCAAGGATGTAAATTCATCAAAGATTCTACATAAAATGTTTTAATTTCGGCATCCTCGGGGTATTTAGCAGACAGCTTTTTCAAGGCATTGGAATAGGTAATATCTAAAGGCATTCTGTCTTCAGGTGGAACAGGAGCGTAGCGTTTAGCCATTACTTCAATAAACGCTTGTTCTTTTTTTGAAGCATATTTTGAAAGCGATTTGGCCTTTTGAATAGCTTCATATGCACGTTCATAATTATCGGGTTCCATCCCTGCATTATAGTTTGGACCTAAAACGTATGCAAATCCGAAATAAGCCATGGCACAGTCTGGCTCTAATTTTGTTGCATAATAAAATGAACGGGCTGCTTCGGCATGGTTAAAGGCATAAGCAAGTGCTAACCCTTGGTTAAAATAACGTTGCACTAATTCATTACTTGTTGTTATTGGATAATTTACAACATCATATCCGTCTAAAAGGGGGGCTACATTATCCGCTGTATACCATTTTGCATCTGTTACAGGTGGTGCACATTTATATTTTGAACTAGACGTTTTAGTAACCACAAGTTCAACAGGTTTTTTTTCAGGTTTTTTGCAGGCTGTAAACAAAACTAGGGCAGCTAAAAAAATGAATATGCTTCTCATGGTTTTGTAAATATTTGATTTTTAATGGTTTGTTTGAAATAAAGTTATGCAAATTTTACGTAAGTTTAAGATAAAACCAGAATAATTGATTTGATTGTGTGACCTCTTTATAAAAGTTGTGTCTTATTGTGTGAACCGTTAATTGGCGTGAGCTACATTTGAAAACCATAGACAACATTAATAAATTATCTGATGAAGATTTGGTAGATGCTATTGTAAAAACCAATAATACCTTACTTTTTGAAATTTTGTATGATAGATATGCAGATGTAGTTTACAATAAATGCTTTAGTTTTTCTAAGCATTTAGATGAAGCAAAAGATTTAACACAAGATGTTTTTTTGAAGCTTTTTGTTAAACTGTCAAGTTTTAAGGGAAAGTCTAAATTTTCAACTTGGTTGTATGCCTTCACCTATAATCATTGTGTGAATTATGTAACCAGAAATTCAGCTAAAAAAATTGAAAAACAGTCAGTTCAAATTGAAGATATTAAAAATTTATCGCTAACAGATCAAAAAGAAGAGTTTAGCTTTTTAGCCATGAGGGTAGATAAGTTGAAGTTGGCTTTAGAATTAATTTCTCCCGAAGAAAAGATGATTTTGTTGTTAAAATATCAAGATCTTTTATCAATAAAAGAAATAGAAAGTGTTTTAGGTATTGGTGAGAGTGCTGTGAAAATGAGAATAAAGCGCGCTAAAGATAAATTAAAGACTGTTTATAATGACAATATAGAATAATGGATAATCCGTTTAAACAATTAAATCAGCCGCTTAAGGAAGTTCCAAAAGAACTTAAGTCGAAGGTAATGAATGATATTGCTGTGGCTAAGTTGTTAATGGATTTGGCTATGTTATTTTCTGTTGATGCTGCAAAAATTATTGAACAAACTATGAAGAAAAGAAAAAATTAACTGAACTAAACGATATTAAAATGGAGAAAATAACAGCATGGAATGACGGTGTTATAACATCGCTATCTGCAATGACAGGAGAAGTAGCCAAAGTTATCCCTAATATTTTGGGAGCTATAGTGGTTTTGGTTTTAGGTTGGTTGCTTACCAAGGTTATTGTTAGTATTGTGAAAAAAGCACTCAAACTAGCAAAAGCCGATAAACTTGATGATAAGATTAATGATATTGAACTTTTTGGAAGTAAAAAGTTAAACTTCAATGTGATTACCATCATTACAAATTTTGTAAAGTGGATTTTCTATTTCATCATATTAATTGTAGTTACAGATATTTTAAATTTAACCTTAGTTTCAGAGGAAATAAAAAACTTTTTGGGGTATGTGCCGCGGTTATTTTCTGCATTAATCATTTTTACCGTTGGGCTGCTTTTAGCAAACTTTATTAAAAAAGCTGTTGTAGCATTTTTTGAATCCATGGATTTGTCTGGAGCCAGACTGATTAGTCAAATCGTATTCTTATTGCTAATCATTTTTATATCCATTACTGCGTTAAATCAAGCAGGAGTAGATACGGCCATAATAACCAGTAATATTACATTACTACTTGCTGGTTTTTTGCTAGCTTTTGCACTAGCTTTTGGTTTAGGAGCCCAAAGGGTTATTACAGAATTATTAAAAGCTTTTTATGCAAGGAAAACTTATGAAATAGGACAATATATTGAATTTAATGATATACGTGGTGAAGTGTTATCAATAAACCATATTTCGGTAACTTTAAAAACAAAAGAAGGAAAACTAATTGTTCCTATTAGCGATATTGTAGAGAGCCAAGTAAGTGTTCGGGATTAACTTTAAGTTAGGGTTAAAATTTGGTTGGTTACTTTTCTGAACACCGAATATCTCTACCGTCCCTTTTCATTAATTTGAAAAGGGACTTTTTTATATACATTGATACCTGAAAAATATTTACAATAACAAATGCAGCATTGAATTTTAAAAAAGGATGAATTGATATTAAAAACATGATTCAATTTTGAAAATGAAAAAAAACTGCATCAATTCTATGAATAAAGCAATACTTAAGTAAGGGTACAAGAAATTAATGAAATAAATATTATTTTTACCTCATACCTAGTAGCAGATGGAAGCTTTTAAATGAGCAAACCGCCCCACTAACATCAGTTAATAGCATATGTAAATCTGCAAGGCAAGATAATTTTGTAATTTATGAGTAAAGGAAAAGAAGCAGAAAGATTGGCTACGCAAAATCCATACAATAATTGGAAAAAATGGGGGCCATATTTAGCAGAAAGACAATGGGGAACCGTTAGAGAAGATTATAGTTTACATGGCACAGCTTGGGATTTTATTGATCATGATAAAGCCAGAAGTAATGCCTACAGGTGGGGAGAAGAAGGTATTGCTGGATTTACCGATTGCCGCGAAATTTTATGTTTTGCCCCTGTTTTTTGGAATGGTAAAGATGCTATTTTAAAAGAACGTTTATTCGGACTTACCAATAACGAAGGTAATCATGGCGAAGACGTTAAAGAACTGTACTTTCATCAAGTATCTTCACCAACGCACTCATACTGTAAATATTTATACAAGTACCCTCATAAGGCCTTTCCCTATGGAGAGTTGATTGAAAAAAATAGAAGGGAACGGTACGAAACAGAGTATGAATTATTAGACACAGGATGCTTTAAAGATAACGCCTATTTTGATTGTTTTGTAGAATATGCTAAAGCAGGAATCGATGATATTTTAATGAAGATTACTGTGGTGAATCGTGGTAAAAAGAAAGCTCCCATTCACATATTACCCCATTTATGGTTTAGAAATTTTTGGAAACATAATGAGCGTTTTGAAAGACCTAGTATGAATGCTATTAATTCAGAAACGGTACTATCTAGAAGTATTAGAAACGGACGTTATTATTTATATCATGAAAAAGGCAAGCAGTTATTCTGTGAAAATGAAACAAACAATCAGCGCATTTATAATGTTTCAAATCATACAGAGTATGTTAAAGATGGCATAAATGATCATGTTGTAAATAAAAAAGCAACGGTAAATCCAAAGAAAGAAGGATCTAAATTTGCGGTATGGCATAAGTATAACTTAAAACCAGGAGAAGAAGTTTCAGTTAAAGTAAGGCTCAGTAAAAAGAAGAAAGAAGATCCTTGGGCAGATTATAATGCTGTTTTCAATGAAAGACAGAAAGAATGTGAAACGTTTTACGATACTATTCTTGATTGCAACGTACCAAAAGCACATAAACATATAGCGAAAAGAGCCTTTTCAGGGTTACTCTGGACCAAGCAATTTTACTACTATGATGTTTTTAAATGGCTATTTGGTGGCCCAGAAGAGCCTTCTCCAGTTAGGCATAACCCAAGAAATTTTAATTGGCAACATTTAACTAATAGACATGTTATTTCTATGCCAGATAAATGGGAATACCCTTGGTATGCAGCGTGGGATTTAGCATTTCATATGGCTTCTTTTGTTGAGATTGACCCCGACTTTGCTAAAGAGCAACTATTACTTGTTTTACAGGAAAATTACATGCATCCTAATGGGCAAATTCCAGCCTACGAATGGAATTTTAGTGATGTAAATCCTCCTGTTCACTCTTGGGCTGTATGGAATGTTTATGAAAAAGATAAAATAAAAACAGGCAAAGGCGATATTAAGTTTTTAGAAAAAGCGTTTCAAAAGTTACTTATCAATTTTACATGGTGGGTAAATCAAAAAGATAAAAACGGAACTGATTTATTTGAAGGCGGATTCCTAGGGCTTGATAATATTGGTGTATTTGACCGAAACCATATGCCGCAGGGTATTACGAGAATGCAACAGGCCGATGCTACAAGTTGGATGGCCATGTTTACTCTAAACATGATGCGCATGTCTTTAGAATTGGCTAAAACAAATAAAATTCATGAAGAGTCTGTTTCAAAATTTTTTAGACATTTTTTAAACATTGCCTGGGCCATGCATCACATAGGGAAACGCGATATTTCACTTTGGGATGATAAAGATAAATTTTACTATGATGTGGTTGAGATGGCTAGTGGTGTTACAGATAGATTGAGAGTGCGTTCGTTAGTAGGAATTATACCTCTTTTTGCAGTAGATGTCATTCATCAAGATTTGTTCGCTCAGTTAAAAAAGTTTAGGGTTAGAGCTGCAAATATTGTTAGAACACGGCCAGACCTAGCTTCGCTAATTTCTAATATAGAAGAAACAAATGCTGATGGTAACTACTTGTTTTCAATAATGCGCGGGTATAGACTAGAGCATTTACTAAAGCGCATGTTGGATGAGGATGAATTCTTATCAGATTATGGTATCCGTTCACTTTCAAAATACCATGAAAAGCATCCATTTGTATTCGTACATCACGGGTTGCATCAAATTCAATATGAACCAGGAGAAAGTCAATCTAATATGTTTGGTGGTAATTCTAACTGGCGCGGGCCTATTTGGTTACCATTAAATTATATGATTATTCAATCCCTACGTAAATATTATGAATACTATGGTCCAGAATATGTTTATGAGTTTCCAACAGGTTCAAGTAATAAACTAAACTTGAAAGAAATAGCAAACGAATTAAGTAAACGATTAATAAAGCTTTTTGAACGTAATAAGAAAGGCAAGTTTCAATATCATACAGATGATGAAGACAAAGTGTTTACTAATGATGAACATTTTAATAACGAACACTTTTTTTATGAATTCTTTAATGGTGATACAGGTAGAGGACTAGGGGCGTCGCATCAAACGGGATGGACGGCACTTATTGCCAACTTAATCATGGAAATGGAATAGTTAAAAAGATTGATTCATACAATACAAACCGCAAGTAAATAGTGATTAGCCAAGCCTATCTTACCCTGAGGAAGGCTTTTTACTTCCATAGTATTCAAGAATTAATAAAGTGTTAGCACTCAAATATAAAGCAGCTGTTTTTTCTATTTTTATTTTAAGCTTTTTACACTGCTTTTGTTTAGTATTAACATGGGCAAAGAAACGCCTATGGTTAGTGACAGTAAAATATAAATCATTTGAAAACCATTAGCAAAAATTGCATCAATTAGCATAAGTCTTTTGCCTTCATCGGTTTCAATAAAAACAAAATTCATGATAGATAAAATAGTTTCATAAGCAAAATACCCTGGTATCATAGGGATTACAGCTGGTATAGAAAACACGACTGGTGGGTGATGTATTTTGTGTGCAATAGGAATGCTAATAAACCCAACAAATGTGGCTGCTACTAAACTTGATAAAGCAACATGACAATCAAAATACAGTAAAAAGAATTTTATAAGTCCGGCAGAAGAGCCTAACAAGAAAATGGTAAATATGGTTTTTTTGGGCACATTAAATATAATGCCAAACCCTAAAGCAGCAATACCAGACCAAAAAGAGACTTCTAATAAACGTAATAAGAGATCAATCATCTAATTAAAATTTATTTATTAATTGAAAAAATATACATGGCTACAAAAAGACCTGTAGCAATGGCAAGTACGGTCATAGTACCAACAACAAACCGTACAATACCGTTTAATATGTTGCTTTCTAGTAAATCGGTGAATGAATTAATAAGGGCCACACCAGGTACTAAAAAGAGAATGGACGTGGCTAAAGCTGTTTCTGGGTTTGTTCCAATATTAAAAACAACACCTAAAGAGGCAACTAAGGAAGCTGTGAGTGAAGCTAGAAAAATTCTAACATACATATTGTACTTTAATTTATGAGCCTGTTGCGACACCAATAACGCGATAAAAGCGCTAATAAATGCGACTAACATGTTGAGGTAGTCTCCCTTAAAAATATTACAAAACCCTGCTACGGCTAAGCTAACAGCAACAAGAACTACAATTTTTGGATATCTTCCTAAGTTCTTAATACGTTCTATTTCAGCTTTAATTTCGTCTAAAGACCAGTTTTCATGTGTAGCTGTCCAGCTAGCTTTACTAATTTCAGAAATCGTTAAAAAATTTAACGCATGGTGCGGTAGGTTTTGCACCTTGGTTATTGTTTTTTGGGATGACTTATCAGTTAAAGTCATGATAATGGTTTTTTGATTTATCCAACTGTGGGTATCGATGTTAAGGATGGATGAAAACCGTTCAATACTTAAGTTGATTCTTTCGGTGTTTGCTCCAGAAATCATTAAAAGTGTAGTGATTTCTAGAAGCAAATCGGCAGTTTTAGTGAACTCTTCAGAATTAGACATTGGGTTGATAGAAATTTTGTGCAAAAATATAATTGTATGCTTTTATAGAAACTGATTCATATCAGTTAAAATTAACAATTATACATTTAATAAGTTATGTTTTCTAGTGTCAATATTAAGTCTTGTGATTAATTATAAGTTAACATAATAGTTACAAAAACTTTATGTAGTGCTTGGGGTGGCGGTATAAGCTTTGATACATACTTGCTATAACTTTTAATATTTTATTATGAAAAACATTTTATGTATTGCCGTGTTATTTGTATCGTCTATTTTTATGGCTCAAGAGGCGAATGACACATTTAGTATTCCTAAAAATCAATGGGTTTTAGGGGGGAGTTTAAGTGTTAGTAGTTTTAATTCTAGTAGTGATGATTTAAAATCAAAGTCTGATAGTTTTTGGTGGGAAATAGCTCCAGACGTGGGGTATGTTTTTGCCAATAATTTTATGGTTGGTATAAAAACACAATATCGATTTGGGGATGGTGATGATAATTTTGATAATGGTAATGCATATAAAAGATCTTTTCAGTCTTTTAGTGTAGCGCCTTATATAAGAAAGTACTTTTTTGTAGCCAAGAAATTAGCGCTTACATTAGAAGGAGGAGTAAAAGTTTCAAAGCGTTGGGATGAATTTACAGAAGTAAATGCTGAAAAAGAAGAAACTATATCAAATGATTTCTTTGTAGGTATTAGTCCAGGGTTGGCTTATACATTATCGAAAAAGGTATACTTATATTCTAGTTTAGGAAATGTAGGCTATTACAAAACAAAATCTGAAAAAGAAGGAGACATAACAAAAACCGATGCTTTTTCATTTAATGTGTTTACAAGTCATTTAAACTTTGGGGTTCTATTTTTACTTTAGTTATAATAGAATTAAAATATAAACAAAACGGGAACCTTTAATGGGCTCCCGTTTTATTATTATTTCTTTTTGTTACGTTTATTATAGTTTTTATCACCACGGGTTTTAGGCTTTTTATATTTTTTTGCCATTTCCCTACGGTAAGAACCTCCTAAGTTTTCTTTTTGATTTTTTGCTTTTTTCTCATGAAAAGCGGGGCCAGGAGCATCTTCATCACGTCTTTTAGCGGGGTTATGACGCTCTTTTATTTGAGGCCGTTCTTCCTCAATAAGTTCATTTGAATTTTCAACCGTATCAGGAAGTTCTAAAACAGGTATCTTCATTTGCATCAAGTTTTCAATATTTTGTAAAGCCTCCTGTTCGTTTTCTGTTGAAAATACCAGCGCCTCACCTTCGCGTTCTGCGCGTCCTGTTCTTCCTATTCTATGCATGTAGTTTTCAGGATATTCAGGGGTGTCAAAGTTTATAACGTGCGACACATTATCAATATCTAAACCACGAGCCATAACGTCTGTAGCAATTAGTATACGGTTGTGGCCTTCTCTAAATTGTTCAATACTTCTTAATCTGTAATTTTGGGTTTTATTGGAGTGAATAACGCACAATTCTTCTTTAAAATGTTCATCAAGTTTTTCAAAAAGTCTATCGGCCATGCGCTTATAGGCTACAAAAATGATGACTTTATTAAAACGTGCTTCATCTTGAAGTAAATCAATAAGGAGATTCACTTTTGTGTAAAAATTAGGAACATTATAACGGTGCTGAGAAATATTATCTAGGGGAGTCCCTGAAACTGCTATAGATACGCGCTCTGGATCTTTAAAAAAATCATTAATTAACAAATCAACATCCTGTGTCATGGTAGCCGAAAACATAATATTTTGTCTGCGTTCGGGAAGAATATCAAAAATATTTATAAGCTGATGTCTGAACCCTAAATCGAGCATCACATCCACTTCATCAATAACCAGTTTTTGAATAGACTTTAACTGCAACACCCTACTCATAGCCAAGTCATAAAGACGACCAGGAGTGGCAACTAATATGTCTAGTCCTTCAGCAACTGCTTGTTTTTGTGTGTTTATGTTAGTACCTCCATAAACACCAAGTACCCGGTTATTTATGTATTTAGAAAGTTTTTCAATTTCATCTACCACCTGTACCACCAATTCACGAGTAGGCACTAAGACTAAAACACGAGGTGTGTCTTGTTTTGAAAATTTCAGGTTTCTTAATATAGGTAGCATATAAGCAAACGTTTTTCCAGTACCTGTTTGCGCAATACCTACAACATCTCTACCAGAAGCAACAACATTAAAGGCTTGTTCTTGAATAGGTGTTGGTGTTGTAAAACCTAAATCTTCTATTGCGTTATATAGTGGTGTGTTTAAATTTAAATCGTGAAAGGTCATAGTGGTCTTTAATTGGGCGTAAAGTTAAGCTTATTATTTTACTCTAAATGTGTGTTGTTTATTTCAATGCTGTAACTGGCTTTAAAGTCACAATTAGACGCTAGTTTAATAATGCCTTCTTTTGAAGTGAAATCTTGATTGGTAGATTCATAATCGGCTATACCTAACCATGGTTCAATACAGATATAATCTCCATTTGGTTTTGCCCAAATACCTAAGTAAGGAAAGTCTTGAAACAAAACCGAAAGAATTCTACCTTTATTAGAGCTGTTTAAACTAATCTTTTTTGATTTTAAATCTTTGAAAACAAGCGCATCTCTATTAAAAAGCTCGTGCTTTAAAGGAAGCGTTTTTGTGTTGTTTAACATGAGATGTGTTTCAGACGAAATCAATCCGTTTTCCATGTTAATAAGGTGCCTTTTAGAATGTTCAGTGTGTTCAAACTCCAAAAAATAATCCTGATAGTTTTCATTTTCAAAAACGGGACATTTAAAAGCTGGATGTCCACCAATCGAAAAATACAAAGCTTTTGTATCCAAGTTTTTTACGTGATGCAGCACTTCAATTTTATTGTTGGTTAATTTAAAAGTGATATAAAATTCAAATTTAAAAGGATATATCTTTAGTAAGTTCTCATTATAAGTTAGTTTAAAAACAAGTGTATTTTCAGTTTGATCTTGTAATTCAATATTTTCATTATGTCTTACAAAACCGTGTTTTGGGAGTTTATAGTGATTATCATTAAAAATATATTCACCATTTTTAAGAGCTCCAATAATAGGAAATAAATTGGGAGCATAACTTCCCCAAATATTAGAATCGGCATGCCACATAAAATTAGTTTTATGTTTTACACTCTCTATTTTACAAAGTTCAGCTCCTGTTTTTTTTACAGCAATTTTCAACTTTTTATTTTGTAATGTATACATTTTTAGTGGGTTTAAACTTATTTACAAAAATCTCAATTTTTTAAGTATTCTAATTAAATTTGTAGAATAAAATAGGCCATTGAGAACTACTGAGATTCATAAACTATCAGATATACCTAATTTTAAAAAACAATTACTTGTTTGGGCACAACAATATGATGATGTTATTTGGCTAGATTCCAATAATTATGAGCAAAAGTATTCTAGGTACGATGCTATTTTGGCCGTAGACGCTTTTACAAGTATTAGAACAGATTTTCATCAGGGTTTTGATAAATTAAAAGAGTATCAAACGTATGCCAAAGATTGGATTTTTGGGTACTTGTCTTATGATTTGAAAAATGATGTTGAACATTTGGAATCAAAAAATTATGACGGATTAGGGTTTCCTGATCTTTGTTTTTTTCAACCCAAACGCTTGTTTTTGCTAAAAAATGACACCGTTGAAATACAATATTTGAATGCCGTTTCAGATGAATTGCAAGAGGATTTTTTTGCTATTAAAAACGCCAGTGAAGGGGTAAGAGGTCATGCATTTTCAGATTTAAAAATTAAGCTCCGTATTCATAAGGATGACTATTTTGATAAGGTTAATCAAATGCTTAACCATATCCATCGGGGGGATATTTATGAGGCTAATTTTTGTCAGGAGTTTTATGCAGAAAATATGGTAATCAACCCGTTTGAAACTTATCAAAAGCTGAATAAAATATCTAAGCCACCTTTTGCCTCATTTGTGAAGTTTAATGATAAGTATATTCTTAGTGCCTCACCAGAACGCTATATTCAAAAACATGAGGATTGTATTTTGTCACAACCCATTAAAGGAACGGCAAAACGCTCATCAAATCCAATGGATGATGAAGGGTTAAGAACTAAATTGTCTCAAAATATAAAGGAGCGCAGTGAAAATATTATGATAGTAGATTTGGTGCGTAATGATTTGTCTAAAACCGCACAAAAGGGTAGTGTTACGGTTGAAGAACTGTGTCAGGTATATACGTTTGATCAGGTGCATCAAATGATTTCTACGGTAACTTCAAAAGTAGAAGAAGGTGTACACCCTGTAGATATTATAAAAAGTACATTTCCTATGGGAAGTATGACGGGGGCTCCAAAAATTTCAGCCATGAAAATCATTGAAAATCTAGAAGAAACTAAACGTGGTGTTTACTCAGGAGCCATCGGTTATTTTACGCCTAAAGGTGATTTTGATTTTAATGTAGTGATAAGAAGTATTCTTTATAATCAAACCAATAAATACGTTTCATATTCAGTAGGAGGAGCCATAACTGCTAAAAGTGACCCGCTCCTTGAATATGAAGAGTGTTTGGTAAAGGCCAAAGCCATGAGAACGGTGTTAGAAAGTTAGTCTAAATGTGTTCTAAAGCTTTTAAAGACCAAATTTAACACGCGCTCCACACGTTTGGGTTCTATGTTTTTAATTTCGGCAATGTCATTGAAATTTAACTTTCCAAATACAAGTAAATCAACAATATCTGATACTTTTAGTGGTAACCAAGAGTAGAATCTGCCTAATAAATTATTCTGTTTTCTTAATGTAGGTTGATCTATGTCAACATGGTTTCCTGGTGAGTTATCGCGGTCAGAATAAAGAAATAACTGCCAATTTTTATCGTCTTGATGGTATGAGATGTCATCTAATTCGTCATTCATAATTAAATCCAAACCTTCGTCAATGGTGAATTTCTCTTCAAGGCTATCTAGTTCTTCTTCTAAAATGATATGTGTACTCAAAGTGTTTTTATGAAATGCTTCCTTTTTAAATAAATCGTCTAAATCAATATTCACAATTTTAAACAGTTTCATTTTTATGCTTTGGTTATCCATGTCAATGTCATAGCCCTGTTCATAAAATTTAGCAACAGCTTCGTCTATAAAATCATGCGAATTATACATGTTTTTGGGTATAGTTTTAGTTCGCTCAGAAATGTATAATCTGTGTTTTACATAAGCCTGAAGGTGTTGTGTGTTTGAAACTACCTTTTTATTGAAAGTAGTTTGAGTAGCTCGGTCGTTTAATTTTTCTATCGTACACATAACATATATATTTAGTTTCCTGCTTAAAGTTACAAAATAAGTTGTCACTTGGCATGACAATTATCATGGGTTATTATGCGTGTTATATGTAATTACAAGAGCAATGTTGTATCTTTGAAGTCATGCTTAATCTACTACAAAAACATATTGATGATAAACTAAGTTTTCTAAAAACAGGAAAACTACTCATTGCTATTTCTGGAGGTGTTGATAGTGTGGTTTTAACATATTTGTGCCATACATTGAAATTAAATATTACACTGGCCCACTGTAATTTTAATTTGCGTAGTGATGAGAGCGATGCTGATGAAGATCATGTTGTTCAATTGGCAGATTATTTGAATTTGGAGGTTTTTGTGCAGCGGTTTGATACGCAAAAATATGCGCAAGAAAACAAACGATCTATACAAATGGCGGCTCGTGAGTTACGCTATGCTTGGTTTAGTGAAATAGCAGAACAATTGCAATTTGATTATATCTTAACCGCGCATCATGCCGATGATAATTTAGAAACGTTTCTTATTAATTTTAGTAGAGGGACAGGCTTGGAGGGCTTAACAGGAATACCTGAAATAAACGGTAAGTTTGTGAGACCGCTATTGCCTTTTTCTAGTGAGTTTATTAAAGCTTATGCGATTGAACATAACATAACATGGCGTGATGATAGCAGCAATGCTTCGGTAAAATATTTAAGAAATAAATTACGACATGAGGTGATTCCAATTTTAAAAGAGATAAACCCTAATTTATTGTTTAGCTTTCAAACCACACTGAATAATTTAAACGATGCTTCTTTGATTATTAAGGAGACCATGACATCTTTTTTAGATCAAGCTATTGAGGTGCATTCAGAACAGGAAATCAAATTTAAAATAGCGGTGTTTAAGAATACTAGTCATCCTAAAGCTTATGTGTTTGAAACTTTTAAACCATATGGTTTTACACAATGGGACGATATTTTAGTTTTGCTAGATGGAGAAACCGGAAAACAAGTATTTTCAAGTACACATAGACTCATAAAAAACAGAGAACATTTGCTTTTAAGCCCTATAAAAGCATCTGATTATAAAACCATTTTAATACCTCATTTAGAAAAATCTGTTGAAATACCGGAAGGCATACTACATTTTGAGGACGCTAAAGCTATGGATGATAAAGATGATAACGTGTTGTATGCAGATAAAAGTAAACTAGAGTATCCAATCATACTTAGAAAAAAGCAGGAAGGCGATGTGTTTTATCCTTTAGGAATGCAGGGCAAGAAGAAATTGAGTAAATATTTTAAAGATGAAAAATTATCGCTATTAGATAAAGAGCATACTTGGTTGCTTTGTTCAAAAGAAGCAATAGTTTGGGTAGTGGGCAAACGTGCCGATAATCGTTTTAAAGTAGATGCAAATACTAAAAACATTTTAAAAATAACCTTTGTAAAACATCAAGATTGAAAATATTAGGTCACATTGTTGATATTAAATCCAGACGGATTTTTAAGGGCGAAGTCACTGTTTCTAACGGGAAAATTTTATCTATTGTAGAAAAAGATCATAATGTCAATCAATATATCTTACCTGGTTTTATTGATGCGCATATTCACATAGAAAGTTCTATGTTAGTGCCATCAGAATTTGCAAAACTAGCCGTAGCCCATGGCACAGTTGCCACCGTATCAGATCCACATGAAATAGCCAATGTTTTAGGTATTGAAGGCGTTGAATTTATGATTGAAAATGGCAAGCAGGTACCTCTTAAGTTTAATTTTGGAGCCCCTTCCTGCGTGCCAGCCACAAATTTTGAATCTGCGGGTGCTGTTATAGATTCTGAAGCCATTAAAACACTCATGGAAAACCCAGATATTAAATATTTGGCTGAAATGATGAATTACCCAGGTGTTCTTTTTGATGATGATGAGGTATTAAAAAAAATAAAATGGGCAAAGCTAAATGATAAGCCTATTGATGGTCATGCGCCAGGACTCCGTGCGGAGGCTATTTCTAAATATATCGATACAGGCATTTCAACCGATCATGAATGTTTTACTTATGAAGAAGCTCTGGAAAAACTTCAAAAAGGCATGAAGATTTTAATACGGGAAGGGTCTGCTGCTAAAAATTTTGATGCGTTAATTGATTTGTTACCAGAACATTTTGAAAACATCATGTTTTGTAGTGATGATAAACATCCTGATGATTTAATTTTAGGACATATCAACCAACTCTGTGAAAGAGCCGTGTTTAGAGGTATTGATGTTTTTAAAGTATTGCAGGCGTCCTGTATAAATCCAGTTGAACATTATAAATTGGAGGTTGGTTTATTGAAAGAAGGAGATGCGGCCGATTTTATTGTGGTAGAAAATCTGTTAAACTTTAAACCCATTAAAACGTTTATTGATGGAGAGTTAGTATATAGTGAAGGAACGCATAAAATAAATACTATAGCCTTTAAAAAGTTGAATAACTTTAACTGTGCGTTAAAGGAAGAAAAAGACTTTCATGTGCCTGTTAATGCCCGTAAAATAAGAGTTATTGAAGCTTTAGAGGGGCAACTAGTAACCAATGAAATAATTACAGATGCGTTCATAAACCAAGGGAATGCCGTTTCAGATGTTCATCGTGATATTTTAAAAATGGCTGTTGTAAATCGCTATAAAAACACGAAACCAGCCATGGCTTTTATTAAAAATTTCGGACTCAAAGAAGGGGCTATTGGGTCTTCAGTGGGGCATGATTCGCATAATATAATAGCTGTAGGAGCTTCAGATGAAGCTATATGCAGAGCTGTAAATTTAATTATTGAAAATAAAGGTGGTATTTGTGCCGTTTCAAAGAGGGAGGAGCATATTATTCCGCTTCCTGTAGCAGGTATTATGAGCGATTTAGATGGTCATGCCGTAGGTGAGGCATATGCCAAACTTGATGCTTTTGCAAAAGCATTAGGAAGTTCGCTTAATGCGCCATTTATGACACTTTCATTTATGGCACTTTTGGTAATTCCTACATTAAAATTAAGTGATAAAGGTCTATTTGATGGAAATACTTTTAAATTTACACCGTTAGCGGTTTAAAAAAGATATGCCAGTTATAGAATCAACATATAAACCAAGGTTTTATTTTAAAAACGGGTTCGTGTCTACAGTATATTCAGGGTTGATAAGACGCGTTTCTTTAACACAACATAGAGAGCGATTCTTTTTGCCTGATGAAGATTTTTTAGATTTAGATTGGAGTTTTGCTAAAAGCCAGTCAAAAAAGTTAGTGATTGTGTTGCACGGGTTAGAAGGCAATGGTCAACGACCTTACATGAAAGGTGTAGCCAAGCTTTTTAATAATCACGGAGTTGATGCCGTATGTGTAAATTTTAGAGGGTGTAGTGGCGAAGATAATCTTAGTTTTAAAAGTTATCATTCAGGCGAAACAGGTGATTTAGAAGTAGTCATAACACATGTTATAACAGAAAAAAAGTATACAGACATATATTTGAGTGGCATAAGTTTAGGCGCTAATGTTATTTTGAAGTATTTAGGAGAGCAAAAAGAGGTACCTTTTGAAATTAAAAAGGCAGTGGTGTTTTCGGCACCATGTTATCTGCCTGGGGCAGCAAAAGAATTGCATACACCTAAAAATTTTCTTTATCACAATCGTTTTTTAAAACATCTTTTAAATCGCCTAAAACGTAAACAGATACGTTTTCCTGAGTTATTAAGTTCAGAGGAATTTAATTCAATAAAAACATTAACCGATTTTGATCGTGTATATACAGCGAAAGCACATGGTTTTGAAGATGCATTAGATTATTATTTGAAATGTAGTAGTTTACAGTTTTTGGAGCATATATCAATTCCAACACTGGTTATAAATGCTTTAAATGATTCTTTTCTGTCTTCAGAATGCTATCCAGTAAAAGAAGCTAAAAACAACCCTAATCTTTTCTTAGAAATGCCTCAGTTTGGCGGGCATGCCGGTTTTATTGACAAAAAGAACGTGTATTACAATGAAAAAAGAGCATTGGAGTTTATTCAAAATAAGATAAAATCGATATAAACAAGGGTATATTTGGTTTAGTTAAGAGTCTGTTAAAATAATAAGTTCGTCAATAGGCCAACTATTTTTTTTAATAACTTGATACAAAAATCTAAACTATGCCAACATTTAACTTAAACATTAATAAAAAGAACTATACTGTTGAAGCAGATATAGATACACCATTACTATGGGTTTTAAGGGATAAAATTAATCTTGTTGGAACCAAATTTGGGTGTGGAATAGGACAATGTGGTGCCTGTACAGTTCATGTTAATGGCAATGCCATGAGAAGTTGTTTGCTTTTGGTGTCACAAGCTGAAAGTATGGATATTACCACTATTGAAGGATTGTCAGAAGATGGTAGTCACCCAGTTCAAGAAGCATGGAAAGAAGTTGATGTGCCACAATGCGGTTATTGTCAATCAGGGCAAATAATGACAGCCTCTGCTTTTTTAAAACAAAATTCTAATCCGAGTAAATCACAAATTAGAAATGCCATGCACGGTAATATTTGCAGATGTGCATCCTACAACAGTATTGAAAAGGCCGTTGAAGTTGCTGCAAAAAAAATGCTGTAATCACTTAATCCATAATTACCAATGACTACTTCAAAACAACAAATAACCTTCAATAGAAGATCTTTTATAAAAACTACAGCATTAGCTAGCGGAGGCATGCTCATCGGTTTTAATTTATTTCAAGCCTGTAAAGAAGGTGTAGTGCCTCCTGTAGACATCAGTCAGCTAAATTTTAATGATTTCAATGCCTTTATTAAAATTTCTGATGAAGGTAAAGTCACTATTTTTTCTCCAAACCCAGAAATAGGTCAAGGTGTAAAAACTTCAATGCCTATGCTTATTGCAGAAGAGTTGGATGTAAAATGGGAAGATGTTTATGTTGAACAAGGCAAGTTAGATACAAAGAATTATACCCGTCAGGTAGCTGGAGGGAGTCAGTCTATACGGTTTAGCTGGGAACCTTTAAGGCAAACAGGAGCTACTGCAAAGCAAATGCTTATTAATGCCGCAGCTATCAGGTGGGGCGTTGAGGCTTCAAGTTGTTCTGCTAAACAAGGTGTAATTACTAACTCAAATGGTGATGTTTTAGGCTATGGTGATGTTGTTAAAGAAGCGGCTCTACTTGAGGTGCCAGAAAAAGTAATATTAAAAAAGCCTGAAGCGTTTACTATAATTGGTAAAGGACAAAGTAATGTTGACATTGATAAAATAATAACAGGTAAACCTTTGTTTGGTCTTGATTATAAAGAAGAAGGCATGGTATATGCTTCTATTCTTCGTCCGCCAGCCTTTGGACAAAAACTGGAATCTTATGATGATACTGCAGCAAGAGCAATGCCAGGTGTTTTAGATGTGATTACCATAGGAGAAAAACTAAGACAATATAAAGATAATAAGAAGAAAAGCTGGACCGCACAATTGGTCGATTCAGATAAAATTGTGGTTATAGGAAAATCAACTTGGGATGCTTTAAAAGGTGTAAAGGCTATTAAGGCAAGTTGGGTGACAGATTCTGATTTAGAAAGTACAGCTGACCATGACAGGATACTTTTTGAATTACTAGATGGAAAGAAAACCTTTACAACAAAACGATCTGATGGAGATGTAAAAAAAGCGTTTGATGAGGCTGATAAAGTTTTAGAACGTACGTATGAAGCACCTTTTTTACCTCACAACTGTATGGAACCTATGAATTTTTTCGCAAATGTTACCGCTGAGAAAGTACATTTGGTAGGGCCCATTCAAACCCCCGAAGAAACGGCAAAAGTTGTAGCCGATTTGTTAGAAAGAGATCTAAATCAGGTAGAAATAGAAATGACACGTATGGGAGGTGGCTTTGGAAGACGATTATACAGTGATTTTGTATTGGAAGCCGCCGAGATTTCTAATGCCATTCAAAAACCAGTAAAAATGGTGTCTTCCAGAGAAGGTGATATGACCACAGGCGTTTATCGGCCTTCCGTAAAATACAAAATTGCAGCCTCTATTAAAGATGGAAAAGTTACAGGCTATCATTTAAAAGAAGCTTGTATTAATGGAGGAATGTATAATTTGATTCCTAATTTTTTTCCAGCCGGGGCCATAGCGAATTATCAAGTAGATACGGTAAGTTATAAAAGTAATATCACTACCGGCGCTTGGCGTGCACCATACACCAATTTTTTAGCAAGTGCAGAGCAAAGCTTTTTTGATGAACTAGCAGAAGCGCTTGGTGTGGATAGAATAAAGTTGCATTTAGACTTGTTACAAAATGTAAAGGGAACAACTGATGAACGTATTCAATATAGTCCAGAACGTTTAGAAGGCGTTATAAAATTGGCTGTAGAAAAATCAAATTGGGGACAACCTAAAGCAGGCGTTTATAAAGGGTTTTCAGTGTATTATTGCCATAATACTCATGTTGCTGAGGTTGCCGAAGTAGCTATGGAAGACAACATGCCTGTTGTGAAACGTGTGGTTTGTGCTGTTGATTGTGGTATTGTTGTAAATCCTCTAGGTGCGTTAAATCAAGTTAAAGGTGGGGTTATTGATGGTGTAGGCCATGCTTTGTATGGCGATTTTTCTTTTAAGGATGGCGTACCTCAATTTAATAATTTTAATACCTATCAACTCATAAGGATGGCGCAAACGCCTGAGGTAGAAGCATACTTTGTAGAAAGTGATCTAGCACCAACGGGCTTAGGAGAACCAACATTACCGCCTGTAGGAGCTGCGGTTGCTAATGCTATTTATGCCGCTACAGGAAATAGGGTTTATAAGCAACCGTATTTAAATAATATGAAGGTTGAACAAAACATTCTAGGATAAAAAAAGACGATTTTAATTTTTCATGACGCACGAGTTTAAGAAAATAGTTTTTGAGGCTATGAATGCCAAAACAAAAGGGCTTAAGTCTGTTTTGGCTTCAGTAGTAGCATTAGATGGTTCGTCGTATCGCCGCCCGGGCGTAAGAATGCTCATATTAGAAAACGGCAAGATGATTGGAGCTGTAAGCGGTGGCTGTGTAGAAAAAGAAGTGCTCCTACAATCTGAATCTGTTTTTAAAACAGGAGTTTCTAAAGTAATGACCTATGATGGAAGGTATAGATTGGGCTGTGAAGGTGTGTTATATATCTTAATAGAATCGTTTAGTCCTTCGAACCAGTTTTTTGAATCTTTTAAAAGTATATTGAAGACAAGAAAAACGTTTAAAATGGTATCGCATTTCAATAAAATAGCAGAGGAGTCTCCTTATTTCGGATCTTTAGTTAGGATAGAAGATAAAGTTTTGTCTTTAAATAAAAAGCATGAGCCTAAAGACATAACAGGTAATATGTTGTTTGAAGAAAGCATGCCACCATGTTTTAAATTAATGATTATTGGAGCCGAGCATGACGCGGTTCAGTTGTGTCAGTATGCGTCATTAACAGGCTGGGAAGTGTCTGTTTTAGCGGGGCATTCTGAGCATAAATCTATTACCGATTTTCCTGGAGCACTTTCTTTACAGGCTATAACCCCCGAAATGGCAAATTTTCAACAGGTAGATCAACAAACGTCAGTCGTTTTAATGACACATAATTTTGCTTATGATTTAAGATATTTAGTAGCTTTAAAAGACACGCTTCCAAATTATATAGGGCTCTTAGGGCCTACAAAACGCAGGGACGATTTATTATCGCAATTTATAGAGTATGTCCCAAATATAAGTGATGATTTCTTAGAAAAGATTCATGGACCAGCGGGTTTAAATGTAGGTTCTGAAACCCCGCAAGAAATAGCCATCTCTATTGTTTCTGAAATTTTAGCATTTACCAGAAATCAAGAACCTATGTCTTTAACCAAAAAGGTTGGTAACATTCATTCTAAACCAGAATAAGGCTTGTCTGTAACTCTTTCAAAAAATATTGCTATAGCTATTTTAGCAGCAGGAAGCTCTTCTAGATTTGGAAGCCCCAAACAGTTAATAGCATGGAACAAGACTACATTAATTAAGCATCGTGTTAAAACAGTTTTAGCAAGTGATGGCGCGCAAGATTTTATAGTTTTAGGCGCGCATTTTGATATGATTTATAAGGAAATTAAGGATGCTAAAATCACCGTTTTAAAGCATGCAAGGTGGGAAGGTGGCATTGGAAGTTCTATTGCTTATGTTGCTAAGCATTTGATGAAAACCTCCCATAAAGTTAATGGATTACTGATTGTTTTGGCAGATCAACCGCTTATTACGTCCGCATATTTAAATAATCTTATTGCCCAATTTACTATAGGTAACAATCAAATTTTAGTGAGTTCCTATAAGGATGGAACCAAAGGTGTTCCTGTATTATTTGACGCGTGCTATTTACAAGAATTGTCTGGGATGACAGGCGATTTTGGAGCTAAAAAGATACTTAAAAAGTATCATAATGCTGTTATAGAAGTTGATAGTAACGTTCAAAATTTTGATATTGATTCAGAAACAGACTATTTAAAGCTACAAAAGATTATTGCTCGTTCTAAGCAATAAATTTTTGAAAGTTACGAAAACCTTTAAGTAATAAATATTATTTTGTAATATATTGTTTTTTAGGTGTTTATGGATTTTTGTGCCTTTGGTGAAATAGGAAGTTTTTAGGTGTTTGTTGCAAGCATATAGCATCTGTGCTTAACTTTGGTAGAACTCATTTTACTTAAAAAACCAATCAGTTTGTATTACATAGGATATGATTTAGGAAGCTCTTCTATCAAAGTTGCCATAGTTGATGCTAAAACAGGAAAAAATATAATTTCGCTTCATGAACCACCCAATGAGATGGAAATTGAAGCGCCACAAATAAATTGGGCAGAGCAGAATCCTAACATGTGGTGGCAATACATATGCAAAGCAACAAAACGTGCTATAAAAGAGGCTCATGTTGACGCCTCAAAAATTACAGGGATTGGCATTTCTTACCAAATGCATGGTTTAGTAGTAGTTGACAAGCAGGGAGAGCCTTTGAGGAATTCAATCATTTGGTGTGATAGTCGTGCTGTTGACATTGGAAACAAAGCGTTTTCAGATTTAGGACATGAAAAGTGTATGGAGCACCTATTAAATTCACCAGGTAATTTTACAGCTTCAAAACTAAAATGGGTTAAAGATAATGAGCCAGAACTTTATGCTAAAATTTATAAATATATGCTGCCTGGAGATTTTATTGCCTTAAAGTTAACAGGAGAAATCAACACTACAAAGAACGGATTGTCAGAAGGCATTTTATGGGATTATAAAGAAGATAAGGTGGCCGATTGGTTATTAGACTATTATGGTATCAATCCTGATTTAACACCAAATATTGTAGAAAATTTTAAAACCCAGTCCGTTGTAAATGAAAAGGGTGCTTCAGAAACGGGGTTACCAGTAGGGATTCCTATTGTTTACCGCGCTGGAGATCAGCCCAATAATGCGTTGTCTTTAAATGTGTTTAATCATGGTGACGTGGCTGCAACGGGAGGTACTTCAGGTGTCATTTATGCTGTAACTAATCAGAAAAAATCAAAAGAAGGCTCTAGGATAAATCAGTTCGCGCATGTCAACTATTCCAAGAAAACAACCAATTTAGGAAAACTTTTATGTATCAATGGGGCTGGCATACAGTACAGATGGTTAAAAGATAATTTAGCGTCAAATGCGTATGAGGAGATGAATGAAAAGGCCAATAAGGTACCGGTAGGTTCAGAAGGTGTTTGTGTTATTCCTTTTGGAAATGGTGCCGAGCGTATGCTGAATAATAAAACCTTAGGAACACATATTTGTAATTTAAATTTGAACAAGCATGGAAATGGTCATTTGTGTAGAGCAGCCCTTGAAGGTATAGCGTTTTCATTTGTATACGGTATGGATATTTTAAAACATGACAATGCGGAAATTAAGGTGATTAAAGCTGGAAATGATAATTTATTCCGATCAGAAATATTTTCAGATACGGTAGCAACACTGATTGGACATGATATTGAAATATATAATACTACGGGGGCTATTGGTGCGGCACGAGCGGTTGGTTTGGTTGATGGCGATTATAAAACGTTTGGTGATAACATATCGGCAAATGACCATGTTATGACCTACAAGCCTATGGAAGATAAAGTACCTTATGCAAAGGCGTATGATAACTGGAAAAAGGAATTAGAGATATTATTAGCTAATAAATAAAAAACAAAAGATAAATAAAATAAGATTATGGCATTAATAGGAAGTAAAGAGTTTTACAAAGGTATTGGAGAAATAAAATACGAGGGCAAGGATTCAGATAATCCATTAGCGTTCAAATATTATAATCCAGATCAAGTGGTGGCAGGAAAAACCATGCGTGAGCATTTTAAGTTTTCTGTAGCCTATTGGCATACATTCTGTGGTCAGGGAAGTGACCCTTTTGGGCCTGGTACACAAAATTTTGAATGGGATAAATCATCAGACCCTATTCAAGCTGCAAAAGATAAAGCGGATGCGGCTTTTGAGTTTATCACAAAAATGGGTTTTGGATACTACTGTTTTCATGATTTTGATTTGATTCAAGAAGCACCAACGTTTGCAGAGTCAGAAGAACGATTAGCTTTAATAACAGATTATTTAAAAGAAAAACAAGCGGCTTCAGGCGTAAAATTATTATGGGGAACGGCCAATTGCTTTTCTAACCCAAGATATATGAATGGAGCGGCAACCAATCCTGATTTTGATGTGGTAGCCAGAGCAGGCGGACAAATAAAATTAGCTTTAGATGCAACCATTAAATTAGGTGGTGAAAACTATGTGTTTTGGGGTGGTCGTGAAGGCTATATGTCATTGTTAAATACAGATATGGGACGTGAATTAGACCACATGGGACGTTTTTTAGGCATGGCCAGAGATTATGCAAGATCACAAGGATTCAAAGGGAATTTCTTTATTGAACCTAAGCCTATGGAACCTTCTAAACACCAATATGATTTTGATACAGCTACGGCAATAGGTTTCTTAAAAGAATATGGACTAGATGCAGACTTTAAAATCAATATAGAAGTGAACCATGCTACCTTGGCACAACACACCTTTCAGCATGAATTAGAAGTGGCCGCAAAAGCGGGTATGTTAGGAAGCTTAGATGCCAACCGTGGGGATTATCAAAATGGCTGGGATACCGATCAGTTCCCAAATAATATTCAGGAAACTACTGAAGCTATGTTGGTTTTCTTAAAAGCAGGAGGCCTACAAGGCGGTGGTGTTAACTTTGACGCTAAAATAAGAAGAAACTCAACCGATTTAGAAGATGTATTCCACGCTCACATTGGAGGGGCAGATACTTTTGCTCGTGCTTTGCTGATTGCTGATAAAATTATCACATCTTCACCGTATGAAAAATTAAGACAAGAGCGTTACAGTTCTTTTGATTCTGGAAACGGAAAAGCATTTGAGGAAGGAAAGTTAACCATGGAAGATCTTTATAAAATTGCACAAGAGAATGGTGAGCTAGCTTTAAAAAGTGGTAAACAGGAATTATTTGAAAACATTTTAAATCAATACATATAACTATGAAACAGAACAAGTCATTTATTTACGTCGTAACACTTGTCGCAACGCTTGGTGGCTTGCTGTTTGGGTATGATACTGCGGTTATTTCAGGGGCTGAAAAATCTATACAATCTTTTTTAATTGATAGCCAAGGGCTAGGCTCTTTTGTACATGGCATGACCGTGTCTTCAGCACTTATTGGCTGTATTATTGGAGGAGCCATTTCAGGATTGGTTTCTTCTCGGTATGGTAGAAAAAATGCCTTAATCATTGCGGGTGTATTATTCTTATTGTCTGCTTTAGGTTCAGGAAATCCAGAATTTTTGTTTTTTGAAAAAGGAGTTCCTTCTATAGGTTTACTGTGGATATTTAATTTTTACCGTGTTATTGGTGGTATTGGTGTTGGTTTAGCCTCAGCAGTGTGTCCTATGTATATTGGTGAAATTGCGCCAGCCGATATTAGAGGAAAGTTGGTGTCCTTAAATCAGTTTGCCATTATTTTTGGTATGCTCGTAGTTTATTTTGTGAATTGGGGCATTGCAGACGGGCAAACCATAGAATGGATTAATGAGATTGGTTGGCGACGTATGTTTTTATCTGAAGCCATTCCAGCGTCCATTTTTGCCATACTGATGTTTTTTATGCCTGAAACACCAAGATATCTGGCGTTACAACATAAAGATGATAAAGCGCTTTCTATTTTGACACGTTTCAACGGACTTGATAAAGCAAAAGAAATTCTGGGCGATATTAAAAACTCGGTAGACTCTTCGGTTAAAGGAAAGCTATTTTCTTATGGTAAGGTTGTTATTATAGTAGGTGTTCTGCTGTCTGTTTTTCAGCAATTTGTAGGTATCAATGTGGCTTTGTACTATGCGCCTAGAATTTTTGAAAGTATGGGTGCGGCAAAAGATGCCTCCATGCTACAAACAATTATCATGGGGCTGGTTAATGTGATTTTTACCGTAGTGGCTATTTTAACGGTTGATAAATGGGGAAGAAAACCGTTATTAATCACTGGATCTATAGGTATGGCTGTTGGCATGATTGCTATTTCAATATTAGCTTTTCAAAACATTATTGGTATGGCAACCTTAGTATTTATTATCATTTACACGGCTTCGTTTATGATGAGTTGGGGTCCAATTTGTTGGGTGTTAATTGCTGAGATTTATCCCAATAAAATAAGAAGTCAGGCTATTGCCATTGCCGTAGCAGCACAATGGGCAGCAAACTTTTTTATCTCTTCAACCTATCCGCCCATGATGGAGTTTAGTAGTGGTGGCACCTATTTGTTTTATGGGGTAATGAGTGTCCTTTCGGCAATATTTGTTTGGAAAATGGTACCAGAAACAAAAGGAAAAACTTTGGAAGAAATGGAAAATATTTGGAAGAAGTAAAATAACAGCTTCCTACGAATTCGTCAAAAACAGGCTTAATCAGTTATGGTTGAGCTTTTTTTATTTAGGATGGTTCTATTTTAAAAAACATTTAATCTTTTATGGTCTTTAAATCAGCAAAATACACATTGGTGTAACTATCTGCATAATTTGTAACGTATTGTTTTTTAGTTAATTAAATTTTATTTTTGCCTTGAATAATGATTATAAATTTTCCGTTTCTGATTAATTAAATTAAAAGATTACGGGTAACACACAACGTATATGAATCAATTAAACGAAGTAAACAAACCTTATCCAAGGACATTTTCCCATGTTGGAATAACGGTGCCTAACTTAGAAGAAGCTGTAAAGTTTTACACCGAGGTTTTGGGGTTTTATGTGATTATGGAGCCTACAGAAGTTACTGAAGAAAATGAAACCGCTATTGGTAAAATGTGTATTGATGTATTTGGTAAGGGCTGGGGTAATTTTAGAATAGCGCATCTTTCTTCAGGTGATAAAATTGGTTTTGAATTGTTTGAATTTAAAGAGAGTAAAGATCTAAAACCAAATTTTGAGCCCTATAGATCGGGGTTGTTTCATTTTTCAATTCAAGATCCAGATGTTGAAGGATTATTGGAAAAAATTGTAGAAGCTGGTGGTAAGCAGCGTATGCCAATTAGAGAATATTACCCAGGGGAAAAGCCGTATAGAATGGTGTATGTAGAAGATCCGTTTGGAACAGTTTTCGAAATCTATTCACATTCTTACGAATTGCATTATTCAGCAGGAGCATACAAATGATTATTTGTGGCAAAATCTTCTCCCCATTTATTTAGTTCAAGAATAATGGGGAGAAGAGACTCGCCTTTAAAAGTTAAACTATATTCTACTTTTGGGGGTGTTACAGGATAAATTTTTCGTTTAACCAGGTCATCTTTTTCTAAAGCTCTAATAGAATAAGTAAACATTCTATTTGAAATATCTGTGATGCTCTTTTGCAATTCACCTGACCGTACGGGGCCATCTTTTAAATGAAATATTATTAGGCTTTTGTATTTATCACCAATTAAGTGTAATGTAAAAGCTAGCGAACAAGAAAAAGATTTGTTGCTATATTGAATACGTTCAGTTTTTGCCATAATGTTCATATTTGTTGAAAATCAAAAATAGCGGTTAGCAGGTAGTGGGTTTATTAATGGCATGTTAAAACTTCAGTTTAATTTCTTTGTACTGTCACGCTCAATCAAACTTGTTTTTACTATTTTGGTGACATAAGGTTTGTTTTCAGTCTCATTTTCTATGCGGTCAATAAGCATTTTTGCGGCGGTTTCCCCAATGTGTTTACCATGCTGGCTTATAGCTGAAATAGATGGCGATAAATATTGAAGTAGTTTGCCATTGGTAAAACAGGCAATAGACATGTCTTCTGGTATTTTATAGTCCATTTGTTTAATCAGTTTTAAAGCATTCACAGCCGAACTTTCCTCTAAACAAAGTAAGCCGTCAATGGTTTTGTCTGCTAAAACTATTTTTAAGGCTGTTTCAAAATCTTCATTTTTATGGATACGAACAATCAACTTTTCTTCAATACGCATGTCACATTCTTGAAGCGCTTTTTTATAGCCTTCTACGCGTAATTTTCCAACACTTAAATTGTCAATAACCGAAATAAGACCCACACGTTTACAGCCTGATAATATAAGATGTTTGGTTGCCTGAAAAGCACTTTCTAAATCATTAACAATTATTTTATCACACTCAATATCTTCTGAAATTCTATCAAACATCACCATAGGGATGCCTTCATTTAAGGTATTGGTGAGATGCTTATAGTTTTGTAAAACCTGAGTTTCTTCGGCTAAAGATATAATTAAGCCATCTAAGGAACCATGTTTTAATAAATCAATGGTTTTAACCTCTTTTTCGTATGATTCATTTGAAATACACGATACTAAGTGATAGCCTTTTTCAGAAGCGATATTTTCAATACCAACAAAAACTTTTGCAAAAAAAGAATTCATGATATTGGGTATTATAACCCCGATAGTTTTGGTGTTTTTGTTAAGTAGATTTAATGCTGTAACATTGGGTTTGTAATGATTAGATTTGGCGTAGTCTTGAATTTTTGTTTTTGTACTGGTACTTATTTCATGACTGTCTTTTAGCGCTTTTGAAACTGTAGCTATTGAAACCCCAAAATGCTGTGCAATATCTTTAAGTGTAATTCTTTTCTTCATTCAGATGAGTTAAAATAGTGCTACAAGTTATAATATTTAATTTAATAATTAATTTGATTAAATTGTCGAATGTAATTTTGTAACAAAACCAATAAATAATGAGTAAAACAGCACAAAATAAAGCTTTAACTCCAGAAGCGTTTGAAAACCTGAAGGTAAAAACACCTCCAACAAATAGTGCCGGATTTGGCGGGTTAAAGGCAGCTGTTACTCATGCGTTTAAATATATAAAGCCCTCACATCTTTTACAGATTTCACAACATATTAATCAAAAAGGAGGGTTTGACTGCCCAGGTTGCGCGTGGCCCGATCCTGATGATGAACGTTCCTCATTAGGAGAATACTGTGAAAATGGGTTAAAGGCTATGGCCGAAGAAATGCAGAATAAATTAATAGGACGCGACTTTTTTGCAACACATTCTATTGATGAACTATCGGGGTGGTCTGATTTTGAAATAGGAAAATCAGGACGCTTATCTGAGCCTATGTATATGGCAGAAGGAGCTTCACATTATATTCCCATTGCATGGGAAGATGCTTTTAAAAAAGTGGCCACACACTTAAATGCACTTAAAAACCCTGATGAGGCCATATTTTATACCTCGGGACGAACAACTAACGAAGCGGCTTTTTTATATCAATTGTTTGTAAGGGCGTTTGGTACATCAAATTTACCAGATTGTTCTAATATGTGCCATGAAGCTAGCGGATCTGCCTTATCAGAAACTTTAGGAATTGGAAAAGGATCGGTTACCCTTGATGATTTATATAAGGCCGATTTGGTTATGGTTATAGGCCAGAATCCTGCTACTAATCATCCTAGAATGTTAAGTGCCCTTGAAAAAACTAAAAAAAATGGCGGAAAAATAGTAGCCATTAATCCCTTACCAGAAGCGGGATTAATGAAATTCACAAATCCGCAGAAGCCATTAAAGTTACTTAGTGGCGGTACCAAGCTTTGTGACGTATTTGTACCCATCACCATTAATGGAGATGTAGCCTTTTTAAAGGCACTACTGTTAAAATTACTTGAAAAGGAAGAACAAACAGGTGCCGTTTTTGATAAAACGTTTATAAAAGAATATACAAGTGGATATGAGGCCTTTATTGCAGATTTAAAAACTTATGATTTTGAAACATGCTTAAAAGCTTCTGGAGTTTCAAAAGAGGTGTTTGAAGAGGTCTTAGAACTTGTTTTAAACAAGGAAAAAATTATCATTTGCTGGGCCATGGGATTAACACAGCACGAAAATGCAGTGGATAACATTCGTGAACTGGTAAACCTTTTGTTATTAAAAGGAAGTATAGGAAAAGAAGGCGCGGGTACTTGTCCGGTTCGTGGGCATTCTAATGTACAAGGCGATAGAACAGTTGGTATATGGGAGGCTGCACCGCAAGCTTTTTTAGATAAAATTGAGATAAAATACGGATTTAAACCCTCTGCTAAACATGGTTATTCTGTTATTGATGCCATTAAGGCCATGCATGAACATAAAGCAAAGGTGTTTTTGGGGTTAGGGGGCAATTTTATTTCGGCGGTTCCCGATACGGTTTATTCTGCCCAAGCTTTGGCGAGCTGTAATCTTACAGTTCATGTGAGTACCAAGTTGAACAGGTCTCACTTGGTTACTGGTAAAGAAGCGCTGATTTTACCTTGTTTAGGGCGGGCGGAAAAAGATTATCAGAAAACAGGTGTACAAATGCAGAGTGTTGAAAATTCTATGGGAGTGGTGTCTTCAACTAAAGGTGTCTTAGAACCCTGTTCAAAACATCTTTTAAGTGAGGTTGCAGTAGTTTGTGGAATAGCCCATGCTACTTTAAAAGACCGTACTCAAATAAATTGGTTGCTTTATAAAGAAGATTACGGTTTGGTGCGTTCAGATATTGCTGAAGTGGTTGAAGGGTTTACCAATTATAATGATAAGATAAAACAGCCTGGCGGATTTTACTTGCCCAATGGTGCTAGAAATAGAGAATTTAATACAAAAACAGGAAAGGCACAGTTCTCTATTAATATGTTGCCTAAATGGGAGTTAAAACCTGATGAACTCATTATGATGACTATACGTAGTCATGATCAGTTTAATACAACAATTTATGGACTGGATGACCGATATAGAGGCATTTTTAATGAAAGAAGGGTGATATTTTTGAATAGAGATGATATGAAACTACGTAGTTTGCAAGATCAAGACGTGGTAAATTTAAAGTCCGAATTTCAAGGGGTCATTCGAGAAGCACATCAATTTAAAGTAGTGGGCTATGATATTCCTAAAAGTTGTTGTGCTACGTATTTTCCAGAGGCCAATGTATTAGTGCCTTTAGGGAGTTACGCACATACGGCGAAGACGCCAGCTTCAAAAAGTGTAAAGATCACTATTGAAAAAGTTTAACATTTCGGTAAAAACTAAACCCTTTATTTTGCTATTAAGCAATTATTCTTCTAGCTATTTGAGAAATTAGTAATAATACATGTTTTACGTGATTTTTTCTTAGTTTTATAACTAAAAATAAGTATAAATACTTAGTTTTGTTTTCAAATACGTAATTTATGAAGCATATTATTGTAGTTGGAAACGGAATGGTTGGATACAAATTTTGCGAAAAATTTGCTGAAAAATCGGAAGCTAAAAACTTTAAGATCACGGTTTTTGGTGAGGAACCAAGACCCGCATATGATAGAGTTCATTTAAGTGAATTTTTTGAGAATCAGGATGCTAAAGCACTTGAAATGGCTCCGGCAGAATGGTATGCTGATAACAATATTGAACTTATCACTGGTGAACGCGTTTGTGATATTCATAGATCCAAGAAAACAATTACTACAGTCTCAGACCAAGAGTTTTCTTATGATTATTTGGTTTTGGCAACAGGATCCTCTGCATTTGTTCCGCCTATTAAAGGGGTTGAAAAGCAGGGTGTTTTTGTATATAGAACCATTGAAGACCTAGAAGGTATGCTGGCATATGCAGCTAAACTTAAAGAAGAAAAACCAAATGCGAAGGCCGCGGTATTGGGTGGTGGTTTATTAGGATTGGAAGCGGGTAAAGCGGTTAAAGATATGGGCTTAGAACCTCATATTGTTGAGTTTGCTAACAAATTAATGCCGAGACAACTTGATTTGAGAAGTAGTCAGGTATTGCAATTAAAATTAGAATCTATAGGATTAAATATTCATTTGAGTAAGGCTACCAACCAAATATTGGGTGATAAGTTTATTACGGGAATGGAGTTTGGAGAAGATGATGTGCTTGATGTTGATATGCTGGTTATTTCGGCAGGAATAAGACCTCGTGATGAGTTAGGAAAAACCTGTGGTTTAGACATGGGCGTTCGTGGCGGTATTGTGGTTAATAATAAGATGCAAACATCTGATGAAAATATTTATGCCATTGGAGAAATTGCACTTTACAATCAAATGATTTATGGCCTTGTAGCGCCTGGTTATGATATGGCTGCGGTTGCTGTTGATCAAATTATTGGTAAAACGGAAACATTAATGCCTGAGGATATAGATATGTCTACCAAATTGAAACTTATTGGTGTTGATGTAGCTAGTTTTGGAGAACCGTTTATGCCAGCATCAAAAGGGCATTCTATTATTTTTGAAAATAAAACGCAATATTTATATAAACGAATTAATGTAAGCCATGATGGTAAACGCTTACTAGGAGGTATTCTTGTCGGCGATGCAACCGATTATAATATGTTGCACCAAATATACCTAAATGGTATGGCTATCCCAGAGGATCCATCGCAGCTTATCTTGCCAGCAAGTGAGGGCGGTGCGTCATTTGGAAGTGTGTTAGATTTACCAGATACAGCTCAGGTTTGTTCTTGTGAGAGTGTAAGTAAAGGTGATATTTGTTGTTCTTTAACTGAAGGCGAGAGCAATAATTTAAGTGATGTGATTGAAAAAACCAAAGCAACCTCTGGTTGTGGAGGCTGTAAACCTATGGTGGTTGATTTAGTTAATGAAACCCTAAAATCACTAGGGAAAGAGGTTAGAGAAGTGCTTTGTGAGCATTTTAATTTTAACAGACAAGAGCTTTATGATTTAATAAAGGTTAATAAGGTGGCCGATTATGAAGAGGCTTTAAATTTATTTGGAGAAGGTCATGGTTGTGAAATTTGTAAGCCTGCTTTAGCTTCTATTTTTGCCACCATTACCATGGAAACACCTAATCGACAGCCTGGTATTCAAGATACTAACGATAGATTTTTGGCTAACATTCAGCGTAATGGTACATATTCAGTGGTACCTAGAGTTGCTGGTGGGGAAATTACACCAGATCAACTGATCGTCATTGGTGAAGTGGCTAAAAAATATGATTTATATACCAAAATTACTGGTGGTCAAAGAATAGATTTATTTGGAGCACAAATTCATGAATTACCTATGATTTGGAAAGAGTTGATTGATGCTGGTTTTGAAAGTGGTCATGCTTACGGAAAATCATTAAGAACCGTTAAAAGTTGTGTAGGATCTACCTGGTGTCGATACGGTATGCATGAGAGCGTGACCTTTGCAATTGATATTGAAAATAGGTATAAAGGCTTACGTTCACCACATAAATTAAAAGGGGGCGTTTCAGGATGTATTAGAGAATGTGCTGAGGCCAGAGGTAAAGATTTTGGATTAATAGCTGTTGATGGTGGGTGGAATTTATATGTATGCGGTAACGGAGGTGCTACCCCAAAGCATGCTATACTACTGGCAGAGCAGTTAGATGATGAAACTGCTGTAAAATACTTAGATCGATTTTTAATGTACTACATACGTACGGCGGCTCCATTAATGCGAACAGCACCTTGGTTAGAAAAACTTGAAGGTGGTATAGAGTATTTAAAACAGGTGGTGATTGAAGATTCTTTAGGGATTGCCGAAGAGCTTGAAAACGAAATGCAAGGTTTAGTTAACAAATATGAGTGTGAATGGAAACAAGCTATTGAAAATCCTGAGATGATGAAACGTTTTAAACACTTTGTAAACTCTGATGATACGGATGATAATTTAGTGTTTGTGCCTATGCGTGAGCAAAAAATGCCAAAGGCTTGGAGTTAAACACCTGCTATAGCAAATAGGCTGCGTTAGGGATTGAAGCGGCATCCTTTTTTGAGGAAGGAAAAAAAGATATAGCGAAAAGCCTGACCCTTGGGTAACGCTAAAAAAAGAATAACGGATACAAATTTTAAAGATATGCAAGAAATACTTAGTCGATACGAAACGGTTACAGAAGATGCCGTAAACGAATGGTTTAGAGTGGGGGAAGCCACTGATTTTCCAGAAAATAGCGGCGCCTGTATTAAGTATAAAAACAAGCAAATAGCTGTTTATAATTTTTCTAGAATAGGAAAATGGTACGCTACTCAAAATTTGTGCCCGCATAAAATGGAAATGGTGCTTTCTTTGGGAATGATAGGTGATAAAGATGATATTCCTAAAGTAGCTTGCCCCATGCATAAAAAGAACTTTTCTTTAGAAGATGGAAGTGGTTTAGGAGGTAATGATTTAAAAATAGCAACTTATCCTGTTAAAATTGAAAACGGAAATGTGTATATTGGCTTTTCGGATTAACGAATAGACCAAAATACATAAAAATGAAGCCGACAAGATTTGAAACCGCAATAGCTTTAATTGATAAAGCCAATTCTGAAGATATAAATACATACCAAGTTGCGGGTATGGACTACCCTAAAGAGTTATTATACTCGCAGCGTATGACACGCAAATTATTACAGTTTGAGCCTAATGCTTCAAAGGCGTTACAAATTGCAGCAAGAGCACAGCATATATGCCGTTGGAAAATTGCGCGTGATGAATATCCAATGGATAGGGTGGGCTATTTAAAATGGCGTGAAACCCTAAAAAAGATGCATGCTGATTTAACGGCCGATATCTTAAAATCGGTAGGCTATGATGATCAGTTTATTGATAGAGTAAAAGCTATTATTCTTAAAAAACTGATTAAGAAAAATGAAGAATCACAAACACTTGAAGATACCATATGCTTGGTGTTTTTAGATTATTATTTTGAGGAGTTTGCAGATAAGCATAACGACGAAAAGATTATTGATATTCTTAAAAAAACCTGGGTTAAAATGTCTGATAAAGGGCACGAAGCAGCTTTAAAGCTTCCGTATTCAGATAAAAGTTTGGCCTTGGTAAAACAAGCTATTTCTTAAATGTAGGCCAATGACAAAAAACAGTAATTCATTAGACCAAAGTACGTTTGATAAATTACGCAGTTTATATGTTCTTGCCTTAAGTACTATTGCGGTATCAGTTATAGTAAGTCAAATTTTAATACGAACACATCTTAGTAGGCAAGAGAGCGACTCTACGGTTATAAATGTAGCTGGGAGACAACGTATGCTAAGTCAGAAGTTAACTAAGGATATCGTCTCAATTGCTTCAGAAACCAATTTTCAAAGAAAGGTTGAGTTAAAAGATAAGATTAAAGAAACCTTGCATCTTTGGGAATTGTCGCACGTGGCCTTGCAGTATGGCAATGATAGTTTAGGGTTACCTAAAACCAATAGTAAGGTAGTAACTTCAAAGTTTAAACTAATCAATCCTATTTTTGATACCATTAGCTTGGCTTCTAAGGCTATTATTGAAAAGATTGAAAACGTACCACCGCTTCCGCTAGAGGCCTACATGGCGGATATAAATAAGGTAACGAGTCATGAAGCGGCTTTTTTGACATTGATGGATGATATTGTGAATCAATATGATTTAGAGGCCGATGAAAAAGTAGAGTGGTTAAGAAAGTTAGAGCTATGGCTTACAGCTTTAACCTTGATTATTTTGTTGGGTGAATTTTTATTCATTTTTTGGCCTGCGGCAAAATCGGTAAAATCTATTCTGGCCGATTTGTTGTTGGCAGAAAGTCGCGCTAAGAAAATGGCTTTTGATGCTGATATATTAAGTGCAGCAAAAGAAAAATCTATTAGAGAGCTGAGAGCTTTAAGTCGCGCCATGGATGACACTCTATTATTTGCCAGAATTTTACCAAATGGGAGTGTGGTACATATGGGGAATAAATTTTCAAGGTTATTTAATTATTCAAAATTTAATGATAATGTGTTGTTTTGGAATGTGATTTCTCCCAATGAAAATGAAAGAGTGGTTATTGAAGATTTGATAGTGAAGCATAAAAAAACGGGATGGCAAGGTGAGGTTAAAGCAGGAACTAAAGAAGGTAAAGATATTTGGTTAGAGTTAGCAATGATTCCTTATACCCCAACAGAAGAAAAATCTGAATTGTTAATCATAGCCTCTGAAATAACAGATCGAAAGAAAGCACAAATTGAAATTGATAGGTTGACTACAAAAAGCTTTGAGGAAAAGATGAGTCAGCAGAAAATTATTTCAAGTAAAATCATTGAAAATCAGGAGAAAGAACAGAATAGGATAGCCAAAGATGTTCACGATGGCATTGGCCAAATGCTCACTGGTTTAAAATATAACTTAGAAAGCATTGATGCCAATGATGTAAAAAAAGCTGCTGCTAAAATTGAACATTTAAAGGAGCTAACGTCAAACATTATCAAAGGGGTTAGAACAGCAACTTTTAATCTTACACCGCCAGAACTAACAGATCATGGTATTGTACCAGCTATTATAAAGCTAACACATGAGTTAAGCAGACTTACAGGAAAAGAAATTGTATTTTTCAATAAAACAGACTTTAATCAACGATTAGATTCACTTACTGAGATTAATATATATCGTATCACTCAAGAAGCCATAAATAATGCCATTAAGTATGCTGAATCTACGCATATCATTGTATCCTTATCACATAGTAAAAATATATTGAGCTTGGTAGTTGATGATAATGGTAAGGGGTTTGATCCTAGGACCATAAAGCGCATAAAAACAGGTGATGGAGGAATGGGTATGACCTTTATGCGTGAGCGCATCAATTATATTGGAGGACGTTTGTTTCTAACGTCTGAAGAAGGAAAAGGGACACGTGTAACACTTAATATTCCTTTAAATGAATAAAACACAACGAACATTAATTAGTTCAGGCTCTACATTTGAAAAGGAGATTGGATATTCAAGAGCTGTTGTTCAGGGTGATTGGGTGTTTGTGTCTGGCACAACAGGGTATAATTATACTAATATGACCATTAGTAATGATATTGTTAAGCAGACCGAACAATGCATTTTAAACATTAAAGAGGTACTCGAACAAGCAGAAAGTTCTTTACAGGATATTGTACGGGTCTCTTACATTTTACCCAATGCTGATGATTTTAAGAAATGCTGGCCTGTTTTAAAGAAATATTTTGGAACGGTAAAGCCAGCAGCAACTATGATTTCTGCGGGATTAGCTAATGATAACATGCTGATTGAGATAGAAGTAACAGCCCTTAAAAGATAAAATAAGTAGTATTACTTAATTTTATTACTTTTGCAGATATAATTTGAACCGTATGGATGTAATAAATGTTGTACTTGCTGATGATCACGTGTTAGTACGTGATGGTATTAAAGCATTGTTAGAAGACCAATCAGGTGTCGTGGTTATTGATGAAGCTTCTAATGGAAAAGAGGCTATAGATATTGTTGATAAAAATAGACCTCATGTTTTAATTGTAGATATCAGGATGCCAGAAATGAATGGTATTGAGGTAGTAGGTGAGGTTAAAAAGCACTATCATGATGTGAAAACATTGGTGCTATCTATGCACGATTCAGAGGAATATGTGATTCAAGCTATACAAGCTGGAGCAGATGGGTATTTGTTGAAAGGAGCTAGTAAGGAAGAGTTTTTAAAAGCTTTGAATAAGGTAGCTTCCGGAGGTAAATATTTTACAGGTGATGTTTCTGCTATTATCATGAACAATTTTGTAAATGGTAATACCAGTACCGCTGTAGATGCAAAAGTAGAAGTAAAAGAGAAGATCCGTTTAAGCTTACTAAGCGTGAAAAGCAAATATTGGCTTTGGTGCTCCAGTTAAAAAATAATAAAGACATTGCTGAAGAATTAAAAATTAGTAAAAGAACAGCCGAAGTACATCGATTTAATCTCATGAAAAAAATGGATGTTAAAAATTTAATGGAGCTTAGTAATAAGGCCAAAGAATTTCAGTTAATCTAATCAACTTCACCTTCTCTGTTTTTTTTAAGCAAATACTTTTTTATCAAGCATGTATTTGTCCTTGTATTCTAGTCAATTTTAAGTAAGTCACTGCCAAAATAAGGAGGTTTACGTATGATTCAAGAGTTTTTACAACATTAAATTCTTAAAATCGCATTAATTTTAAATCATATTTTATCAAATAGTTAAAATGAGACTTCTAAAATTATCAACCTCACATTTTTTCCTACTTACTTAATTTTTTGTAAGCATAAATTAAGTATTAATACGTAGATTTGTACGTATAAAAGTACTTGATTATGAATACTACAGCACAAACTAAGTCTACAACATTAAATTTGTTAAATCTGAAAAACGTTTCAATACGCACCTTTTGGATTACCGCCATTTCCTTTTTTCTTTGCTTTTTTGCATGGTTTGGTATAGTACCATTTATGCCAGATGTGGTTAAAGATTTGGGTTTAACGCCAGACCAGAAATGGAATTCTATTATCCTTGCCGTGTCAGGAACAGTATTTGCCCGGTTACTTATTGGTAAATTATGTGATAAGTATGGGCCAAGATTATGTTACACTTGGTTGCTTATGCTAGGCGCTATTCCTGTAATTTTATGTGGATTGGTGCAAACGCCGTTACAATTTTTAACATGCAGATTGTTTATTGGTTTTATTGGCGCCTCTTTTGTTATAACTCAGGTACACACTTCTTTAATGTTTGCGCCAAATATAGTGGGGACAGCTAATGCTACTTCAGCAGGCTGGGGAAATCTTGGCGGAGGAGCCAATAGATTAGGTATGCCAATTATTGCAGCCGCTGTTGTTGGTTTTGGAGTTGCCGAAGGAGAGGCCTGGAGATACTCTATGGTTATAGCGGGTATAGTTTGTTTTGTTATGGGTATTGTGTATTATTTTTTCACCCAAGATACACCTCAGGGCAATTTTAAAGATTTGAAAGCTTCAGGAATTGAAATAGAAAAGAAGAAAGATCAAGTTGGTTTTGCTACCGTTTTAAAAGATTATAGAACATGGATATTATTTTTAGTATATGCCTCTTGCTTTGGTATTGAATTGACGGTATATGGTACTATGGATGATTATTTACAAAATACATTTCAGCTTGAGCGTGTAACCGCTGGAAATATAGTGTTGTCTTTTGCACTTATGAATATATTTGCCAGAACTTTAGGTGGTTTCTTTGGCGATAAATTTGGAAAATTAAAAGGGTTACGAGGTAGAGTATTGTTCTTATCTGGTATTCTTGCTGTTCAAGGCGCTATGTTGATGACCTTCTCAACAACTACTAGTGTTGTTGTTGGTATCGCATTTTTAATATTATTTAGTTTATCAGTTCAAATGGCTGAGGGAGCTACATTTTCTGTGGTGCCATTTATAAACAAAAAAGCAATTGGATCTGTTTCTGGTATAGTTGGGGCTGGAGGTAATGTAGGGGCATTTTTAGCTGCTATGTTATTAAAATCACAATCGGCTGTAGCCGAAAAAACAGCTATTGCAGCAAATCAGGGTTTAGGTGAAGAAGCCATAAAAGCTGCACAATCTGCAGCTTCAGCTACCGCAGTGTCTAGTGGGTATTTCATAATTGGTGCCATAGTGGTTGTAACTGCGGTAGTTTCTTTAGCTATTCGTTTTTCAAGTGAAGATGAAAGTGTGGCCGCTAATGATGCAAATGTTAGAGCAGAAGACTTAGTGCCAGTAAAAGTAAAAAGCTAAATTTAAACATTGATTTTTATTAAATCTGGAAAATAGAGAATCAATTTTATAGTATTCAGAATAATGAATGAACCATTTGTTTCTCGTTATAATATTGTATTACTTAGTATAAAAGTTTGTCTGAATGATTAAAAGTGAAGTAAAAACAACGTGTTCTTATTGCGGAGTTGGCTGCGGAATTATTGTAAAAAAAGACAATAATAATAAGGTTTTTGTTGAGGGCGATAAAGACCACCCGGTTAACAAAGGGATGTTATGTTCAAAAGGTATGAACTTGCATTATGTGGCTAATGATACTTCAGATAGAATTTTATACCCTGAAATGCGTTGGAGCAGATCACATCCTAGAGAGCGCGTGAGTTGGGATGATGCTTTAGATAGGGCTGCAAGTGTTTTTAAATCGATCATAAAAAAGCATGGGCCAGATAGCGTTGGTTTTTACGTGTCAGGACAAAGTTTAACCGAAGAATACTATATAGCCAACAAGCTAACCAAAGGTTTTATTGGTACTAATAATATTGACACCAATTCCAGACTTTGTATGAGTTCTGCTGTGGTGGGCTATAAAAAAACCTTTGGAGAAGATAGTGTTCCCATTTCATACGCCGATATCGAATTGGCAGACACGTTTTTAATTACTGGAGCAAATCCAGCATGGTGTCATCCTATATTATTCAGAAGGCTTGAAAAACATAAAGAAGAAAACCCTCATGTAAAAATAATAGTTGTAGATCCTAGAAAAACTGATACAGCGAATTTTGCAGATTTGCACTTACAATTACTTCCAGGAACCGATGTTATTTTATACAATGCCATTGGCCGTTGTTTATACAAAAGCGGATTGATTGATGAAGGTTTTATTTCAAAATATACAGATGGTTTTCAAGAGTATAAAAGTTTAATTTTATCTACATCTTTAAAAGAAGCTTCCAAACAATGTGGCGTTTCAGAAGATGATATTAAAAAGGCTGCAAAATATATTGGGCTTTCTAAAGGCTTTATCAGTATGTGGGCCATGGGATTAAATCAAAGTGTGGTGGGTACAGATAAAAATGTATCCTTATTAAACCTTTCATTAATCACAGGTCAAGTAGGTAAACCAGGTTCAGGACCGTTCTCACTTACAGGACAACCCAATGCTATGGGAGGTAGAGAAGTAGGCGGCATGGCTAATTTATTAGCCGTTCACAAAGATTTGATGAATGAAGAACACCGCCGAGAAGTAGCGCAGTTTTGGGGAGTAGGAAAAATAAATCCGAAACCAGGCTTAACAGCAACTGAAATGTTTGATGCCCTTGAAAGTGGAAAACTGAAAGCGGTTTGGATAGCCTGCACCAATCCGTTGGTTAGTTTGCCAAATTCAAACCGTATTGAAAAAGCCATGAAGAATGCCAAGTTTGTAGTGGTTCAGGATATTTCTTATAAATCTGATACGGTGCATTTTGCCGATTTGGTGTTGCCTGCAGCCGCATGGTTAGAGAAAGAAGGTACCATGACAAATTCTGAAAGACGGATTTCATATTTACCAAAAGAGATAGAAGCGCCGGGCGAAGCTAGACCCGATGTAGAAATATTCTGTGATTTTGCAGAGCGCATGGGCTACAGAGGTTTTAATTTTAATAATGCCAGTGAGATTTATGACGAGTATGCTTCTATGACCAAAGGAACTAATATTGACGTGTCTTTTCTCAACTATGACAGACTGAAAAATGAAGGCACTTTTCAATGGCCAGTACCAGAGTACAGACATCAAGGAACAGCCCGATTGTTTGAAGATAAAAAATTCTATACGCCTTCAGGAAAAGCACAGTTCAATGTTCCAAGTAAAACATATAATACATCAGTACAGCCAAATTCTGATTTTCCGTTGATATTAACCACTGGTCGTGTTAGAGACCAATGGCATACTATGACAAAAACCGGTAAAGTATCACGATTAAAAACCCATTACCCTAAGCCCGTTTTAGAAATAAACCCTATTGATGCTTATTTATATAAGATTGAAGACGGTGATATTGTAGAGATTAAAGGAGAAAATGGAGTAGTACGCGTGCGTGCTAATGTTACAGAAAATATAAAAAAAGGCGTTGTGTTTTTGCCTATGCACTGGGGAAAACAATTGCAAAGTAATTTAAACAGAGCCAATAACTTAACAAATACGCATGTAGATCCAACTTCTAAAGAACCCGATTTTAAGTTTACCAGAGTTTCAGTATCAAAATACAAAAAGAAAGTTGAAAAAATCATTATTGTAGGTGCTGGTGCTGCGGCATTTAGGTTTGTTCAAAATTACAGGGAATACAATCAGGCTGATGAAATTCATGTGTTTTCTAAAGAACCCAATCTTTTTTACAATAGGGTGTTACTTCCTGAATATGTAACCGAAGAATTAACTTGGGAACAATTATTAAAGATTAAAGAGAAAGAACTGGGTAAGTTAAATATTCATCTGCATCCAGAAACATCCATATCAAAGATTGATAAGGTTAGTAAAGTAGTAACTGATACTAATAATGAAAATCACAGTTTTGATAAATTGATATTGGCAACAGGCAGTAGAGCGTTTATTCCTAGTGATGTTCAAATTGATTTACCAGGACGCTTTACCATGCGTAATAAAAAAGATGCAGACGATTTCAAGGCGTATTTAGATGCTACAGGTTTGCCTCCAGAAGAGCAACATGTAGTTATTGTTGGAGGTGGTTTATTGGGCTTAGAATTAGCTGCTGCTATGAAGCACAAAAATGCTAAGATCACCATTGTTCAAAGAGCTTCACGCTTAATGGAGCGTCAGTTAGATAAGATATCGAGTAAGTTGCTAGCCTTAGATGTTCAAGAACGTGGTATTCAAATTTATTTTGATAATGAGGTAAGTACCGTATTTGACGATGATGAAACAGGTGAATTAAACATCACACTAAAAAGTGGAAAATTCATCACGGCCAACGCTATTGTTTATGCTATTGGAACCATTCCCAATGTTGAAATAGCCAGAGAGAATGGTATTTCTTGCAGAAGAGGGGTTGTTGTAAATCAGCATTTACAATCATCACATCCAGATATTTTTGCCATTGGAGAAATAGCAGAGTTTAACAATCAACTCTTCGGAATTACATCGGCAGCTGAAGAACAAGCTAATATACTGGCCAATTTTATTGCTGGAGATATTAGTGTAGCTTATAATGGTTCTGTTTTAATGAACATACTTAAGTTCAATGATTTAAGTTTGTGTAGTATAGGGGATATTAATGTGCCAGAGCATGATGATAGCTATGAAGAAATTATCTTTACAGATATCAAAAAGCGTTATTATAAAAAATGCATTGTAAAAGATGATTTATTGCTAGGAGCTGTTTTAATGGGTGATAAAAATGAATTTGCCGAATTTAAAACCATGATTGAGAGCAAGATTGAAATGGCTGACAAAAGAGATAAATTACTTAGAGGCGCATCAAATGACACGCCAGTTTTAGGTAAGTTGGTATGTTCGTGTAGTCAAGTTGGAGAAGGCAATATTCAAGATGCTATAGCAAAAGGTTGCACAGATTTTACAGAACTTTGTAATAAAACAGGAGCAGGCTTAGGTTGTGGTAGTTGTAAAACAGAAGTGAGAGAAATTCTTCATAATTCAAAAGTATTAGCGTAATGGTAGAGCCATATAGATTAATGATTAACGGCGGTGTATTATCACCAGGAGAATTGAAATATATTTGTGAAGCTGCTGAACATTTAGGTTTAGACTCTATTTCTTTTGGATCAAGACAAGATATTATTTTTCCAGAGGAAATAGATGAAAGTAAATTTTCCCAGTTTGATAAAATTAGTTTTGTAAAGCCTAAACAAGATGGTGTTGAAAATATTTCATCCTCATACGTTTCTGCTGAAATTTTAGCAAGTACCTCATGGCTTACAAGTGACAAATATTTATATGTTTTAGAGCAGTTTAAACATCATCCTAAACTTCGAATTAATGTTACAGACCCCAAGCAGCGTTTGGTACCGTTATTTACAGGTAATGTTAATTTTATAGCTTCAGAGCATGAAGATTACTGGTATTTGTATGTAAGACTTCCCGGTTGGGATAAAACCAAAATGTATCCAGCGTTAATTTACAGCTGGGACATGAATAAAATAGAAAAGGCTATTGAAAACATTCTTATTGAAGAACCCGAAACTATTGAAATGGTTTTTGATTTGGTGAGTGATGCTATCGATACCAATAACAGAACGGTAGACAAGCCTTTAGAAGTGCCATTTTATCCTTTTCCTTATTACGAAGGTATGAACAGAATTGGAACTGATAGGTATTGGTTAGGCCTGTATTGGAGAAATAATCGTTATGATATTCCCTTTTTAAAGGCCATGTGTGAGTTGTGTTCAGAAAATAAAATAGGAAAAATTTCCATTACACCATGGAAATCGTTTATCGTGAAAGGAATTCCTTTAAAATCAAAGTTACAGTGGGAGAAACTGCTTGGTAAGTTTGGTATTAATGTGCGTCATTCTATGTTAGAAATGAACTGGCATGTTCCTGTAAATGATAAAGATGCATTAAGTTTAAAAAAATACTTGGTAACAAACTTTGATCAAAACGATATTAGTACGTATGGCTTAACTTTTGGTATAACCAGTTATGATAGCGATACCTATAATTTTACGTCTATAGTTATAGAAAAAAACAGACAGCCTGAGTTAAAAGGAGGTTTTAAAGTGAGAGATACCTATAATTTGCTTTACGCTAAAAACTTTGATCCTAATACCCGAAAATATATCATGCATGTTCAAGATGTTGATAAGGTGGAATTACCTGGGTTGTTAATGGAACTTAGTCAGTTATACTTTGAACAATTAGGTACAGAGCGAGAAGAGGAAGAAGTACAACTGGTAGAAAAAGAAGCATTTGAGGAGGAAGTGTACCAATGTTCAGACTGCTTAACCGTGTATAATGAAAATTACGGAGATATTACTCAAAATATTCCTCCTAATACACCTTTTGAAGAGTTGCCAGAAACGTATGAATGTTCGCTTTGCGAAGCACCTAAAGGCAATTTTAAAAAAAAGGTTTTGGTAAAACAATAAAAAATAGCTGTGTGTGAACACAGCCATTTTTATAAAGGTGAATTTATAAGTTAAAGCTTATCGTCTTTTTTAAATCGCCCTTTGTTACCACTGCTGTAAAGCATTTGGCAGATGGTTGGTGCTTATTGTAGCGTACGGTATACAAGGTACTTTTAATGTTCCATAGTGGATATGCTTGAGAAATCAATTTTCTGATAGGAAGTGGTGTACTGATATTTTTATATACTTCTTTTGAAGCAATTAGAATCCCTTCGTTATTATAAGTCACTAAGGCTATACCGTTGCTGTTTTTAAAACGAATATCGTAAGTTGCCTCTTCTGAATTATCAAAGACGTGCGTTGTTCTTATATTGAAATCAATAATCTTATTTTGAAGCTGCTTTACTGGTTTTGAAGAATTAACACTAGCTATACTATAAAAATAATGATTTGAGTGATGCGCTGTTGTGCGCTTTGCTTTTGTTTTGAGTAAATCAATGTGCTCAGAGGTACTAACATGGGCAATGGCATGATTTTGTGCATTTGTAATCCATACTGTTGCAAAGCATAGGGTTATGAGTATGTGTTTCATGACTAATATATTTTAAGTTATTTATTTTGTAAAAGGTATAAGCATACCAGTTTTAGATTGATAGTCTGTATATGTTTGTCCAAATTCCTCTTTTAAGTCGCGTTCCTCAAATAAAGTTCCAATAATGAAATAAGCGGTGAGGCTTAATGCGAAAATAAGATGTGTTACGGTCATGGTTGGTGTGGCCCACAAGCCAATGATACCACCAAAATATAACGGGTGACGTACGTGCTTATAAAAAGAAACCACTTTAAATTGTAATTTGGTATAAGGTTTATTGATGAGCTCAAGATAGGTTTGTCTAAGACCAAACAAATCAAAATGATTGATTAAAAAAGTACTTATAAATAAGATAATCCACCCAGCGAAGAATAATACATAAGCAATATAATATAAGGTTTGATCTTTTTCAAAACTCCATATACTGCCACCCATAGGTTCCCATTGAAATACTAAAAGCATTAATAATACACCAGAAATAAGTACATAGGTACTTCGTTCTATAGGTTTCGGGAAATATTTAGCAAATAGGGTTTTAAATGATTGCCTTGCCATAATACTATGCTGAAGTCCAAATAGAGATACAAGAGCCATGTTTTTTATCAAGGCATAAAACAACGGTTTAGTTGGTGTTTGGTCAATGGAGATTTCAGGAACTAAGTGACTTACAGAAAGAATCCATAAGAGTAAAGAGGCAAAGCCTATTAAGTAAGCAACAATGGAATACAAAAACATAAATACTTTTTTCATGACATATTGGTTTTAAGTTATATGTCAAAAGTATTTCTAAACGCTTGGCTAAGATTTTCTTAAAAGTTCAAAAAGTTTGTTTTAAAGTTCAACGCTATAAAACTAGTTCATGCTTTTTCTAAATTGATAAGGAGGTGCACCATATTTCTGCTTAAAACTCTTATTAAAATGAGACGTATTTTTAAAGCCACTTTCATAACAGATATCGTTGATGTTTAACTTAGGGTTTTGTAATAAGGTTTTAGCATATTCTAATCGTTTTTCTGCAAGCCATTTGCCAGGAGTTTCATTAAAAAGTGCTTTAAAATCTCTTTTGAAAGAGGAGAGACTTCGTCCGGATAGTCGGGCAAATTCATCCAGTTGTAAGTCGTTATGAAAATGCTTTATCATCACCTCATACATATTGGCTTTGTCAATATTTTTTAAGGAATGAAAGTAAGTAACCAAATCTTTATTTAAAGGGTTGAGTGCAATATTAAAAAGAAGTTCATTAAACTTTATTTCTACCAATTCCTTTGGAATGTCCCCACCCATATTGAAGTAATTAAAAACACTTAAAAACAAAGTGTTTAAAGAATCTGTAACATCAATAGGAAAAACTTGGGAGTTTTCGTTGCTGATAGAAGGTTTTTTAATAAGGTTTTCGTTGCTCGAAATAAATTTTCGGATAAAATCTTCGGTTATAAAAAATACTATGGTGCAGTAATCTTCTTCAAAATATTGTTTTGTATTATATACACCTTTTCTTAAAAAAAGCGCATCACCAGAATGTAGAGGATATGTTTTATTCACAGAAGTCCAGTCCTTTTTACCACTAATAACATAAGTTATAAAAGGGATGTCTGTCCAAAGTTTAAATTGCTCAACGTCAATAGGGCATTTATATTCAACAAACATATAGTCATTTCCTATAAGTTTATTGTACTTAGGATTGTCCTTAAAAAAATCAAATACATTAAGCGTCATGGTCAACTTTTCTAAATCTAAATGTAATAAAAACCATGAATTTAACCCCCAATCGTCGTCATATTTCTGTTTTGGGTATGAAATTTTGGTTCCTGAAGTTTCTTTAAAGTATTCATGCCGCCTCTCATCTTCTGCTTGGCAAGCACCGCTTTTTGAATAATAGGTTCAATAGATTTTCCTGCTCTAAGTGTGGTTAACAAATCAGATTCAGTAGAGGAGAATAGGCAGTTTTTTAATTGCCCGTTCGCGGTAAGCCGTAATCTGTTGCATGAATCACAAAACGGATTGGTTACCGAGCTAATAATGGCAAAACTTCCTTGGTAATCTTTTATTTTGTAGTTCTTAGCCGTATCGTTAGGAGCATCTTTTAAACGTTCTATTTGATCTTGAGTAAAGGCTGTATTTACTTGATTCATAACATCAGCATAAGAAACCATTTTGCTCATATCCCATTTGTTGCCATCAAACGGCATAAACTCTATAAAGCGCATAGAAATAGGTAAGTCTTTCGTCAATTTAATAAAATCGATAATCTCATTGTCGTTAAAATCCTTAATAAGTACCGCATTTACTTTTACTTTAAAACCTTCTTTAACTAGTAATAAAATGTTGTTATACACTTTTTGAAACTCTTGTCTTCTGGTAATATGCTTAAATTTCTCCTTATCTAAAGAATCTAAGCTTACATTGATTTTTTTAACCCTATGAGTTTTTAAAATATCAATAAACTTATCAATAATTACGGCGTTTGAGGTAATAGAAAGCTCTACAGGGAGTGTGGCTAATTTTTCTAAAATTACGGGAATGTCTTTTCTGATAAGAGGTTCACCTCCAGTAAGTCTAATTTTGGTAACACCATGTTGAACAAAGGTTTTGGCTATACTATAGATTTCTTCATAGGTCATTAAATGGCTTTTAGGAGAAAGCTGTACCCCTTCGGTAGGCATGCAATAGGTACAGCGTAAATTGCACCTTTCTGTAAGCGATATGCGCAGATACGTATGCTGTCTGTCAAACCTGTCTTTTAATATGTTTAAATTTTTCTTCATTTTATTTTTCAACTAAAACCAATAACCAATAACTAATAACCATTAACCAAATTATCAATCGTGTCTAGCTCCTTTTAAAATTCTAAAACTATGTAAAACTCCAGGGAATATAGCATCCATAGACTCTTTGGCACCATTAGTAGAACCTGGTAGAGCAAGTATTAAGGTGTCTGCAATGGTTCCAGCAACGCTTCTTGATAACATTGAAAATGGCGTGCGTTCTTGGCCGTAGTTTCTAATGGCTTCTTCAATACCAGGAATACGTCGTTCTAAAATAGGCAACAGGGCTTCGGGGGTTACATCTCTACACGAAAGGCCTGTGCCCCCTGTATAGATAACCATGTCAATACCTTGTTCTTGATAAGACCTAGCCTTTTGTTGAATGACATGGGCTTCATCAGGAATGATGACATATTCTGCAATAGTCACATCGCATGATTCCAGTTTGTTAATTATCGCTTTCCCTGCTTTGTCTTCTTTGTGACCTGCCGAAATAGTATCGCTGCAAACCACAACTGCGGCGTTCAAATCTTTTCTAAACTTATCTCTAAAATCAGATTTACCGCCTTTTTTATTGAGTAATTTAATATCGTGTATTTCAATGCCTTTATCAATGGGCTTTAACATGTCGTACATATTTAGTGCAACCACACTAGCGCCATGCATAGCTTCAACTTCAACCCCTGTTTTGTAGATAGTTTTCACCGTGAATAGAATCTTGATGTTCAAACCATCAAATTCATAGGAAACGCTGGTATATTCAATAGGTAGGGGGTGACAATCGGGTAAAATATCAGGCGTACGTTTTACTCCCAATAATCCTGCCGCCTTACTCATAGCTAATACATTTCCTTTTGGAACGGTGTCAGTTTCAATAGCCTTTATTGTATCAGGTTTGCTTACTTTAACAATAGCCTGTGCTACGGCCGTTCTTAATGTTGTTACTTTATGTGTGATATCTACCATTTTGTGAAATTGAATATTTGTAATATAAAATTGATTATTTTGTACTTGCAGTTTTTCTAGAAGCCATAAAGATTGCCGTCAATTCTTTGGATTCTTTTCATAAAAATTCTAAGTTTTTATTTTGAATTAAATTTTCATCTAATGCAAATTCTAGCCAAAAATTTGATTCATCTATTTCTTCAATGACAATACTGATTTTTGATACAAAACTAGCTTTAGATTGTGCTATAAAAGTTGCTCTATAATTGGTAGCAACCGAAGTTGAAGATCTAATAAGCTGTCCTTTTATATGATTGGCTAAGTACGTATTTGGTAATAACCCCGTAATTTTAACACAATTGTTAGCAAATATTTTAGTTCTACTTTTTAATTGTTCTTTCATAAAAAAATCAATTATCAATAGTCAATTATCAATTATTAACCTTCCATTGGTGAGAGGCGTCTTCAAAAATTTCTTTCCCAAAAACAGGCGCATCAGCTTTTATAGCTTCTACAATAAACTCTAAAGCTTCAAACACTGCTTTTCGTCTTGGAGAGGATACAAATACAAACAAACATATTTCTCCAGCTTTAACAACTCCTAAACTATGGTATATATGCATGCAAGTTAAATCGAATTTCTCAAAGGCCGCTTCTCTAATATTATGAAAAGTTTGGTTGGCCATATCTTCATAAGCGGTATATTCAATTGCGGCTACTTTTTTGCCATCAATATCATCTGATCTAACTTGCCCAAGAAAAATGTTATGAGCGCCAATACTGGTTTTGGTTTGATGTTTATAAATTGAGTTTCCTATAAAGTCTGAACTTATCGGTCCTTCTATAAAAACATTTTTTGGTTTTTTAATTGTCATGATGAAGTGTTTTTTGTGTTTCTTTAATGTAAATGTTAAGTGCGTTGGCGCCTTCTTTTAAACTAAAAACATTGTTAATATTGTGCTGTATTAAAATATTAAGTGCTTTTTGACTTCGAATACCTGATTGGCAAAACAGGATTTTCTTTTTGTTTGGTTCAATGCTTTTTAGTCCATTTTGAAATTGACTTAACGGTAGCTGTGTTACGGGTAATCCTAATACCTTTGGTTGCTCATGATGCTCACGGACATCTATAAATTGGATGTTTTCATCAAAATCAATATCAGCTATGGCAATCGTTTTGTCGTTTGAAGGACAACTTATATTTATCGTTTTATTTTGAAACTGATATCCTGCAGTTAAAACCATTTGAATAGCTGTTTCATTTCTACGAATCTTTAAAGTTGAGGTTTTGGCAGTTAGAGCATTATAGTAGAGTATGCGGCCTGATAATACAGAGCCTAAATCTAATATGATTTTAAGCACTTCATTAGCTTGCATGTTTCCTATTATGCCAGGTAGCACCCCAATTACTCCCATGTCAGCGCAGTTAGGTACAGCATCCTTTTTTGGAGGCGACGGAAAAACACAACGATAACTTGGTCCGTTTTTATAATTAAATACAGAGACTTGTCCTTCAAATTTATATATAGCACCAAATACCAAAGGTTTATTAGTCAAAATACAAGCATCGTTTACTAAATAACGTGTTTCAAAATTATCAGATCCATCTATTATAATATCATACTTTTGAAATAACTTGATTGCATTTTGGTGTGTTAATGCTTCAGGGTAAGTTTTGATAGAAACCTCAGAATTTAAATCTTGAAGCCGTTCTTTTGCAGCAATAGCTTTGTTTTTACCTAAAACAGACGCACCAAAAAGTACTTGGCGTTGTAAATTAGATAGTTCTACCGCATCAAAATCAATAATGCCAATAGTACCCACGCCAGCGGCCGTAAGGTACTGTAATACAGGGCAACCAAGACCTCCCGCTCCAACAACCAAAACTTTAGCTTGATTAATTTTGTCTTGTCCTTGTTCACCAATTTCTGGTAATATAATATGTCGGCTATATCTTGTCATAATTATTAACCTCCTGAAAATGGTGGAAGTAAAGCGATTTCGGCACCTGAAAGTTTGGTTTCAGTAGCTACTAGCTCTTGATTTTGAGCTATTTGAAAATCTTTGTTTTTTAGTTCTTTATACTTTTGGTTTAAAGCATCGAGTAACTCAGAAATATGACTGGCTGATGTTTCTATCTGTTCCTCGTTCTTTTGAGTAACCTCGGCTATTTGACCAAAATATTTAATCGTTATAAGCATGTTTTATCTGTGTTAATTCGTCTTTAGTATTCACATTCATGGTAGTAATCTGTTCATTTTTAGTTAAAACGATATTTTTCACTTTACAAGTATTTACGGCTACACGCAAACGCCGTTCCCCACTTTTTAATAATCTTGAAAATGGAGTCAGGCAAGATTTTTTGTAAAGCGCAATGAGCGGCATAGATTTACCTTGACTTTCTATTTGAATAATATCTGCATCATCTTCTACGCTATGGATAAGCTTTTCTAAAATAGTAGATGTGATAAGCGGAATATCACAACTAAGTATCAGGTTGTAGTCCGTTTTTGAAGCCTCAAGCCCAGAGCAAATACCTGCTACAGGACCTGCATTTTTAACTAAATCGGTAACTCTTTTATAGCCAAACGTATCATATTCAGGAATGTCAGAGACTATGAAAATTTCAGAAACTAATGGTTTTAAGGCATCTAGGCTATATTGTACAAATGCCTTTTCCTTTAACATGAGTCGGCCTTTATCGGTTCCCATTCTTGAACTTTTTCCTCCAGATAAAACGATACCAGTTATGTCTTTTCTTTGAATCATTTAAGTAAAAAATAGTTTAATAGAAGCTATTATTAATACAAAAGCTAAAATGTGTCTTAAGCGTTTATTGTTCATTTTTTTACTGCCATAATAACCTCCAAGAATTCCGCCAATAAGAGCAATGGCAACTAATAAAAAGGATTCTTTTTCTAAAGTTATACCTGTGCTTAGTTGTCCTATGAGTCCAGCAGCGGAGTTAACCCAAATAAATAAGGCAGACACGGCAGCGGCTTCTTTCATTTTGCCCCAATGTAAAAGCAAAATTACCGGACTTAAAATGATGCCCCCACCAATACCAATGAGCCCCGAAAAAAAACCTATAAGCCCGCCAACCAAAAGGCCTTGCCATAATGTTACTTTCTTTATGTGGGTACTTTCTTTACCAAACACATTAAGCATTTTAAGTATAGCGAAGATGAGTAACACGGCAAGTATTTTTTTATATATGGAGGCATCTACTTCTATGGTCCCCCCTAAAAAGGCCAGAGGGATAGAGGCTATTGCAAAAGCTAGAAATAACTTTTTATTGAAAAAACCTTCCTTATAGTAATAATAAAAGGATATACCTGCAACAAAGAGATTGAGTAAAAGGGCAGTAGGTTTCATGTTTTCTGGAGCAAATGAAAATAAAGCCATTAGAGCTAAATAACCACTTGCGCCACCATGCCCCACACTAGAATATAAAAACGATACAACGGGTAATATCGCTAAAAAAATGTATATGTTTTCCGTTTTTAGCATATTAAATTCGTTCTATTTTTTCAATCTGTTTATCTAAAAAAGCCCAACAGTTTTTATTAATTTCATCAAAAGCGGCTACGAGTGACTTGCCGTAATCAGTAAGTTCGGTACCACCACCATCTTTTCCGCCAACACTATTTATGGTGACTGGTTTTTTTGCTGATTTGTTTACAGAATCAAGTAATTGCCAAGCTTTTTTGTATGAAATGTTTAAGGATTTAGCTGCCTTTGAAAGCGAGCCTGTCTCTTGAATGGCTTTTAATAAATGAACTCGCCCTTCTCCAAGAAGTACATTATTATTGGTTTCAATCCATATTCTACTTTTAATTTTATACTTCATGCTAATCTGTTTTAAGGGAGTAAAATAACATCTACCAGGTCTTTTATTTCAATCGTTTCAATTTCGGCTGGCACTAATACTAAGGCATTAGCAAGGGCAAACGTTTGAAGCATGGAAGAGTTTTGTCCGTCTAAAATGTCAACACAATCACCATCAAAAATACCTTTTAAAAATTGTGGCCGATCGCCTCGTTTTATAAAGTTTGAAGCAGATATGGCTTTTGTTTTAGGTAATTCGGTTTGATGATGATGCATCATCTTTTGTAACGTGATATATACGTAAATGTAAAAACAAGAAAGAGCTGCAGCAGGATTTCCGGGAAGCGCAAAAACATGTGTATGATGTTTTTTTCCATAGAAAAGTGGTTTGCCTGGTTTTTGTTTTACTTTATAAAATAGCTCTTTAACCTGTAATTCGTTTAGTGCTTTGCCAACAAAATCATAATCACCAACAGAAATGCCTCCTGTAATAAGTACCAAATCATTGGTGTTAATAACGGTATTTAGTTGCGCTACTGTTTTTTTGTAATCGTCTTCGACTTTAAAAATGGTAACATCATAATATTTTAGTTGATATAAGGCACTCAATAGCATTTTTGAGTTACTCTCATAAATCTTTCCATAATCTAAATGCTGTCCTGGTTCAATCAATTCATTTCCAGTGGTAACAATAGCAATGGTAGGTTTTTTGTAAACCATCACCGTAGAAATGCCTAAAGACGTTAAAAAGCCAATGGCTGCTGGTGTTAGTTTTGTGTCTTTTTTAAGCGCAACTGTACCCGCTTTTACCTGTTCGCCTAGTGGACGAATATTATGTTCTAAATCTAGTTGGTGATCAATTGTAATTTTGGTACCTGCATTAATAACTTTTTCTTGCATCATAACCGCATTGGCGGTTTCAGGAACAGGGGCGCCTGTAAAGATTCTAACAGCATCGCCTTTCTGTAAAACAGGTTGATGGGTATCACCGGCTTTTACTTCACCTATAAGCTGATAGGATAAATTATCATGTAGGTTTAAAGCATAACCATCCATAGCCGATTGCCTAAACGGAGGCATATTTATAGGAGATATAACGTCTTCGGCTAACTTATAACCACCTGCCTTTTCAATAGGTTTGATGGTGGTTTTCAATAATGGTTTGCCGTGCTGTTTTACAATAGAAATGGCCTCTGAAATAGAAATCATAGATTAATCGTTATGTTTTAGCAAATATAACGGTTTTTGTCTGGAATCTAATCAAAAGATATACAGTTTTTTTAGTAGGCTATCTTTTTTAAGTTGCTTTAATTTTTCATTTATTTAACAACCACCTTCTGCAACCTACTTTTTTTCTTTTGTACAGTAATTACTTTTTTGGTGTTTTTAATGAAGAAGTAACATTTGTATTTGACTGCGCAATAAACGCATTAATGTTTTGATGGGCTGCTTCAATAGAAACTTCGGTAGTGATTAATTTATTTTGGTGGTAAGTAATTTCAATAGGAAGTAATTTAATAGTATTGAAGCCTAATTGATAAAGTATTAAAAACGGGATGTTTACTTGCTCTGGATTTTCAGCATATAAAATGAGGGTTTTATTTGATGCGTCAATGCGTTTTAAAATTTCCTGATTTTCTTCCGATAAGATATCTGGAGCACTCATGTTTATGGCATTATTTAAATGGCCTTTATTATACTCGTACTCACTTCTTGTATCAAGTAGCACAATGTTGCTATTTTGAATGTCATTTAAACTGGCAAAATAATTTGTTTTTGTTACAGCTTGTAATGTGCTTTTGGTATTTAGTGTGAAGGTGTTTTTTGGTCGTTCATATGTTAAGAATCCAATAAGCAGGACTAAAATGAATAATGTTGAAGCAATTGAGATGCGTTTAGTTTTTTCTAGTTCTTTCATGATACTTATATTTTCTTTTTAACAGCCACCTTCGGCAACACGTTTCTTTTTCTTTTGTACCGTAATGATTTTTTTTGGTGTTGGTTTAGGTACGGTAAGATTATTATCGATGTCTTGGTCTGGGTAGGTAACGCCAAAATACATACTGGCTGCTTTTCGGGTTTTGTAACGTTCAAAATCTTCCAAAGGCTGGTCTTCTGAAGGGATACTTGGGTTTATAATGGTAGTAAACCATGTATTTAGTCCGCCTTGTAGTACACGTAAATTTTTAAACCCTAACCGATCACATAGCAACCAAGCTTGATCGGCATGAAAATTATCATTAGAGAAAAATACAACATCAAATTGATCCTGATTTATATACTCAAGATGCGCATCTTTAAACAACTCTGGAAGCGGAATATTGATAGCATTGGGCAGTGAATAGGTTTGATAACTTTTTTCATCCCTAACATCTACTAAAATAAAGGAAGGATCTCCATTGATGATTTTATGCGAAATCTGGTCGGTTGATATGTAGCGCTCGTTACTAATGGCATGGCTAAGCAAGGTTTCAGAAGTAATACCTTCTTGTTTTTGATGCTTTGGAAGTAACAATAATCCGCCAGCTAGTATGATTAACACAGTAGCCATGAGCATATACCGAAACGATAAAATTTTTGCAATATTCTTTTTATTCATCTTGGTTTGAGTTTATTCGTAAAACACTTTTTTTACTCGCTTTCTTATAATATCTGCAATGACGAAAGAAACTACGGCAATAATGGCAAATATGAATATAATCCAATATGGATTCCATCCAAATGAATCAATGAGGGTAATGTTGCCTAAAAAATAGCCGTCATAAATGGGCTCAAACAGCGGAAACAATTCAGAGAATAAAAACACGCCAATCATAATACCAAATACGTAAACCCAGGCGTCTAGTTTTCCTATGGCTACAGCACATAAACTTGTTCCGGGGCAAAAGCCTCCAGCTACAAATCCAACACCCATTATTACACCACCAATAATAGCGCCCCATAAATAGGTGGGGTGTATGTATAGTTGTGTGATATCTAGATACCCCAAATAGTCCATATAATAAATACCGATAACCGATACGGCTGCGGCTGTGAAAAACACTTTTAGTACAGCAAAGTCATAGCCGTAAAATACGCCCGCTAACTTTCTTGATGAAGAAAATCCTGAAGACTCTAGGACAAAGCCAAAGGCTATGCCAATAATAATGGCTATAATACTATCCCATTCAAAAGGAATAAAGCCGTTAGGAAGTAATGGTCCCATAATTGTATATGTTTAAGTATGTTGTTAAATCCAATTTTTTCTAAAAAAATATGCGGTGGCAAATGCAGAACCAAAAATGGCTAACATGGTTATAAATCCGCCAGATGATAGCACGGCCATACCACTTAAAGCCGCACCACTTGTACATCCTCTGGCAATTTGTGCTCCAAGCCCGAATAATACACCTCCTAATAGTGCAAAAACAAGTCGCCTTTTGCTTGATATTTTTGGAGAGTGCTGTATGCGCCATCTAATTCTACCGCTTAAACTCCCCGATATAAAAGCCCCAATTATAACCCCTAAAGCTTCAAATACCAGCCAGGTATTCATTGGGGTATCATCATCTTTAAGAAACTGACTGTAATAGGTGTTGTTTTCAGCATGGGTTGGCGCTACTTGATCAACTATTGTAACAACAGTACTTTTTACGGCACCACTAGCACCCAGGCCACGTCCTGTTAAATAGAATGTAAAAATGATGATAATGCCTAGAAGAAAACCTCCAAAGTAGGGATTCCAATAGATGTGTGAATTATTTTGTTTTTTTGTTTTCATTATGTGTTGGTTTAATAGAGATATCGAGTGAGTTGTCCAGCTTCTACCATTATAAATCTAAAAAGGAGTCCGCCAATAATAACTAAAACGGCGGGCACTACTACGGGAACTTTGAAACCGAATAATTCAATGGTTTCTAAGGTAGCAGGAACAAGTAAGCCTAATAGAATGACAAACCCAAAGAACATGAGGGTAAACTCGCCACCAACTAAAAGTTCCATAGCTTCCAGCTGAACCTGAGAACCAGCATAATACCCCATAATCATATGAATGATAAGTGCCATTTCTATAACAATTAAGGCTAAATCTATTTTACTAAATACACGGCGCTCATTTCTGCTTTTTGATAGCAAAATGATTGCTGCGGCTCCTGTTGATAAACCTGAAGTTAAAAATAATGGTCCCAGAATAGCATTGTTCCAAAGCGGGCGCGCATTAAAGGCAGATAGTAAAATACCTGTATATACTCCTAGTATAATAGATAAAGGAATTAATGCATAGGCTATATATTTTCTGTTAGAAATAATAAAATGCTCTGTGCGGGCTAGAAACTTTAATTTTTTAAATAGTTTAAGTTTCGATTCAGTTTTAGGGTATGATTCTCTGTAAAAACTAAATGCCCATAAAAAGGATAACGGTGTTGTTATGAGAAGTACCCATGCCCCCCAAGACATGGGGGACTCTATTCTGAAGGTTGTATAGAGTTGCCAAGTATATAGCGGATGGGTTAAATCGTAAACTAACGCCATTATACCTATTGATAATGCAATAGGAGGAACAATAGATGCTGTTTTTACAGCAGTGGGATATTCTTTTTCTTTTCCTAGAAGGTAAAAAAGAGCTGCAAAAAACAAGATACCTGCCGCAAGGCCTCCTAAAAATAAATATAAGGAAATAGGCCAATGCCATATTTGTAAAGAAGGGTCTATATTTGGAATGTTTCTTCCACTTGTAAATAATTCTTCTTGCATAATGTAGATTCTTTAAGTTAGGTAAAATACATGTGGTTTGGTTCCTGCTTCGGGCGCTAATGTTTTATAGGTTCTGTTTTTCAATAGTTGAGAAACATCACTATTAGGATCATCTAAATCACCAAAATACATGCATTTGGTTGGACAAACCGAAACGCAGGCGGGTAGTTGTCCTTTTTTTAATCGGTGATAACAAAACGTGCATTTATCAACATAACCATCGGGGTGTTGGTATCGTGCATCATAAGGACAAGATTCTATACAAGCGCCGCAACCTATACATTTGTCTGGCGTCACTAATACAATCCCGCCTTCTGCAATATGGCTAGCTCCGGTAGGGCAACATCTTACACATGGTGCATTGTCACAATGGTTACAGCGTTCAGATCTTAATTCTAATTCTAAATTGGGGTAAGAGCCACTAACGGCTTCTGTAATCCAATCACGACAATAGCCATGTGGTATGTTATTTTCAGTTTGACAAGCAACCACACAATCACTGCATCCCACGCATTTTAGTGTGTCTATTACCATGGCGTATCTCATATCTCTTTAGTTTTATGTGGATTTTCTTTTAAAATAGAAACAAAATTTCCTCTAAGTCCTGTGCCGCCCATTAGGGGGTCTATTACGGTGCTTGAAATTAAATCTGTGTCACTCATGCCTTTACCAAAGGCTCTGGATAGTTTTTTGTTATTGTGACCAAAACCATGGTACATATAAACGGAATCCCAACGGATGCGTTCGGTTATTCTAACTTTAATGGAGAAAGTAGAAATAATATCGTCTTGATTTTTAAGCCAGACTTCTTGATCTTTTTTCAAGTTTAAAATGCGTGCCACTTTAGGGTTTACCCAAAGCGTGTTTTCGCTTTTTAAATTGTTTAAATACGGGTTGTTAATAGTTCTGCTAAAGGTGTGCATAGGAGAACGGCCGTAATTTAGTCTGTAAAACCCCTGTGGGGGTTCTGGGTGCGGTACATAAACAGGAATGGGGTCAAACCCATAGTTGGCAAGTTCTTTAGAGTATAATTCTATTTTGCCACTTGGCGTATTAAACTCATAATCTTGTTCGACTTCTAAATATAACGGACCAGATTGCCGTGGAAAGTTCTTTACGCCAATCTTTTTCATTTCTTCAAGCGAAGTACCTAATTTGTTTAATTGCCAAGCGATAACTTCTTCAAAATCATCATAATTAAAATAGGCACCTAAGCCTAATCTTTCGGCTATCTGTTTGCTTATCCACCAGGCAGGTTTTGAATTATATTTAGGTTTTACGGCAGGAATCCTAACGGCTATTGAAGGCGTTCTGTTTGGTGCAGAGCGGATACCGTCGTACCGTTCTAAATAGGTGCATTCTGGTAATACTACATCAGCATATCCTGTTATTTCCATCGGCATGGTATCTACAACCACTAAGAAGTCGAGTTTGTTTATGGCTTCAATGGTTTTTTCTCTCTGCGGAAGGGTGTTGATTAAATTGGTTCCCGCAACCATCCAGGCTTTGATGGGGTATTTACTTTTATCTGCCTGTAACGTGGCATCAACAATAGCTGTAGTTAATCCCATTTCAGCATAAGGGTATTGGGTGCCTAAATCATGCCATCCCCATTTTGGTTCAGGGTAATGAGGGTGTGGGTATTTAGGAATACTTATTTTTTCTTTGAAATAAAAACCGCCTCTATTGCCCCAAGAGCCGAGTAAACCATTTAGAATAGCAACGGCTCTAGAGCGTTGTGAATCGTCACCATACCACACCACATGTCTGCCTGGGTGTATAATAACAGACGGCGCTGCGGCGGCCATAATACGGGCTGTTTTTCGTATGTCTTCAGGTTTTATGGTGGTGATGCCATAGGCCCATTCTGGGGTATAAGGTTTAACGTGTTTTTTAAGTTCCTCAAAACCTGTAGCATATTTTTCAACATAATTTTTATTGTAAAGGTCTTCTTCAATTAAAACGTGCATCCAAGATAGTAGTAAGGCAATATCGGTGGCAGGTTTTATAGGTAGCCAGTGTTTTGACTTACTTGCTGCCGTTGAATATCTAGGGTCTACAGTGATTAGGGTGGCATCATTATCAATAGCATCAGACATTTCTTGAACCTGAGAATTATGCATGTTTTCACCAAGGTGAGAGCCAATTAAAACCAAACATTTAGTGTCCCTAATGTCCGTGGGTTCTGGCGAACCTATCCATGAACCAAAGGTTAATCCAAACCCTGTTTCTCGCGGCCCTCTGCATTGTGCGTAGGCGGGTTCTGCAATAGTATCAGAACCATAAGCTTTAAAAAGATGTTCTAAATGACTACCAGGAGATCCGTGTTTTAGCAATGCGAATGCTTCAGAGCCATAGTTGGCTTTTATGTCTTTAAATTTTGAAGCAATGAGGTTTAAAGCTTCATCCCAACTGGCTTCTCTATAAGTTTCTTCCCCGTTTATGGTAGTTCTTATTAAAGGTGTTTTAAGGCGGTCTTCATCACTATACATACCAATGCCTCCAGTGCCTCTTGGGCAAAGTCTGCCGTTGCAATGGGAATCTTGCTCATTTCCAATGATTTTTTTTATGTCATTATGTTCATCTTTATAAATCCATGCGGCACATTTCCAAAAACAGACTTCACAATAAGTGGCCGATCGTGATAGTCTTTTTGCAACCGTTTCTTTTACGGCTTTATCTAAAATGGGATTGGACTCAAACATGTTTAGTGCGGCCGATGTTGTTGCCAGTCCTCCTAAACCTAAAGCCGAAATTTTAATAAATTTTCGTCTGGACGTAACCATAATTTCGTTAGTTTTTCTGATACAAATATATTGGTTGATTTGTTTTGATTTTATGATAAATGTCACATAATCAGATGTTTATGTGTAACATTTGTTACATAAGCTTTAATATTTGGGGTTAGTTTTAACCCATTAAATTATTGTACATTTGAGTAATTACTTGAAAATGAATCATAAGACTTTTAGGGTTGGGGTTTTTGTTATAGCTATCATCATTTTTGGTGTACTTTTTCTTTTTAGGAATTTTAATTTTTTTCATTTCAGCCCATCTGAAGGTCATGACTATTCAAATATTGAACACAATCAAAAGGAATCATGTTTAGCCTGTCACCAAAACACTAAGGGGTATTCAGCGTATCATAATCCCAAAAATATTGGGTGTGCAAGTTGTCATTTAGGCAATGCTAGGTCCATGGATAAAGAGGCATCACATGATGGTATGGTATTGATTCCTGGAAATTTAAGTGATGCCGAAAAAACCTGTGGAACCTGTCATCAAAGTGAATTATATAAAATAGAAAACTCGCTCATGACTACGAATAGTGGAATTGTTGCGGTTGACAAATTTGTCTTTGGTGAGTCCAATAATTTAGATGCTCATTACCATATTAAAGATTTGAAATTTTCAGCTGCCGATAAGCATTTAAGAGATTTGTGTGCCAATTGTCATTTGGGTGCTCAAAAATCAGAATTTGGTGAAATCAATCAGTTGAGTAGAGGAGGTGGGTGTAATGCCTGCCATTTAAATTACTCAAAAGAAGCGAAGCTGGGGCTTGACACGTATTTAAGTTCAAATAAAACCGTATTGCCCACCTATCATCCTGCAACAGATATTCATGTGAATGATACACATTGTTTTGGTTGCCATAGTAGGTCTAGTAGAATTTCTACGAACTACATGGGATTACAAGAAACGTTACTGGAAGCAGATGCGGTTGTGAATAATAGTGACTATCAGGTTTTAAAAGATCATCGGGTCTATTTAAAATTGGAAGAAGATGTACATCATACAAAAGGGTTGTTGTGTATTGATTGTCATTCTTCTCATGAGGTTATGGGAAATGGAAAACTCTATGCTCATGAAGAACAGGCCGTGACTTTGCAATGCAGTGATTGCCATTTTCAAGAAAAGCCCAAAACAACCTCTTATGATGATCTCGATGCAGAAAGTAGCTTGGTATTTTTACATAGGCATTATACCCATACAGATGCCCCTATTCTTGTGGCTGAAAAGGATGGCCATCCTTTGGTTAATACTTTTGTAGATGCGTTAGGACATGCTTATTTAATAGGCAAAAAAGATGGCACCCTACATGAAATAAAACCCCAATCAGAGGTTTGCGCTAGAGACGTTGCACATAAAAATGTAAGCTGTAGCGCCTGTCATTCATCTTGGACTTCGCGTTGTATTGGCTGTCATAATCAATTTGATGCGGATGAGCAACATGCTTTTGATTTGTTAAGTAAAAAATATACAAAAGGACAATGGAAAGAATATGTTGCTGAATTTTCATCAGACTTACCTGCGTTGGGTGTAAGAGAAGATTCAGATAACCATAGTATAGAACCCGCAGTTCCTGGTATGATTTTAACTATCGATAAAGGAAGTTATACGGGTATGCCTGAAAAAGAGGTATCGTTTCATAGATTATACGCACCCAATGCACCGCATACTACAACAATATCGGTTCGTAACTGTGAGTCTTGTCATGTTAACTCTGCTGCTTTGGGGTATGGTAAAGGTGACTTACAGTATGTGATGAATGAGACCTATGGAACATGGGAGTTTACAGCTGAGTATGCGCTTAATTCAAATGATAGTTTGCCTGAAGATGCCTGGATTCCATTCATGAAAGCCCAGAATAGTAAGAAGCCAAATTCAACAAGATCGGATTTTAGACCTTTTAACCTTGAAGAACAAAAAAACATACTACGTGTGGGTGCGTGTTTACAGTGTCACGATTACAATTCTAAGGTAATGAAACAAAGCTTAAGAGTAGGGTTAAGTAGCATGATTAATAAGGTAAGCAGTTCTTGTGTGTTGCCTAAATAAGTTGTTCGTTTATTTAGAATAATTATAAATATCTGTGTTTTAATATAGAACATGATAAATGTCAGTTTCTTTATTTTTAATTAAGATAAATTTGTCTTAAATTTAACGAACACTAAAACTAAACTAATGCCAATTAAAAGCTATTTAGCGCACCCTCATGACGGTAAAAAAGAGGAGTTGGTTCAGGCTCTATCCAGTCTAAAGAATTGTGAGGTTATCCCAGCAGAAAATAAGGACTTGCTTATTGTGGTAACAGACACCAATGACAAATTAGAAGACGAAAATTTAAAAGAAAAAATAGAAACCATTAAAAGTTTAAAATTGCTTGCAATGGTTTCAGGATTTGATACACCTAAAAGTAATTAAGTATGTATACCTCGTTAACAAACAGACGTAGTTTTATAAAGAAAATGGCTATTATGTCTGCAATGACAGCTGCAGCCACTATGTTTCCAGGCATTTTATTTGCTGAAGAACAGGAGAAGAATCTTCCAAAAGGAGGTAATTTAGATTGGAAAAAAGCACCTTGTAGATTTTGTGGTGTTGGTTGTGGGGTTTTAGTTGGCATTGACAATGGTAAGGCTGTTGCAGTAAAAGGTGATCCTAAATCTCCTGTAAATAAAGGTTTGTGTTGTGTGAAAGGATATCACTCGGTGATGTCTATTTACGGAAAAGATAGATTGACGAAACCTTTGGTTAAAAAGAACGGACAGTATGTAGAAACCTCTATGAAGGAAGCATTAGATTTAATTGCTTCCAAAATGAAAGAAACCATTAGTGAGCATGGTAAAGATGCGGTGTCTATTTATGGGTCAGGACAATGGACCATTCCCGATGGTTATGTGGCTTCAAAACTATTTAAAGGGTGTATAGGTACCAATAATGTTGAAGCTAATGCCCGTTTGTGTATGGCAAGTGCCGTAACAGGGTTTTTAACCTCATTTGGTTTAGATGAACCAATGGGGTGTTATGAAGATATAGATAATGCTGATGTTTTTGTGCTTTGGGGAAATAATATGGCTGAGATGCACCCTGTTTTATTTTCCAGACTTTTAGATCAGAGACTTAAACGGGGTGTAAAAATTATTGATTTTGCAACACGTACTACCCGAACCAGTATGGCAGCAGATAAATCTATAATCTTTCAACCGCAAACCGATTTGGCAGTAGCTAATGCCATTTGTTATGAAATTATAAATAACGGCTGGGTAAACAAATCGTTTGTTGAAAAACACTGTAGCTTCAGTAAAGGGCTTACGGATATGGGATACGGGCTAGAGGATAAATACAGTTTTAATGATAAACCTGAGTCTATTGATTTTGAGGCTTATAAGACCTTTTTGCAAGATTACACTCCAGAAAAGGTAGAGAAGATTTCTGGCGTTTCTGCAAAAGATATTAAGTATTTGGCTTCTTTTTATGGCGATCCCAATAAGAAAGTGATGTCACTTTGGTGTATGGGAATGAACCAACACACACGTGGTACTTGGATAAATAATTTGGTTTATAACATTCACTTATTAACCGGAAAAATATCTACTCCTGGTAATAGTCCGTTTTCATTAACAGGCCAGCCTAGTGCCTGTGGAACGGTAAGAGAAGTTGGTACTTTAACCCATAAATTGCCTCATGGCGTAGTAACCAATGAAGAGCATAGAAAATTTGCAGCCGAAATTTGGGATGTACCAGTTGAAAACATTGACCCTAAACCATCTTATCATACGGTAGAAATGTTTAGAGCCTTAGACAGAGGCGATATTAAATTTATGTGGATTCAAGTAACCAATCCTATGGTAACCATGCCAAAATTAAAACGTTACCGAGATGCTTGTGAAAAAGAAGGACGCTTTATTGTGGTTTCTGATATTTACCCTACACCAACCACAGATATTGCCGATGTTATTTTACCATCAGCGATGTGGATTGAGCGTGAAGGTATGTATGGTAATTCAGAACGCAGAACACAATACTTTGAGAAAATGATTGAGCCTTCTGGGGAAGCTATGAGTGATACTTGGCAAATTGTTGAGGTGGCTAAGCGTTTAGGGTACGAAAAACAATTTTATTACAACGAAGCAACACATATAGAAGAAATATATAATGAATATAGAAGGCATCATGAAGGTAAAAAGCATGCCATGGCGCCTTTAGAAGTCTTAAAGTCACAGCCTGGAGCGCAATGGCCTTATGTAGATGGAAAATCAACAAAATGGCGTTTCAATTCAGAGTATGACCCTGCTTGTAGTAACGGCGAAAAGTTTCATTTTTACGGAAAACCAGATGGTAAGGCCGTGATTTGGCAACGACCCTATGAACCAGCGCCAGAAGTGCCTGATAGTGATTATCCATTTTGGTTATGTACAGGGCGTGTAGTTGAACACTGGCATACTGGCTCCATGACAAGACGTATTCCTGTGCTACATAAAGCCATGCCGCATGCCTATGTAGAGTTAAACCCAGAGCAGGCCAAGGACATGCAAATAAGAACAGGAGATAAGGTGAAATTAACTACCAGACGCGGAGAGATTGTACTTCCAGCTTCAGTAAATGAAAGAGGGGTGCCTGAAAGAAACCAAGTGTTTGTGCCCTTCTTTGATGAAAACATGCTGATTAATGATGTTACTTTAGATGCGTTTTGTCCGATTTCTAAACAACCAGATTATAAAAAATGTGCTGTTAAAGTAGAAAAGGTTTAATAAAGACTTAATATGAAAAGATTAGGAATCATATCATTATTTATTGTACTCTTTTTGGCCTTTATTTTTGTTTGGAATTTAAGCTATCAAGCGGGACAAGAGGAAGCATATATCCCTGTTGATAAAGAAAGTTCTATAACCTTAATGCCATCAGAAACAGGTGTTTTTGAGCGCTCTGAATACGCCTTAGATTATGCTAACATGCCTGTTGATGAAAACCATCAACGTACCTTAAAGGAGTATTATAAAAATAGAGCATTTCATGGGGCGCCACCGTCTATTCCGCATCCTGTTGTAGACGAAATAAGTATGGGAGAAAACAAATGCTTAAAATGTCATCAAAATGGTGGTTTTGTTGATAAGTTTCAGGCCTATGCCCCCGTAACACCACATCCTGAAATGATAAATTGCAGACAATGTCATGTGCCACAGCAAACCAGTTCATTGTTTAAAAACACGAATTTTCCACAACTAAATGCTCCTGAGGTTGGTGTCAATAATGCGTTGCCAGGAAGCCCGCCAGTTATACCACACCAAATACAAATGCATGAAAATTGTTTGTCATGCCATGCTGGCCCAAGTGCTCCCAAAGAGATTCGGGTAACACATCCTGAGCGGGTAAATTGCAGACAATGTCACGTATCTAATAATAAAGAAGTAACAGATATAGGAACTTTTAAAAGAGCAACAAACAATGCAATACAATAAGCGTATTATGAATAAATGGATTTACGGTTTTGTTTTTTTAATGCTGTTTTTTTCCTGCAAGCATGGTGAAGGAGAGTATCATGGTGTTGTTGAAAAAATTGAGGCTGAGAGTAAAAATTATCATGGCGTAACAGTGTCTTCAGAACAGTATCATGACGGTATTGATATGATAAAAATTTCAGAAGGCGGACACGAATTTTTAATCCCCGAACGTAAAGGACAAATTAAAATGTATGCCTGTACTGAGTGTCATAACAAGCCTTTAAGTAAGATGCAAACTGAAGGAGAACAAAAGGCGCATTGGGATATTAAATTAGTACATGCTAATGAGAATACTATGAGCTGCGTAACGTGTCACAATCCTGATAATATGGATCAGCTTAAAAGTTTAACACATAAAGAAATTGATTTTAATAAGAGTTACAACGTGTGTAATCAATGCCATACCAAGCAATTTGAAGATTGGAAAGGAGGCGCGCATGGTAAAAAGATTGGAGGTTGGGCACCACCTAGAGCTTCAATGACCTGTGTGAACTGTCATAATCCGCACAAGCCTCATTTTGAGTCTAAATGGCCAGCACGATTTAATACACAAACAGTAAAAGAAAGAGAGTAAAAAAACACGAGTAGTTTTAATAAAATTTAGGGTATGAGTAGCAATAATAAAAAGTGGTTTTCTTTAAATCTTGGCAGGAAGAGTAGTGCAAGTTCAGGTTCGTGTGGTTGTGGAAAAACATCTGGTGGTTGTGGTTCTCACAGCTCAGATGACTATGAAATGACAGATGAAGCTTTTGTTGCTGCAGCTGTTGATGCCTCTATTGGAGAAGAGCGAACTAAAGATGGCTTTGAGCAGGTGTTTGATGTTAAAATGGACAGAAGGACTGCTTTTAAAAAGTTAACCGCTAGTTTATTAATAGGAGCTGGTGCTGTAAGTACCTCGTGTAGTGTGATTAGTGGGGATGAGAGCAAAGAAAAAGCACAGATTGACTGGGAGGAACAGTTTAAGGGGAACTATAAGCTCATGACGGATGAAGAGAAGAAAGCTACAGTTGATAGATTGATGCGCTCTTATGAATTGCGAACTGGTAAGAACATTAGCATGTCCTCGAAAAATGCCGAAGAAAACATCTTATTTGGTTATGCGTTTAACATCTCCAAGTGTCAGGGGTATATGGATTGTGTGAATGCCTGCGTAGAGGAAAATAACCAAGATCGTGATTCACAAATGCAATACATCAGGATTCATGAAATGAAGGACGGGAATGGTTTTAGTTTTGATGAAGCTGATGATAATTACTATCATGAAGTGCCAGCAGAAGGCCATTTTTATATGGGAACACAATGTTTTCACTGTGATAATCCGCCATGTGTTAATGTGTGTCCTGTACAAGCCACATGGCGTGAAGATGATGGCCTAGTGGTGGTTGATTATGATTGGTGTGTAGGGTGTAGATATTGTATGGCGGCTTGTCCTTATGATGGCCGACGTTTTAATTGGAAGAAGCCTGAGGTTCCTGAGGCTGAGATTAACCACAATCAGCATTATTTAGGAAACAGAATGAGGAAAAAAGGGGTCATGGAAAAATGCACTTTTTGCGTACAACGCTCTAGGGCTGGGAAAAATCCAGCTTGTGTTGAGGCCTGCCCAACGGGAGCAAGAATTTTTGGAAATTTATTAGACCCTAATAGTACTATTAGATGGGTTTTAGAAAATAAGAAAGTCTTTAGATTAAAAGAAGATTTAGGAACAGAACCTAAGTTCTGGTATTTTATGGACTAATTGGTTTGCGTTAGGGATTGCCGAGTAAATCCTTTTTGTGAAGTATGAGCAAAAAGATTGCAACAGAAAGCCCGCCCCCTTGAGGGAACGCCCAAATAAATAAAGCTAAGAGTTAATAAGATTTTAAATGAAACAAATAAAGGTTTTTGGTAGTTTAGTTAAAGATAGTTTAGATACCATAACACATGGCAATGTGAAGTATCATATATGGATGGGGGTTTTAACGTTTATGATGTTGGTGGGCATGTATTGTTATTCCATTCAGTTGAGTGAAGGCTTGCAAGTCACAGGGATGACCGATAGGGTGAGTTGGGGGTTATATATTTCAAATTTTACATTTTTAGTTGGTGTAGCTGCTGCTGCTGTTATGTTGGTAATGCCTACCTATGTGTTGCATGATGTAGATTTTAAACAAGCGGTGTTAATTGGTGAAGGGCTTGCGGTTTCTGCATTGATTATGTGTTTGGCTTTTGTAATTGCCGATATGGGTGGGCCCTCTGTGTTATGGCATATGATACCGGGGCTTGGGGTGTTTAATTTTCCAAACTCTATGTTAACTTGGGATGTTTTGGTACTCAATGGCTATTTGTTTTTAAATATTACCATTCCTTTTTATATCCTCTTTAGGCATTATCAAGGTAAGGAAGCCAAGTCTAAAGTATATGTGCCAGGAGCTATATTGTCTGTGTTTTGGGCTGTTGGAATTCATTTGGTGACAGCTTTTTTATATCAAGGCTTACAGGCGCGTCCGTTTTGGAATAATGCCTTATTAGGGCCTAGATTCTTAGCGTCAGCCTTTGCTGCGGGTCCGGCATTAATTATTTTAGTTTTGGCTATGATTCGTAATTTTACAGCATTTAAGATTGAAGATAAAACATTGAAAAAAATTGCTATGGTAGTAACTGTTGCCGCTCAAATCAATTTAATTATGTTAGTTTCTGAGTTGTTTAAGGAGTTTTATGCGCCTACGCATCATAGTGAAAGTGCTTACTACCTGTTTTTTGGATTGCATGGGAAAGATGCTCTACTCCCATGGATATGGACGGCTATTCCTTTAAATATTTTGGCTACTGTCATGCTAACCTTTCATAAATTAAGAAATAATCCGAAGGTACTTTATTTTTGCTGTTTTATACTTTTTATTGCTATTTGGATTGAAAAAGGGTTTGGGTTAATTGTTCCGGGATTTATTCCAGGACCTTATGGTAAGATTTCTGAATATACGCCAACAGGTATTGAAATTGGGGTGACTTTGGGCATTTGGGCCTTAGGGGCTTTTGTTTTTACCATTTTGGCAAGAACTGCAATCGGTATTGAACTTGGACAATTGAGATACAAAAAGAATAAGCAATAGCTGAAAACGGAATTTACGAGTTTCACATTTAAAAGATATAAAAACATCAATTGAATAGTTTCAGTTGGTGTTTTTTGCATTACCCTTAAAAATAAGTGTTATAGTTTAAAAACTAAGTATTATTACGTAATATTGTGATTGTTACTTCGTTTTTATGATGCAAATAGCTTCACATATAAGGTCAAAACATAAGTTACAGAAAGATGTGTCTTGTAGTGCTTGTTTTAATGATAGTTGTTTGATTAAAAGGAACTTAAAGTCTTTTGATGATTCTGATTTTACCGATAATAAAAATACATTGAGTTGTAAAAAAGGACAGCAATTTATTATGGAAGGTGCTCCCGTAAATGGCTTGTTTTTTATTTTAAAGGGTACTGTTAAAGTCTTTAGAACGGGTATCAATGGACGGGAACAAATTGTACGTTTTGCTAAAGAAGGTGAAATTATCGGGCATCGAGGTTTTGGTACCGAGGAATACTATTCTATTGGTGCTATTGCGCTTCAAGATTCTGTATTGTGCTATTTTTCCAAGGATAATCTGCAAGAAATTTTATTAAAAAATCCTGCGTTTACCTATGATATGATGCTGTTTTATGCTAATGAGCTTAACAGAAGTGAAAATAAAGTGAAATCTATTTCTCAAATGACGGTACGGGAACGCGTCATAGATACCCTATTATATATTCATAGAAAATTTGGTGATTTAAGAGGGTTTATAAATTTACCTTTAAGCAGAAGAGAATATGCCGATTATGCCGGAACAACGGAGGAGCAAGTTATACGTGTTTTTTCGGCTTTAAAAAAAGAGGACTTGATTATTGCGCAAGGCAAAAAAATAGGTATTAAAGATATTCAACTTCTAAAAAAAGAAATTAGCGAGCACAACTTCTTTTTAGATAGCTAATTTTTAATTTTCAATCATACTTATATAAATACTTATTTTTTAAGGGCATTTTTTTGCCTTTTTATTAATTCCTGCGTTATAGTAGTTTTTTTAATGTATCAAAAGATTGTTTTGGTCTGTTTTATATCATAATCGGTTAAGCTTCTAGCTTTTATTTTTGTTTTAAATAAGTATTAATACTTAATTGTAAAGAAACAAACCAAAACACAAATATATTATGGAACCAAAAACCATTACGTTAGTACAAGAATCATTTGAAAAAGTTAAACCAATAGCTCCTGCTGCTGCTGAAATATTTTATTCAAAGTTATTTGAATTAGATCCGCAACTTAAACCACTTTTTCCAAATAGTGAAGAAGCCATGAAAGTACAAGGCAATAAATTGATGAGTATGTTAGGTGCTGCGGTTGCCGGGCTTAATAATTTAGATGCACTCATCCCTGTTTTAAAGGATTTAGGAAAACGTCATGTAGAATACAAGGTGGAAGCTTTTCATTATGATACGGTTGGCGAAGCGCTTTTAGGAACTTTGGAAGCAGGGTTGGGAGATGATTTTACCTCAGAGGTTAAAGAGGCTTGGGCTAGTGTTTACGGAACCATGTCTAGCGTAATGATTGAGGCCGCTTATTAATAACTAAAACAAAACAAGATGAAGACAATTATATATAAAATTTCATTATTTTTTTCAGCTCTAGTACTGGTGGCTTGCGGTGGTGTGCCAGAAGAAAAATCAGAAACGGCTGCTGAAGAAAATGCCTTTTCTGTTGAAGAAGTGTTAGAAATGGTTGCTAAAGAAAATGACGTTACAAGAACGTTATACACAAAAGCTATTGTAGGTAAAGGAAAAGCTCAAGGTATGAAGTTTGATGAAGATTGGAGAAAAGATGACGTGGAGGCAGGACCTTTACCCGCTTTATTCTTAAGAGGTGTGGCAACAAGCATTATAAAGAGTCCTGTGCCTTTGGGGTTGTATTTGGGATCAGATTTTCCTGTAAATGCAGCTAACAAATTTGAAGGGAAGCAAGCCGATTTATTTCAGGAAATAAAGAAAACTCAGGAACCTCAATTTTTTTATGATGAAGATCAAAAATTGCATACAGCCATGTTTGCCGATCTTGCCAGTGCAGGGGCTTGTGTAAGCTGTCATAATAAACACCCTCAAACCACCAAATCTGATTGGAAATTGGGAGACGTTATGGGTGCAACAACTTGGCAATATCCTAAAGACTCACTAACATATAAAGAAACTGTAGCTGTTTTAAATGCTTATGCCAAAGGTACAGTAGATATTTATATGGAGTATTTAGATGAAATTGAGGCGTTTAAAGAAAGTGAGAAGCCGGAAATAGGAAATAAGTGGCCAGCAGAAGGAAATTATCTTCCCACGGCAGAAGTTTTTCTGGATAGTGTAAAAAAATTGTCTTCTTATGAGACAATGAAACACTTGGTTGCTGTAAAATAAACTTAGTTCTTGATTTGCACTTGCTCATCGCTGTAGTAGATAGTTATGGGCAAGTTGCATTATCAACTCAACCAAAAAAAACAGTTAATGATAGCCAAAAATAAATCAACAATAGTTGGGGTGGTGCTTTTATGCGCTTTCTTTTTACAATATTTTTTGAAACTAGAATGGATGTGGTTGTTTCAACTTCAAAAGGAAGAACTTTATAAAAGATGGTCTGGATTGGTTTTGGCACTACTCATTGTTTTTCAATGGGTTTTAACTATTACTCGAGTAGTAAAAAGACTCAGAAAGTATGCCATGCCTATGCAAGCCATACATAAATGGTTAGGAGCTGTGAGTCCTATAGTCTTCTATTTTCATAGTGCAACTTTAGGCTATGGTTATTTGTTATTGCTGTCTTATATCTTCTTTTCAAACACGTTATTGGGGTATTTAAATCTTGATGTTATTAAAAGTAATAATGAGATGCTATTTAAAGGATGGATGATTAGCCATGTTGCATTGTCTATTATTGTGTCAATAATGATGGTATTTCATATTAGTATGGTGTTTTATTATAAATAATTGATTGTATGAAATTGCTAGTAAAAGATATTATAAAAGAGACCCCTGATGCTATTAGTATTAGTTTTAAAAATGGAAACTTTTTTAAGAAGATAAAGTATAAACCAGGACAATTTCTAACCATTCATGTGCCTATTGACGGTCAGATTCATAAACGCGCGTATTCTTTTAGTAGTAATCCGTTTACAGATAAAGATTTAAAGATTACTATTAAACGTGTAGAAAAGGGATTAGTTTCAAATTATATACATGATAACCTTAAGGTAGGTGATAAGTTAGAAGTAGATGATCCAGCAGGTTCATTTTTTATTCAACCTCATGGTAAGTCACAAAAACAGTATGTGCTATTTGCCGGGGGAAGCGGTATTACACCTATGTTTTCTATAGTAAAATCAGTTTTAACAGAAGAAAAAGCGTCGAGAGTATTATTGATTTATGCCAATCAAACCATAGATTCTATTATTTTTCATAATGAAATTAAGGCTTTAGAGTCCAGTTTTCCAAATCAATTTTCTGTTGAGCATATCATTTCTTCAAATAAAATACAACAAGACAATTACCATGCTGGGTTGGCCAGACAAGATGTTTTACAAACAATTTTTTCAAAACATAATCTTGTTTTTGGTGATTATGTGTACATGATATGTGGGCCTAACGGCTACATGGAAAAAATAAAGGAATTGCTTAAGGCTAATGGTGTAGCCCGGGAAAAGATAAAAATAGAAGTATTTAAAGCACCAGTTGTAAAAGTTACAGGCAGGAATTTAATAAGCAATGTAATCTTAACTATTGATGGCGCCTCGCACCAGATACAGGTAAGGGGAGACCGGTCTATATTGCAACAAGCCATGTCTGAGAGTATAGTTATTCCATATTCTTGTAGATCAGGAATGTGTTCTACCTGCAAAGCCAAATGTGTTTCAGGTGAAGTAAGTATGACAGACGGTCATTTATTATCTGATGCCGAAGTAGCTCAAGGCGATATATTAACCTGTGTGAGTTATCCAGCCAGTGAAAATTTAGTTATAGAAATTTAAACCTCAAAAGAAGTATGTTTAAAGTTAGTCCGTTACGTAAAAGACAAGTTCTTGGTGGTGTTATAGGGTTTGTTTTAGGCGTGGTATTGTTTTACATTTTCACCTTAGAGGCTACAGAAAAATACGTATCCATTGGCCCCATGAATACGGGGCATCAAGATTTGTCTTGTTTTACATGTCATGCCGATGCTAAAGGGAATTTATTACAACAAGTACAATCTAATATCTCACATGCTGTAGGTGCCAGAAAGACGGCGGTAGATTTTGGAACCAAAGATGTTACTGTAGATAATTGTTTGGAGTGTCATGATCGAGCCAACGATAGGCATCCAACCTATAGATTTTCTGAACCCAGATTTAAAGACGCCATTAAACATATTGATGCTACTACTTGTATTACGTGTCATTCAGAACATAATAGTGAACGGGTATCGGTAGCTTCCATAAACTATTGCATGAATTGTCATCAAGATTTAGTTGTAGAAAATGACCCCTTAGATATCTCTCACGAGCAACTAATTGTTGCTAAAGAATGGTTCACTTGTATTCAATGTCATGATTTTCATGGTAATCATAAGTATGAGGTGCCAGAAAAATTGTCTGATACTATTCCTATGCAATTTATTCAAGCCTATTTTAAAGGAGGTGAAGACCCTTATGGCACCAATAAAAAATATACTGCCTTATCACAGGAAGCTTGGTTGAAAACTTTAGAAAAGTAAATAATTCGCTTGTTTTAAAACGCGTTCTTTTGTGAGTCTATCACAAAGAAGTAAATTGTAAAATACGTATTTGTGTAAACATAAATACGTATTTTTTTTGTTCTTTTTTGTGCGATTAAGTATATGTTTACGTATTGTTTTATGGTATGTTTAATGTTTTAATATATTGATATTTAGTTTTTTATGCTTGTTTTATGTGTTGTCGCAGTTTTGTTTATGATAAAAAAGAGTTAAGGGTATGTGTATTAACATGAGTAGAAAGTGTTGCTACTTATATATTTGTCAAAAAATAAGTAATTATACTTAGAATTATAAAAACTATAAATTATGAAATCACTAATCAAAAAATCAACTTGGATCTTACCTGTAGCAGTGTTGCTATTTTCTTGTGGAAACAAAGACAAGAAACAAGCAACTTTAGCTGAAAATGTGGCTACAGAAACTTCAAAAACAAAAACTTTAGAAATTGAAAAACCACAGTTAACATTTGGTTTTATCAAATTAACAGATATGGCACCGTTAGCCATTGCTAAAGAAAAGGGGTTTTTTGAAGATGAAGGTTTATTTGTATCAGTTGAAGCACAATCTAACTGGAAAAACGTTTTAGATCGTGTTATTGATGGTCAGTTAGACGGTTCACATATGTTAGCTGGACAGCCTATAGCTGCTGGAGCAGGGTTTGGTCGTCAAGCTAAGTTAGTAACACCTTTTTCTATGGACTTAAATGGTAACGGTATTACAGTATCAAATGATGTTTGGTCTAAAATGAAGCCCAATGTGCCTGTAGGAGAAGATGGAAAACCAATACATCCTATTAAGGCGGATGCATTAAAGCCTGTTATTAGCGAATATAAAAATTCAGGAAAAGCTTTTAAAATGGGTATGGTATTCCCTGTATCAACACATAATTATGAAATTAGATATTGGTTAGCTGCTGCCGGAATTCACCCAGGTATGTATACGGCCGATAATGTACAAGGACAAATAGATGCTGAAGTTTTACTTTCTGTAACGCCTCCGCCACAAATGCCAGCAACACTAGAAGCCGGAACTATTTATGGGTATTGTGTAGGTGAACCATGGAACCAGCAAGCCGTATTTAAAGGTATTGGTGTGCCAGTAACTACAAACTATGATATCTGGAAAAATAATCCAGAGAAAGTATTTGTAATGACTCAAAAATTCATTGATGAAAACCCTAATACAGCCATTGCAGTTACTAAAGCATTAATAAGAGCTGGTAAATGGTTAGATGAACCTGGAAATAGAGCTGAGGCTGTAAAAATATTATCAATGTCACAGTATGTTGGAGCTGATGAAGCGGTATTAGCCAATTCAATGACTGGTACTTTTGAGTTTGAAAAAGGTGATAAAAGAGAGATGCCAGACTTTAATGTATTCTATAAATACAATGCAACATATCCATTCTATTCTGATGGTATTTGGTTCTTAACTCAAATGAGAAGATGGGGACAAATTCCTGAAGCTAAACCAGCTGAGTGGTATGCAGAAACCATTAAAGATATTTACAGACCTGATATCTGGGAAAAAGCTGCAAAACTTTTAGTTGAAGAAGGGCATATTCCAGCAACAGATATTCCTGTAACAGATGGCTATAAAGCACCTACTTCCGATTTTATCGATGGAACAACATATGATGCTAAAGATCCAATTTCATACATCAACAGCTTTAAAATTGGTAACAAAGATAAAGCATTACAGTAATTAAAAATTAAGAAAAGAACTAAGTAAATAATTTGTCATGAAGCAAAGCATAACATTAGGAAAAGTAACCAAATTTATGGGATTAGGGTTTTTAACCACGTTAAAAGATCTATTCACTGGGAAGCTAGAAAAGGAAGATTTTGTAAAATTCTTGCGCAAAGTAGTCGTACCACTTGCTTCCATACTATTATTTATTGGAATTTGGCATTCAGGTGCTAAGGTTCTATACAATAGAGAGGCCGATTTTAAAATTGAAAAAGCACTTGCAGATCAGGGCCCTGAAGCGGCCGAAGCACTAAAAGCATGTATAGCTTCTGGAGATATTAGTTGTCAGCCTAATACCTTACCAGCACCAAGCCAAGTTTGGGAATCCTATAAGTCATTATTACGAGATCATAATATAATTAGTGCAGATAAAGCGGCATTTAAAGAAAAGACTGCCGCTTTAAATGCTAAAAGAATTGCAGAAGGAAAAGAGCCTATTGTTTATACAGGAAGACCATCATTTATTGATCAAATTGTGATGAGCTTAAAAACGGTGTTTGCTGGGTTTTTATTAGCATTGATTATTGCTATTCCTATTGGTATTCTTATTGGGTTGAGTCCAACTTTAAAAAGTGCATTCAACTGGTTTATTCAAATATTTAAACCCGTTTCACCAGTTGTTTGGTACTTGCTGGTGTTCATGATTGTTAAAACTATTTTAATAGATTCAAGTGATGATAGTTCATTTACCATTTCGTTTATCAGTGTAGGTTTGTGTTCTATGTGGGCCACATTAGTAAATACCGCCATGGGCGTGTCTTCTGTTGATAAAGATTATATCAATGTGGCTAAAGTGTTAAAATTAGGGCCTTTTCAAAAGGTTTTTAAAGTGATTTTACCATCATCGTTACCGCTCATCTTTACAGGTTTAAAAATTACATTGTCTGTGGCTTGGATGGTGCTTATTGCTATTGAATTATTAGCGCAAAGTCCTGGTTTAGGATTATTTGTTTGGGAAGAATTTCAAAATGGAGCAAATGATTCCAATTCAAAAATCATTGTAGCCATGTTTGTTATAGGTATTATAGGTTTCTTGTTAGATAGATTAATGCTAACTATTCAAAACGCAGTATCATTTAATAAAAATGAAGGCCTTTAAAAGAAGTTGAAAATCAACAATTAAACCAAAGAAAATGGCGTATTTAGAATTAAATAATATATACAAAAGCTACGGACAAGGCGAAAACACTACAGAAGTGCTGAATAATATCAATCTGACAATTGAAGAAGGTGAATTTGTAGCTATTGTAGGGTTTACAGGAAGTGGAAAAACAACCTTAGTAAATCTTATTAATGGTTTGTTAGAACCAACCAGTGGTGAGGTGCTTTTTAAAGGAGAACCAGTAAACGGAACCAGTCATGAACGTGGGGTAATTTTTCAAAATTATTCGCTGTTACCTTGGTTAACCGTTGGTCAGAATATCTATATGGCCGTAAAGGAAGTGTTTCCTAAAAAGAGTAAAAAAGAGTTAAATGATTTGGTAAAGGAGTATGTTGAAATGGTGGGTTTATCACACGCTATCAATAAACGTCCTAAAGAATTATCAGGAGGTATGCGTCAACGGGTTGCTGTAGCCAGGGCGCTAGCTATGAAACCTGAAATGATTATTATGGATGAGCCACTTGGAGCTTTAGATGCCTTAACCAGAGGAAACCTTCAAGATGAAATTTTAAATATTTGGGGAAAAGATAAGCGCACCGCGTTATTGATTACTAATGATGTTGATGAAGGTATTTACATGGCCGATCGTATTATTCCGTTAAAACCAGGGCCTAGAGCAACCTTAGGGCCTGAGTTTAAAATTGATATTGAACGCCCTAGAGATAAAACCGAGCTCAATGATAATCCTAATTTTAAGGAAACCAGAAACGCTATTATTGAGTACTTAATGGATATTGGTAACGAACGTAAATCTGAAGCTGTCGAAGTCTTTGAGTTGCCTGAGTTAGAACCTAAAAGTTTTGTTGGACGCTTTAAATAATTGATAGAAATGACTACAAATATATTAGAAAATAAAGGTAGAGGAATAATCACGGATAACGGACTTTTTCCTTCTTCAGAGGTTATGTTAGATTTAAAAAATCTAAAAAAAGTGTATCCAACTCCAAAAGGCGATTATGTGGTACTGGAAGGTTTGAATCTTCAAATTCGCAAAGAAGAGTTTGTTACTATAATTGGGCATTCAGGTTGTGGAAAAACAACCATGCTTTCCATGATTGCAGGGTTGAACGAAATATCAGGAGGTTATATTTCAGTTTTAGGAAAACATATAAAAGGCCCGGGACCCGATAGAGGTGTGATTTTTCAAGCACCTAGTTTAATGCCTTGGATGACCTCATTACAAAATGTACTTTTAGGAGTAAATCAGGTATTTCCACATGCAACAAAAGCTCAGCGAAATGATATAGCAAAGTATTATTTGCAGAAAGTTGGTCTTGAAGATGCGTTTGATAAAAAGGCCAGTGATTTGTCTCAAGGCATGCAACAACGTGTTGGTATTGCCAGAGCATTTGCTATAAAACCTAAAGTGTTATTACTTGATGAACCTTTTGGAATGCTAGATTCTTTAACAAGAGGTGAGCTTCAAGATACACTTATTGAAATTTGGAATAAAGAAAAGATTACAGCAGTTATGATTACGCATGACGTAGACGAAGCTATATTTCTAGCAGATCGAGTGGTTATGATGACTAGCGGACCAAAAGCAAAAATAGGAGATGTCTTGAACATTGATTTTGAAAGACCTAGAACTCGTAAAGCTGTTTTAGAACACAACGATTACTATACATACAGAAAGCATCTCATAGACTTTTTAGAGCATTAAGTATAAAAAGGAGGTATTTGTCTTTTTTGTAATCTAAACATGAGTTTTGTCATGTTTAGTGAAAAGCTATACTTTTACTTTTGTTAAAATTTTATTAAAACGAAAAATATCACAAATTTATATTCAAAAACACTTAAAACAAATCAAATTAAAACCTTAAAAAAATGAAAAAACAATACTTAATCTTAGCGCTTTTTTTAGCAGGAATTCAATTTATGCAAGCGCAATTTACCCTTGATGGAGAGTTCAAGCCAAGAACGGAATATAGACATGGTTTTGGAAGTTTAATTCCTGAAGCTGCAGAACCAGGTTTTGGTATTTCAACTAGAGTACGTTTAAATGCAGGGTTTGCCACTGAGACCTATAAATTATTTGTAAGTTTTCAAGACGTTATGGTTTGGGGTGAAAACAGACAGATTTTACCTTATGATATGAATAATTCTTTTGCTGTTTTTCAAGCTTGGGCTGAGTTTCAATTGGGTTCTGGTTGGTCAACCAAATTAGGACGTCAGGTGTTATCTTATGATGATCAACGTATTTTAGGAGGCTTAGATTGGGCGCAACAAGGGCGTAACCATGATGCTGGCCTTATTAAATACAAAAAAGATAAGTTTGCTTTAGATGTAGCTTTAGCATGGAATCAAGATTATTCACACCCAACAGGATTTGTGTCTGTAGGTAATGGATATGATACTACGGGGTTCTTCTCTTATAAAACCATGCAAATGGTGCATTTAAGTAATGCTTGGGATAACTTTTCAGGAAGTTTATTATTGATGAACAACGGATTCCAAAACTTTTCTGATGCTACAGGAACAAGAGTGTATGACGGGGTAAGCAACTTGCAAACTATGGGAGTACACTTAAAATATAAAGCGGGAGGTTTTGGTTTAGCTGCTAATGCTTATGTTCAAACAGGAGAGCATCAACAAGAACTGAAAGTAAAAGGGGCTTATTTGTTAGGCTTAGATCTTAACTTTAAAGCGTCTTCAGCTGTTGGTTTAGTTGTAGGGGCTGAATTAATAAGTGGTAATGACAAACCTGCTGGTGAAACTGGAGCCTTCTTCCCTTTATATGGTACAAACCATAAGTTTAATGGATTTATGGATTACTTCTATGTTGGAAATCATGCAAACAATGTTGGCCTATTAGATATTCATGTGGGTGCTAATTTCAAGCTTGGAGAAACCTCTAGTTTAATGGCAAAAGTGTTAAACTTTAGCGGAGAAAAAGAATTAGCCTCTGGAGAAAAATCACTAGGAACAGAAGTAGATTTAGTGTATGGAAAGAAGTTCAAAGGATTTGGTTTAAATATAGGTTATTCTCACATGTTTGCTGCTGATGGTATGTATGAGTTAAAAGGTGTGTCAAAAGATGCAGCTGCCGATGTGCAAAACTGGGCTTGGGTACAGTTATTAATTAAACCTAAATTTTTAAATACTGCGAAGTAAAACGAATTTTATATATTAAGTTTAATTTTGAATCCCCATTTTTGGGGATTCTTTTTATAAAAACAAATAACTTTTCTTACATTTAAGCAGTAAACACATGTTATGCTTAAAAAAGTTTTTGGAAGTGCGGTATTTGGTGTAGAAGCCACAACCATTACCGTTGAAGTAAATGTAGATTCTGGTATTGGTTATCATTTAGTAGGCTTGCCAGATAATGCTATCAAAGAAAGTAACTACAGAATTGCCGCAGCACTTCAAAACAATGGTTATAAAATTCCAGGTAAAAAGATTACTATAAATATGGCGCCTGCCGATTTAAGAAAAGAAGGTAGTGCGTACGATTTAACTTTGGCTATTGGTATTTTAGCAGCATCAAAACAAATAAATGCTGAAAATTTAGATAAATATCTTATTATGGGAGAGCTTTCGTTAGACGGAAGTTTGCAACCCATAAAAGGAGCCTTGCCCATTGCGGTAAAGGCTAGAGAAGAAGGGTTTAAAGGATTTATTCTTCCAAAGGTGAATGCTAAAGAAGCTGCTATTGTTGATAGTTTAGAAGTTTATGGTGTAGATAATATTACAGAAGTGATTCATTATTTCGATAAAGAAACACCATTAGAGCGCACCATTATTAATACCCGAGAAGAGTTTTTTAAAAATTTAGAATTTCCTGAGTTTGATTTTGCCGATGTAAAAGGGCAGGAAGGCATAAAACGCTGTATGGAAATTGCAGCAGCAGGTGGACATAATATTATTTTAATAGGACCGCCAGGCGCAGGAAAAACCATGCTAGCTAAAAGGTTACCTAGCATTTTGCCACCAATGACCTTACATGAAGCACTAGAGACTACTAAAATACATTCTGTAGTTGGTAAAGTGAAAGATAGTGGTTTAATGGCACAACGCCCGTTTAGAAGTCCGCATCATACCATAAGTGATGTGGCTTTAGTTGGCGGTGGCGCTTACCCGCAACCTGGAGAAATTTCCTTGTCTCATAACGGTGTGTTGTTTTTAGATGAGCTTCCAGAGTTTAAACGTAGTGTGTTAGAAGTTATGCGCCAACCACTTGAAGATAGAGAAGTCACAATTTCTAGGGCAAAATTTACCGTAACCTATCCGTCATCCTTTATGTTGGTGGCCAGTATGAACCCAAGTCCTAGCGGTTATTTTAATGATCCTGATGCTCCTGTAACATCTAGCCCTGCCGAGATGCAGCGGTATTTGGGTAAGATTTCCGGTCCCCTGCTGGATAGAATTGATATTCATATTGAAGTCACACCCGTGCCTTTTGATAAGTTATCTGATGAACGAAAGGGAGAGTCGTCAGTTGATATACGAAAGCGGGTAACGCTGGCCAGAGCTTTACAAACAAAACGTTTTGAAGATTCAGATACGGTGCATTACAATGCACAAATGAACACCAAACAAATTAGAACATATTGTGTGCTTGATGAGGCATCAAAGCAATTATTAAAAACAGCCATGGAGCGACTTAATTTATCTGCTAGAGCGTATGATAGAATACTAAAGGTGTCTAGAACTATAGCGGATTTAGAAGGAGCTGAGCACATAAACGGTTCTCATATAAGTGAAGCGATTCAGTATAGAAGTTTAGACCGAGAAGGTTGGTTAGGATAAGCTTACTTTTTTATGTATCTTTTGTTACACAACCTAACTCGTGGAATCATAATTTTAACACATGAAAATACCTTTATCCTTATTACTGCTTTGTATTGTTTTTGGTTGTAATACAGAAAAAAAACAGCCAATTCAGTCCGAATTAAATAATAAAATAGATAGTTTGAATTTTGAAATTCCAAAACTAGATATAGCTCAGGCTAATATTTTGGCAACATTGCCATTAGATTGCATTAATACAGAGTACCCTAATAAATTGTCTCAGGTTTTAGGGAGTGAAGACGATTTAGGAACACCTGCAAATTTGCATCCTGCATTTTATGGATGTTTTGATTGGCATTCAGCGGTTCATGGGCATTGGAGCTTGGTAAAACTTCTAAAAGACTTCCCAGATTTAGAACGTAGCAATGCCATTAAAGAACGGCTTCTAAACAACATTTCAAAAGAAAATATTGCGGCTGAAGTGGCTTATTTTAAAGGGAAGCACAATACCTCATATGAGCGTACTTATGGCTGGGCTTGGTTGCTTAAATTGGTTGAAGAATTACATACTTGGGATCATCCATTAGCGCGACAACTAGAAGAAAATCTTGAGCCATTGGCACATTTGATTACACAGCGCTACATGGAATTTTTACCTAAATTGAATTATGCGCTTCGTGTGGGGACTCATACCAATACCGCTTTTGGATTGTCTTTAGCTTATGATTATGCAGAAACTTTGAATAAAACCGATTTGAAGGAAGCTATTAGAGACCGCGCTTCCTTTTTCTTTCAGAATGATCAACATTGCCCCATGTCTTGGGAGCCTAATGGGAGTGATTTTTTATCACCTTGTTTAGAGGAAGCCGCTTTAATGAAACGTTTATTATCAAAAGAAGATTATCGTATTTGGTTAAAACAGTTTTTACCCGAATTGAGTAATAAAAATTATGATTTGGCAGTTGGTTTAGTATCCGATAGAACCGATGGGCATTTGGTGCATCTTGATGGCTTGAATTTTTCTAGAGCATGGAATTTGTATAAAATTTCAGAAGGTTTTCCGGAGTACAACCATTTAAAAAACATAGCCAATAAGCATATCAATTATTCGCTGCCAAGTATTTTTGGAGATAGCTATGAGGGCGGACATTGGTTAGGTACCTATGCTATTTATGCCTTAAATACAGCACACAATTAAAAGGAGATATAAAAATTATTCATTCAAACTATATGAAATTAAACATAATATTTGTTGCGGTATTTAGTCTATTTGTGAGTTTAAGTGTGGCGCAAACACCACTTATAAATGCCCCTGCCATTAGTCCAGACGGACAACATATTGCATTTAATTATCAAGGCGATATATGGACGGCTCTTATTGATGGTAGTAATACCAGAAGATTAACTATTCATGAGGCTTATGATACAAACCCTATTTGGAGTTATGACGGAAAGCAAATAGCCTTTCAAAGTGACCGCTATGGCAATGACGATATTTATACTATACCCGCAAAAGGTGGATTACCCAAACGATTAACATTTCATTCAGCGCCTGACAATATTACCGATTACACAAAAAATGGAGATATTCTTTTTTCAACCAGAAGAAATTTTGCACAGGTAGAACGCGAAGCAGAAATACATATAGTTAATGAAAAAGGAGGAACACCGTACCGATTTTTAAATGCGGTGGGGTTACAAGCAACCATGTCTCCTAATGGAAAAATAATTGCCTTTGTGCGGGGAACTTGCAGAATGGAGCGCGAGGCTTACCAAGGTCCTGCCAATAGAGATATTTGGGTATATCACATTCAAAATGATACCTACTCAAAAATAACAACGTATAATGGAAATGATTTTTATCCGCAATGGGCTAACGATCACACTATTTATTTCCAATCTTCAAGAAGTGGAAAATACAATGTACACAAGGTAGAAGTAGATGATAACGGAACAAAAAAAGGAACCGTTTCTCAAATTTCAAACTTTACCAATATGGGAATTTTTTCATTTCAAATTAGTAGAAATGGAAATGATATAATCATGGTTAAAGGCAATAAAGTGTATACTTATAATGTGTCTTCAAAAAAACAAAATAAGATAAATATTGATATTACTTCAGATTATAGGTTCAATCCGGTTTCTCACAAAAGTTTTTCAAGTGGTGTTCAAGATATAGCGGTGTCTCCAAACGGAAAACTAGCAGCGCTTGAAGTGAGAGGCGAACTGTTTATAAGAGAAACAGACAAGGATAAAAAACGAACGGTTAATGTGTCAAAATCGGCTTATAGAGACAGAAATGCGGTATGGTTAAATGATAGTACATTACTATTTGTGTCTGATAGAGGAGGTCAAAATGATATATACTTGGTAAAATCAAATGATAAAAACCAGAGCAATCTGTTTAAAACACTAAAACATAAAATAGAGCGCGTAACAAAAACAACTGAATCAGAAAGTAGTTTAAAATTGGCACCTAATGGGAAACAAATGGCTTTTGTTAGAGGTAGAGGTAAGCTTATTGTAGCTGATATTAGTGACAGCGGAAAACTAACGAATGAAAAAGTGTTATTAAACGGTTGGGATACGCCCAGTGGTATATCGTGGTCACCAGACTCTAAATGGCTAGCGTATAATCTAAGTGATCTTGATTTTAACGGAGAAATTTACATACATAGGGCAGATAATACACAGAAACCTGTAAATATTTCAATGCATCCCAAACAAGATAGAAGTCCTGTTTGGAGTCCCGATGGTAGAAAGCTTATGTTTTCTTCAAATAGAAATAACAGCGATTATGATGTTTGGTTTACATGGCTAAGGCAAGAAGATTGGGAAAAAACAACTCAAGATTGGGAAGAAAACGATGAGGAGAAGCCTAAACCCAAAATTAAAAAAGAAGCCTCGAAAAAAGAAAAGAAGAATACCGAAAAAGAAGACAAGGATGAAGATGTTGACGTAATTATTGATTTTGAAGATATTCATGAACGTCAGGTTCAAGTTACCTCTTTTGTTGGAGGTGAATTTGGACAGTTGTTTTCAAAAGACTCAGAAACGATATACTATACAACAGGAAATGGTGGTAGAGGAGATGCCAAGGTGCCTTCAGATTTATATAAGATTAAATGGAATGGGAAGAGTAAAAAGGAAATTACCTCAAATGACAGTAAACCATCTAACTTAGTAGTTAATAGTGATTTTTCAAAAATTTACTTAACCAAAGGAAAAGGTAGTTTGTCTTCGGTTTCGTTTTCAAATGATAAATCTGAAAATTTAAGTTTTACAGCGCGCATGAATATAGATTATCATGCCGAATCTAAACAAATTTTTGAAGAAGCTTGGACGGCAATACGTGATGGATTTTATGATCCTAATTTTCATGGTCAAAATTGGACAAAGCTAAGAGAAATTTATGAACCGTTAGCTTTAGGGGCCTCCACAAGATCTGATTTTCAAAACATGTTCAATTGGATGTTAGGGCAAATAAATGCTAGCCATATGGGACTTTACGGTACCGAAACAAGAGAACAGTTGGAGCGCGAGTATACAGGATTCTTGGGCTTAGAAGTTGAGCCAACAAAAACAGGAAGCTTAAAAGTGATTGCGGTGGTGCCAAATATGCCAGGTGATAGATCTTCAAGTAAGGTGTTGTTAGGAGATGAAATACTAGGCGTAAACGGAAGTCAGCTAACAAAAGATTTAAACGTTTATAGTTTATTAGAGGGCACAGCAAATCAAAGGATTTATCTGGAGGTCAAACGAGCAGGCGAAACACTAGATATTGTTATAAGACCCAAAAGCAGCAACCGAAATGAAAACTATAAAGCCTGGGTAAAAGAGCGTCAACGCTTAACAGAAAAATATTCTAATGGTCAGTTGGGGTATATTCATATTCAAGGTATGAATTGGACGAGTTTTGAGCGTTTTGAACGTGAACTTACAGCAGCAGGACTAGGTAAAAAAGGTATTGTAATTGATGTGCGTTTTAATGGGGGCGGCTGGACTACAGACTATTTAATGGCTGTTCTTAATGTAAAACAACATGCTTATACCGTACCACGTGGTGCTGCTAAATATTTAGAAAAAGAGCATACAAAATTTAAAGAGCATTACCCCTTTAGTGAACGATTACCGTTGGCAGCATGGACAAAACCCTCAATAGCACTTTGTAATCAAAATAGTTATTCAAATGCGGAAATATTTTCACATGCCTACAAGTCATTGAATTTAGGTACATTAGTTGGGGTGCCGACATTTGGAGCTGTAATTTCAACAGGAGGCGTGACCTTAATAGATGGTTCGTATGTAAGAATGCCTTTTAGAGGTTGGTATGTAAAAGATTCTGGCATGAATATGGAATTAGGGCCTGCTCAACCAGATATCTTGGTTGATAACAATCCTGATGATAAAGCCAACGGTGAAGATTCGCAGCTGAAAAAAGCTGTGGAAACCTTGTTAAGCGAAATAAAATAGTACCTTTTTGATAAAAAAATGGTTTAAAAATATGGGACCAGGCCCTTTGGTAGCTGCAGCTTTCATAGGGCCAGGAACTGTTACAGTATGTACACTGGCAGGTGTAGGTTTTGGTTACACACTGTTGTGGGCTATGGTACTCTCTATTTTGGCGACTATTGTTTTACAAGAAATGGCTGCAAGATTGGGTATTGTTGCTCAAAAAGGACTGTCTGAAATTATTCGCACAGAAATACAGCATCCTATTATCAAGTTGTTTGTTGTACTCCTTATTTTATCGGCTATAGTTATTGGAAATGCAGCTTATCAAGCTGGAAACATAAGTGGTGGTGTTTTAGGGTTAGAGACTGTTCTAGAACATCAAAATATTACCGTTAACAACCTGACTATTAATCCGCTAAATATTATTCTTGGAGTGTGTGCGTTTGCGCTTTTATACTTGGGAAACTACAAAGTATTAGAAAAAGTTTTAATAAGTTTAGTGCTTTTAATGAGCTTATCTTTTTTATATACAGCCATAGTTACTAAACCCAATATAGTAGAGGTACTTCAAGGTGCTTTGATACCAATATTTCCCGAAGGAAGCTTATTAACTATTATTGCCTTGATTGGCACTACGGTGGTACCATACAATTTGTTTTTACATGCATCATTAGTTAAAGAAAAGTGGCACAGTGAAAAGGATTTAAAGTGGGCTAGAAGAGATACCGTTTTGTCGGTAATTTTAGGAGGAATAGTGTCCATATGTATTATTGTTTCTGCCACTGCAATTCAGGCAACTGAAATTAACAATGCAACAGATTTAGCTAAAGGGCTTGAACCTTTGTATGGTTCATATGCCAAATATTTTTTAGGAATTGGTTTGTTTGCAGCAGGTATTACCAGTGCTATAACAGCGCCACTGGCGGCAGCTTATGTAGCTACAGGTTGCTTGGGGTGGGCAAGACATATGAAAGGATTTCAATTTAGAATGGTGTGGATGGGTGTTTTGTTATTAGGTGTTTGTATTTCCTCTTTAGGTATTAATCCCATAGAAATTATAAAATTTGCACAAGTAGCTAACGGTATTTTATTACCTGTAATCGTTGGATTTTTAATTTGGATTATGAATAAGCATTCTGTCTTAGGCCTTTATAAAAACAAGCTATGGCAAAATATTTTGGGAGGTTTTATTTTAATTTTTAGTATCTTTCTTTCCATGGCTACGTTAAACAAAGTTCTCGGCCTAAATATATTTTAACATGAATAAATACATTGACATTAATGTAGATGTAGGGGAAGGCTTAGGTAATGAATCTGAAATAATGCCTTTAATATCTTCTTGCAATATAGCTTGCGGAGGGCATGCTGGTGATGCTAAAACGATGAAAACAATGGTAGCTCTGGCAAAATCGAATAATGTTAAAATAGGAGCACACCCATCTTTTCCTGATAAAGAGAATTTTGGAAGAAAAATAATGAACATGCCTTGTGTGGCCTTGTATACCACTATAGAACATCAAATTAAATGCTTGTTAAAAGAGTTGGAAGATGTTCATTTACAATTACATCACGTAAAACCTCATGGAGCTTTATATAATTTGGCTACAATTGATGAAAAAACGGCTAAGGTTATTATAGAGGTAATGAAAGGACTTATGACCAGAGCTAAACTCTATGTGCCTTACAACTCTGTAATAGCTAAATTGGCTGTAGAACATAATATTCCTGTGATGTATGAAGCTTTTGCAGATAGAAACTATAATGATGATTTAACCTTAGTATCAAGAACAGTGTCTAATGCCGTAATAGAAGATGCAGATGAATTGTATGAGCATGTGTTTAGAGTTGCTACCTCAGGACGCGTAAGAACAATATCAGGACATTTAGAACGCATAGAAGCTGAAACATTTTGTGTTCATGGCGATAACCCCAATGCTGTGTACTTAATTTCCAATCTCACGAAGCGCTTAATAGAAGCAGGCTTTCAAATTTGCTAATTGAATGCACTATCATATAGTATACAAACGCTTTGGTGATCGCGCCATATTAATTGAATGGCCCAAGGAAATTAGCACGTCAATTTTGAGAGATATACTTAATTTTAAAGAAAAACTAAGCATTGATCTTCATAAAGATATTTTAGAAACACGATCTGCTTATAATAGTTTGTTAGTGGTGTATAACAAGGTTATTACATCTTTTAAAGAAACTTGTAACACATTAACCTGTATCTATAAACAAGCAGGTAGTTTGCCAAAACAGAAGTCAACCCTTTGGAAAATTCCAGTATGTTATGATTTCAGTTTTGGTTTAGATTTACGGGATATGGCTAAAGCTAAACAAATGTCTGTTTCAAATATTATTGAACATCATACCGCTGCCATTTATACGGTATATTTCTTAGGGTTTTTACCTGGCTTTATGTATTTAGGAGGATTGGATAAAGTATTAAAGATGCCCAGAAAATCCATGCCAAGAATGAAAATTGAAAAAGGAGCGGTAGCAATAGGCGGTGATCAAACGGGGGTTTATCCTATGGAAAGTCCTGGAGGATGGAATATTATAGGTAATACCCCAATTAACTTTTTTAACGTTGCTAATTCAGAACCTTGTTTTGTAAATGCGGGTGATACAATAAAATTTTATGCTGTGTCACAGGAAGAATATAATGATATAAAAGTGTTGGTTCAAGCAGGCGTGTATCAGTTAACAAGTAAGATGATAGATGATTGAAGTGTTGCATTCTGGGTTTTATACCTCCATTCAAGATTTAGGAAGAACAGGGGTTCAAAAATACGGTGTTCCATATTCAGGTGTGATGGATAAACGAGCCGCTATGTTGGCAAACGCGCTTTTAGGAAATAACATAAACGAAGCGGTTTTAGAAATAACCTTAATGGGACCAAAGCTCCAATTTAATGGAGAAACAGCTCTGGTAATTTCAGGAGGAGATATGAGTCCTAAATTAAATGGTAACCCTGTTCAAAATAATCACTTTATTTCAGTTAATCAAGGGGATATACTTTCTTTTGGACCATTGAAAACCGGTTGCAGAAGTTATTTAGCGGTTTCAGGCGGAATACATTCTGAAAACATTATGGCTAGTAAAAGCATGTATCAAGGTATTACGAAAGCCATTAGTTTAAAAAAGGGAGATGTCGTTAAGGTTTCAAAGCAAGTATTCCAAAGAAAGAAGCATTTTGCTCATTTGCGCTTTGATGACACTTATATAACTTCTGAAGTTTTAGACGTTTTTAAAGGTCCAGAATTCGATTTGCTTTCACCCGAACAACAGCAAAAACTTCAAAATGATATGTTTTCTATTTCAAACGCTAATAATAGGATGGCTTATCAACTCAATGAGCACATAAAAAATGATATAGAGCCTATTATAACGTCTTCGGTGCTTCCTGGTACGGTGCAGTTAACACCTTCAGGTAAACTTATTGTTTTGATGCGTGATTGTCAAACCACAGGAGGATACCCTCGCGTTTTGCAGTTAAAAGATTCAGCTATTGATGTATTGGCTCAAAAAAAGACAGGAGACTCTTTGTTGTTTAAGTTGATTACTCTTTAAGGTAGCTTCCGTAAATGGCAGTTTTTAAGAAACTTACATTATAATAGAGAGAATACTATACCATTTTTATATCAACCCAACTCTAAAGCGATTTCAACCATCTCTTTAAAGGTGGTTTCTCGTTCTTGACTGGTAGTGCGTTCTCCTGTAACCAAAGAATCGGAAATAGTTAAAATTGAAAGGGCATTTACATTGTGTTTAGCGGCCACAGTATACAGGCCTGCAGATTCCATTTCAACACACAGCACACCAAATTTTGACCATTTTTTATAGGAATCAAAATCATCGGCATAAAATTCATCCGATGTAAAAACGTTACCAGCTTTAACAGGGATATTCTTGCTTCTAGCCGTATCTACAGCTTTTTGAAATAAATTAAAATTAGCAGTGGGCGCATAATCTGCGCCACCAAAACGTCTGGCATTTAGTCCAGAATTGGATGATGCGGCCATAGCCAAAACAATATCTCGTATTTTTACATCTTTTTGGTAAGAGCCTGCACTTCCTACTCTAATGAGGTTTTTTACCTTATATTCGGTGATTAACTCATGCGCATAAATAGAAATAGATGGTACGCCCATACCAGTACCCATAACAGATATTCTTTGTCCTTTGTACGCTCCTGTATACCCAAACATGTTTCTAACTTTATTGAAACATGTTGCGTTGTTTAAATAGGTTTCTGCTATCCATTTTGCTCTTAGGGGGTCGCCAGGTAGTAAAATGGTTTCTGCTATGTCTCCTTTCTTTGCTTCTATATGAATACTCATAGGTTATTTTAATAGTTTGAATCTGATGTTTTTCCTGAAATAATGGCAATACCTGAAGATGTTCCAAGCCGATGAACCCCTAAATTGATATATTTTAAAGCAGTTTGTGCGTCTCTAATGCCTCCTGATGCTTTAATTTTAGTGGTACCTTCTATAGCCGACTTCATTAGGGTAATGTCTTTTTCTGAAGCGCCTCGTGTGCCAAATCCAGTAGAGGTTTTTATAAAGTCTGCACCCGCTTCAATGGCTAGCTCACTTGCTTTTATAATGTCATCATCTTCTAAATAGCATGTTTCAAGAATCACTTTTAAGGTTTTGTTAGGCATGATATCTTTTACCGATTTGATATCATTTAATACGCCTTGGTAATCTTTACTTTTAAGCCAACCCACATTTAATACCATATCAATTTCCTCGGCGCCATTTTCTATGGCATCTATGGTTTCAGAAACTTTTGAAACCGTGCTCATAGCTCCCAAAGGAAATCCTATAACGGCACAGACTTTTACTTCGCTGCGTTCTAAGTTGGCTTTTGCTAACGAAACATAGCAACTATTAACACAAACAGAGAAGAAGCCAAATTGTTTGGCTTCTTCGCATAATTGAATAATATCTTGTTTTGTAGCGGTTGCTTTAAGTAAAGTATGGTCTATAAATTTGTTGAATGGACTCATGTGTTACCCTTTTTTATATTGACAATCTAAAATTAAGAGTCGAAATATAGTATTATAGACTCCTTTTCAAAGATATTAAGTATTATTTGTTTAAACTACTTTAAAACATGGTTTAATCAAACATTATAAGGGTAAATTAGGGTAGCGGTCATTTATTGATATACCTTTTCAACCTCTAAGAGTGTGCTGTTTTCTAGGTATTGTTTATAGACTTTATTATTTCTTAATTGTCTTAAATTATTAATGGGTTTGATGATGGTTGAAATTCCAACTCTATCGGCGCCATTTTCCAGATACTTCAAGATGGTTTCAAGGTCATCAATATCGCCAGTGGCTTTAATACTGATATTATCTCGAACTGTTTTTTTTATGATTTTAACAGCGGTTAAGGTAGCACCACCTTTTGAAAATCCTGTTGATGTTTCAATGTAATCAGCCTTGGCATCTAAACAGATTTCGCAAACTTTTATGATTTCATTTTTATTAAGTTCAGAAATCTCTATAATGACTTTAAGCGGGATGTTTCCAATAGCTAATTTAACATCTGTAATGTCTTTTAAAATAGAAACGTAATTTCTACTCTTCAATAAACCAAGGTTTACGACCATGCTAATTTCATCAGCACCATAATCAATAGCTTCTTTTGCTTCAAATATTTTTGTGCTTGTTGTTGCTGCTCCTAAAGGAAATCCAACAACAGTAGAAATTTTAATGTCTGAATCCGTGATAAGCTGTTTTGCTAAAGGAACGTAGCAACTGCTCACACAAATACTATGAAAGTTATATTTTATAGCTTCTTGGGCTAGGTTTATAATGTCACGTTCGGTTGTAGTTGCATGTAATAAGGTAAGGTCAATTTGTTTTGATAGATTCATTGCTATTAATCAATAAGTTAGGGTTTATTAATTCAAAAAATGAGGAGATTAGGGATTCTCGCTCAAGGCTAAACTAAAGATAAAATGATAAAACACTTTAAAGTGTTCGTTTTTTTAGACGAACGGTAATATTAGCTTGCAGATTGTAGAATTAGTGGGAAATTCTTTTAAAATATCATGTTTTTTTATTAAATCATAAAAAAGAGGGGTTTAAAAACAAAAAAGCAATAATCTTCTTCATAATAAGAATCATATTGCTTTTTCAACTAACCAACCAACTAAAAGACTATTTGCAACAGATTTTGTTACAAATAGTCAAAGTTTTTTTTAAAATTCTTTATCCACCAGGTCATTTTGATTTCTAAATACTAGTTTGTCATCAAAAGAATCAAGTAGTATAATACTATCTGTAGTGACCTTTCCAGCTAAAATTTCTTTACTTAAAGCGTTTAAAACTTCTTTTTGAATAACTCGTTTTACGGGTCTGGCTCCATACTCTGGGTTGTAACCTTTATCAGCCAAATAGCTTACCGCTTCGGGAGTCGCATCAAACGTAATACCTTGTTGGGCAATCATTTTTGATACATGCTTTAATTGTAAACCAACAATATCAATAATGTTTTCTTTGCTTAAAGGTGTAAACATTATGGTATCATCAATTCTATTTAAAAACTCAGGTCTTACCGATTGTTTCAACAATGCTAAAACATCAACTTTAGCGGCTTCAATAGCAGATTCTATATGTTTTGTGGCTTCAAATCGTTCCTGAATAATAGTACTTCCCATATTTGAAGTCATAATGATAATGGTATTTTTAAAATCTGCAATGCGGCCCTTGTTGTCTGTTAAACGCCCTTCGTCAAGCACTTGCAACAAAATATTGAAGGTGTCTGGGTGCGCTTTTTCAATTTCATCTAACAATACTACAGAGTACGGTTTTCTCCTTACAGCTTCTGTTAATTGTCCGCCTTCATCATACCCTACATATCCCGGAGGTGCACCAACCAATCGGCTTACGGCATGACGTTCTTGATATTCACTCATATCAATTCTAGTCATGGCATTTTCATCGTCAAACAAGTATTCGGCAAGCGCTTTAGCAAGTTCCGTTTTACCTACGCCCGTTGTTCCTAAAAACAAGAAGGTTCCTATGGGTTTGTTAGGATTTTGCAAACCAGCTCTGCTGCGTCTTACAGCATCACTTACAGCTTCAATGGCTTCTTCTTGACCAACCACACGCTTGTGCAATTCTTCTTCAAGTTTTAAGAGTTTTTCACGTTCACTTTGTAGCATTTTTGTAACAGGAATACCCGTCCACTTTGCTACAACTTCGGCAATATCATCATAGGTTACTTCTTCTTTAATTAAAGAATTTTCAGATTGTGCTTGAAGTTTCTTTTGCAATACTTCAAGTTCTTCTTGCGCTTCTTTTATTTTTCCGTAACGTAACTCGGCCACTTTACCATAGTTGCCTTCGCGTTCTGCTTTTTCTGCGTCAAGCTTATAGTTTTCTATATTCTGCTTTATATTTTGAATGTTATCAACAACGTCTTTTTCAGATTTCCATTTGGCATAAATAGCATTACGTTGCTCTTTTAAATTAGCCAAATCTGAACGAAGGGATTTAAGTTTTACTTCATCTTTTTCACGTTTAATAGCTTCAATTTCAATTTCTAACTGCATGATTTTTCTATCTAAAACATCTAATTCTTCAGGTTTAGAATTGATTTCCATACGCATTTTTGAGGCAGCCTCATCCATTAAATCGATAGCCTTATCGGGTAAAAACCTGTTGGTAATATAGCGTTGAGATAATTCAACAGCTCCGATAATAGCGTCATCCTTTATTCTAACTTTATGATGCGTTTCGTATTTTTCTTTAATACCTCTTAAAATGGAGATAGCGCTTTCGGTGTCGGGCTCATCCACAATAACCTTTTGAAAACGACGCTCTAAAGCTTTGTCTTTTTCAAAGTATTTTTGATATTCATCAAGCGTGGTTGCTCCAATAGCACGTAATTCGCCACGGGCTAGGGCAGGTTTTAAGATGTTCGCGGCATCCATAGCACCTTGACCACCTCCTGCACCAACAAGTGTATGTATTTCATCAATGAATAGCACAATATCTCCGTTGCTTGTGGTCACTTCTTTGATTACTGCTTTTAAACGTTCTTCAAATTCCCCTTTGTATTTAGCGCCAGCAATCAATGCCCCCATATCTAGAGCAAAAATTTGCTTATCTTTTAAATTTTCAGGAATATCGCCATCAATAATTCTGTGTGCTAAGCCTTCGGCAATGGCTGTTTTACCTGTGCCAGGTTCGCCAACAAGAATGGGGTTGTTTTTTGTTCGACGAGATAAAATTTGAAGGATTCTTCTAATTTCTTCATCGCGTCCAATAACAGGATCTAATTTGCCGTCCTTTGCCAGTTGATTTAAGTTTTTAGCATACTTATTTAATGAATTGTATGTTTCTTCCTGACTTTGAGAGGTTACATTTTCTCCTTTACGAAGTTCTTCAATAGCGGCGTTTAATCCTTTTTCAGTAACACCTTGGTCTTTTAACATTTGGGAAATCTTGCTATTCGATTTAAAAATGGCAAGAATTAAATGTTCAATTGACACAAAGTCGTCATTCATTTTTTTCGCCATATTAGCAGCATCATTTAAGGTTTTGCCTGATTCTCTTGATAGCATAATATCGCCACCAGAAACTTTAGAGAAACTTTCAAGTTGTTTTTCTAAAGCCTGTTTCAAAATAGAAACATTAACATTTAATTTTTTTAAAAGGAAGGGTAAAACGTTTTCGTCAACCTCAAAAATACCTTTAAAAATATGTTCGTTTTCTATTTGTTGATGACCATATTCTTGCGCAATTTGTTGCGCCTGTTGTATGGCCTCCTGTGATTTTATTGTATAATTATTTAAGTTCATTTCTTTCTTTTTTTTCTCTTGTTATAGAGTTGATTATTTTACTTTTACACCCACTTAAGGTCAATAATCCTACCAATAAGAAATGTAAGACAAAATGTCTTTTTAGAATAGAATTTTTGTGACTTTTTGTCGGTTTGTAAGTAATGAGAATGGTTTCGACTGAAATTATTGTGTTTTAAAAAATTGTAAAAGAAAGATATATTGAATGAATTTACTTAATAAAATATTTGGAAAAACGACCGAACCCAGAAAAGAAAAGGAATTGCCTTGGGTTCCGTTAACTCATTTAAGTCAACTAGAGGATATCAAAGAGCGTTCTAAACATAAAACTCAGTTGCTTTTTAAGCATTCTACACGTTGCGGAATTAGTAGCATGGTTATGAATCAATTTGTTAAGGCTTATGATAATGTATATGATTTCGATTTATATTATTTAGATCTCTTAAATTATAGAGAGATTTCAAATGAGGTAGCAAATACATTTCAAGTGATACATGAGTCGCCGCAACTATTAGTTATTGCCAACGGACGTGTTGTGGCATATGAGTCGCACGGTGCTATAAACGAAATTAATTTAGAACAATTCGTTTTCTAATAACGGGTTGATTACCTGTAAAAAAATATATTCTTTCGTTAAAGTAGTTTCATATTTGTATTTTTAAGGTATTATTAATTACAAATATGTTATAATGGTACGAAACTTACTTTTGATTGCTTGCGTTTTTCTTAGTGTTGCATGTAAAAATGAACAAGAGAATACACCCGAAGAATCTCCAGCACCAGAACAACTAGCTCAGCTTTTAAAAGATTACTACAACGAAGGCTTAGCTTTTGATGTGAAGAAGGCTACTGATGCTGGTATAGCTACCTATAATGACCAGTTTCCAAATACCTTATCAGAGGCTTTTAAAATGGAAAAGCAATCTTATTATGAAAAGTATAAATCAGCTTTAAAAGACATTGATGCTACACAACTATCTGATGTAGAGCAAATGAGTAAAGATGTTTTGACTTGGGACATCACAATTAATTTAGAGGGTATGACTTTTAAAAAGGATTTAATGCCTATAGATCAAATGTGGTCAATGAATTTAGATGTTAACGGTTATGCCAGCGCAAAAAATGCGCAACCTTTTCATACTGTTAAGGATTATGAAAATTGGCTTAAACGCGTAGATGACTATTTAATATGGCTTGAGGCTGCTAAAAAAAATATGCGCGAGGGTATGAAAACGGGTTATGTTTTACCAAAACCGTTAATAGTAAAAGTAATTCCGCAATTTGAGGGTTTAGCAACAAGTCATGTAAACGAACATTTGTATTATGCACCTGTTCTTAATTTTCCAGAATCTTTCAGTGAAAGCGATAAAGAGAAGCTTGTTGAGGCCTATACAAATATGGTCAATCATAAAGTTAAACCAGTTCATGAGGATATGGTAAAATTTCTAAAAGATGAATATTTACCAGCTGGAAGAGAAACTCATGGTATTGCCGATACGCCACTAGGGAAAGCCTATTATACACACCAAATAAAGCGGTATACTACAACCAATATGACGGCTGATGCTATTCATGAATTGGGTTTGCAGGAAGTTGCTCGCATTCGTACAGAAATGAGCAAGGTTATGACTAAGGTGGGTTTTAAAGGAGATCTTTTTGCCTTTTTTGAGCACATCAGAACAAATAAAGCCTTTATGCCTTTTACAGAACGGTCACAGGTTATTGCATTTTATGATAGTATTTATGCGGTGATGAAACCTCAAATAGATCAACTTTTTTCAAAGCAACCTAAAACACCGTTTGAGGTAAGAAGAACGGAACCATTCAGAGAAAAATCGGTCGCAGCCAATTACAGTCCAGGGTCGCTTGATGGAACAAGACCAGGTATTTTCTATACGCCTATACCAGACGTAGAACAATATAATATTTTTGATAAGGAGGATTTGTTTTTACATGAGGCTATACCCGGGCATCATTTTCAAATATCTTTAGCACAGGAAAATGAAGAACTTCCAGAGTTTAGAAAAACTTTGTGGTATAGCGCTTATGGTGAAGGGTGGGCACTTTATACCGAATCTTTGGGTAAAGAGCTAGGACTTTATAAAGATCCATATCAATATTTTGGTATGTTAAGCTCTGAAATGCATCGTGCTATTCGTTTGGTGGTTGATACGGGCATACATGCTAAGGGGTGGACAAGGGAACAGGCTATTCAATTTTCTTTAGAGAATGAGGCCGAAGCAAAGAACGATATCATTAGTGAAATTGAACGTTATATGGCCAATCCAGGACAAGCACTCTCTTATAAAATTGGGCAATTAAAGCTGATAGAGTTACGCCAACGTGGAGAAGAAAAACTTGGTGAAGCATTTGATATTAGAGCGTTTCATAATGAGGTGTTAGAAACAGGTTGTATACCGTTACAGTTGCTAGAGGAAAAGATTAATCGTTGGATTGATGCCCAATTGCAACCGTAAGGCATTATGAATTGTTTGGGTCATGATTTCTTATTTGTATATGGTACACTATTAAAACAAGCAGATAATGAGATGTCACGTTTTTTGGCATCTCACTCTCATTGTATAGGTGATGGGTATTTTCAAGGCAAGTTATTTCAAGTGGCGCACTATCCTGGAGCTATTTTAAGTGATGCCCCAGCAGATAAGGTATATGGTAGTGTGTATCAATTATATCACGCTAGTACTGTATTTAACGTTTTAGATGATTATGAAGGTATTAATGAGCAGTCTGATGTTCCAGATTTATACAAACGCATTCTTGTTGAGGCTTGGTTATTTGATAAAAGGAAACTGAAGGCATGGGTATATATCTACAATAGACCAACCAAAGGTTTGCCTGTAATTTCTAGCGGAAAATATTGACATCACTTTAGTAAATATTTTTAAAGTTGTTTCTTTGCCTTATCCTAAAACTGAAACCTAAATGCCTTTGTTTTCTGCTTCTTATTTTCATGAGTTCCGTGTTACAGAATTACCAGAATTGCCTGAAAAGTTTACGTTTCCATTTTACTATGAGCCACACCCTTTATGTATTATGGCCGCTCAAGATGTACAGCAATATTTAGAAACACAAACTGATTTTGTACATAATTTTGGCTTAAATAGTACTTTAAAGGGAAATCCTATAGGTAAAATGTTTGGGGTCATGGTAGTGAAAAATGAAGCAAATAAGTTGGGTTACCTAGCGGCTTTTTCGGGTAAATTGGCAGAAAGCAATGATATAAAAGGATTTGTTCCTACAATTTATAATACGCTAAATCAAGCAGGGTTTTATAAAAAAGGAGAAGCTACATTAAATCGGTTTAATGCTGAAATAAAGACTATGGAAGCTTCAAAGGAATTTGCATTAGCTCAAAAGAATATTAAAGATGCTGAAGTGCGATACCAAACAGAATTACTTGAGCTGAAGCAAAATATTAAGTCTGAAAAAAAACATCGAGATCAAGAAAGGGCAGTAGCAAAACAGGTAATGTTAGATACCGAATATGCTGCTTTCAATGAATTGTTGAGTGAAGCCAGTAAAAAGCTTCAGATTGAGTTAAAACAATTTAAACGCCATTGGAAATATAAACAGGAGACTCTTGAAAAAGAATTAAGCGTTATGAAACTTCCAATAGATGCATTAAAGCAAAAAAGGGCGGCATTATCAGCTACGCTTCAATCTCAATTACACCAGCAGTATAGATTTTTAAATGCGAATGGAGAAGAATGTAGTTTGCTTGATATTTTTAGGGATACAGTAACACCCATTCCTCCAGCAGGTTCGGGTGAATGTGCAGCACCTAAACTGTTTCAATATGCATATCAGAATCATTTAGAGCCTTTAGCTATGGCTGAGTTTTGGTGGGGGGTGTCCCCAAAATCAGAAGTTAGAAAACACAAGCAATTTTATCCGTCATGTAGAAGTAAATGCGAACCTATTTTAGGGCATATGATGAAAGGGTTACAGGTAGACAATAATCCTATTTTACAAATACCTCATTACAATGAAGATTTGGATATTGTGTTTGAAGATGATTATTTATTACTGGTAAACAAGCCTCATGAATTTCTTTCGGTTCCAGGTAAGCGCATACAAGAGTCTGTTTACACTAAGATGAAGCAGTATTTGCCACATGCAACGGGCCCTTTGTTAGTACATCGGTTAGATATGTCTACATCTGGTCTTTTGTTAGTTGCTAAAAACATGCGTGTACATAAGCAGCTGCAAAAACAATTTATTGAACGTACGGTAAAGAAGCGTTATATAGCCCTTTTAGATGGTGTTATAGAGCAAAAAGAAGGTGTTATAGATTTGCCTTTGCGGGTTGATTTGGATAATAGACCACAGCAATTAGTTTGTTATAAACATGGAAAACTAGCTAAAACCAAATTTGAAGTGATTACGGTTGAAGATGGGAAAACAAGGGTTTATTTTTATCCCATTACAGGGCGAACACATCAGCTCAGGGTACATGCGGCTCATCAAAACGGATTAAAAACGCCTATACTAGGCGATGATTTGTATGGAACAAAATTGGATAGGTTACATCTCCATGCGGAACGTATAACATTTAAGCATCCCATTTTGAAGGAAGAACTTACTGTCCATTGCTCGGCTCCTTTTTAATATAGCATAAAAAGCCTTTAACGGTTAGTTAAAGGCTTTAATACGTTAAATCCTATAGGAATTAATAATTTGTTTAAGTTTAAGCTTTAAGTCTTCTCCTGTGTCATAAACCATTTGTTCGTTATTAGGAAAAGGTACTCTGCGATGTTCTAAATAGCCAATATCATCAGGGAGTAAAGCGCGCCTATCTCCTTTAGAAGTCGCAAAAATGTATTCGAATACAAATTCACTATTTACAGGGAATTTATCTAATATTTGATTTGTTTTTAAGTCTTTATAAACAACATCACCAATAACTTGAGAGGTTTTTGTTTGAATCGTTTCAAAATAACGACATGTAACTTTTACTATTTTATCAACTTTAATGTCGTTTCCAAGGCTGTCTTTTGCTACGTTACCTTTTTCATCATAGGCGTACTGCCAACCGTCTTTAACCTCTTTTTCTCTAACAAATTCACGCTCCGTGATGCGCTCAGGAGAAACGTTGATTTGTTTTAGGTTAAGCTGTAGCGTGTAATCATAATTAAGATCTTTTATTTTGTTTACATGATAAACACTCCAAAACTTATTAATACCGTAAGTGTCCATGCTTAGTAAGTCGGCTTCAAGTTTTTCAGGAATCATTTGTTCGGTTTCATTATTTATAGAAACCAAGATATAATCTGTTCCACGTTCATGGGCTTCGTTTAAAAGATTAGGCGTATCTTTATAATTTGGGTTAATGTTTTCAATATATTCTAAAGTGTTATATGCTTCTCTAATAGATTGTTTGTCTTTTGCGTTTAATAAGGCTAGCCCCTTTTGATAATAGTAGCTAGATACTTTGTTCTTGGCATCAAGAATAGCATCACTATAATTATTGAATTCGAAAACTACTGGTTGGTCATCTATATATAGAGGTATAAGAGGTTTTATAGACTCCTGTCTGCCATCTAATCCTGTATAAAGCTCATAAATATTTCTATAGGCTTCTGGGTTATTATCCTTTTTTAAATGAGCAATAGAACCTAAATCGCGTTCAACCACTTTGTAGTAAGCATCTTGAAGCATGATAACATAATCCTGATTACGCTTTTTATCCTTATTGGTTCTCAGTTTTTTTAAGGCGGTTTGAATAGCGTGGTCATAGTTGCCTGTATTTACGGCACGTTCTACTTGTTTACGCGTACTGCACGCATAAGCAATCATCACAGTAAATAAAAGAAGTATTAGTTTTTTCATAGGTCAAGTATTTTGGTTATGGGCTTACCTTGTCAATAGTGGTGCCAAAATACGAAACAATCGGATGAAAAACTAATAAATCCGATAAAACGTAAAAAATATTTCAAAAAAGAAAGAATTAAGCTACTTTTTGCTAAATACAGGAAGTAATTTTGTAGAGACTTCTCCAAATCCAATTCTTGTACCATCTTTTTCACAATGACCACGCATAATCACGGTATCATAATCATTTATGAATTTACGCTCTGTTCCATCAGTCATTTTAATAGGTTTTTCACCTTTCCAAGTTAGTTCTAACATGGAGCCATAGCTGGCTTCTGTTGGGCCAGAAATAGTACCACTACCCATCATGTCACCAGAGTTAACAGGACATCCATTTACTGTATGATGAGCCAATTGTTGTACCATATTCCAATACATGTATTTAAAGTTAGATTTACTCACTATAGTTTCTTTGGCTCCTTTAGGTTGAATAGCTACTTCTAATTGAATATCATAACTTTTTTTTCCTTTATATTTTAAGTAATCAAGTTGAGGTTTAATGGGTTTAGGACTTTCAACACGGAAAGGTTCTAAAGCATCAAGCGTTACAATCCACGGCGAAATAGAAGAGGCAAAGTTTTTAGCTAAGAACGGACCAAGAGGTGCATATTCCCATTTTTGAATATCACGCGCACTCCAATCATTTAAAAGCACGAGTCCGAAAATATATTCTTCAGCTTCATGAATAGGAATTGGTTCTCCTAAATCATTGGCGTCGGTTGTAATGAAAGCCATTTCAAGTTCAAAGTCAACTAATTTACTTGGACCAAAAACAGGTTCGCTAGAGCCATGTGGTAAGGTTTGTCCCTGCGGTCTGTGTATTGGAATTCCAGATGGAATAACTGAAGAACTTCTGCTATGATAAGCAACGGGTATATGTAGCCAATTAGGCAATAAAGCATTGTCTGGATCTCTAAACATAGAGCCCACATTGGTGGCGTGTTCCTTACTCGAGTAAAAATCTGTGTAATCACCAATTTGAACTGGTAATTGCATTTCAATTTCATCTAGCCTAAAAAGAATGGTTTTCTTGTGTTTTGTATTATTTTTTAAAGTATCATTTTCAGCATCAAAAATTTCAGCGATACGATTTCTCACTGCGCGCCAAGTTTTTCTTCCATCGGCTATAAAATCATTTAAAGTATCTTGAAGAAAAATATCATCAGTTAGAGGAATCCCTTTAAAATATCCAAGCTGGTGTAATGCTCCAAGGTCAATTGCGGTATCGCCAATACGAGTACCAATAGTGATAATATCATCACGTGTTAAGAAAACGCCAAAAGGGATATTTTGAATTGGAAAATCTGAATTTTTATCTACATGTAACCAAGAGGTTCTATCTGGATTGTTAGCTGATAATGGCATAACTTTAATTTTAAAGGTTATTGTATTCGTATCAAACCTACACATTTTTTTTATTTTAAATGAAAAAAACAAACAAAATCTAAATTAAATCTAACCGTTGATAAAACCGTTAAAAACTTAACTCTTATTCTATAGATTTTGGTGTATTTAACTGAGGTATTTATTATTTTTGCCGAATATTTAATCAGAATTTTATTTTATGCAACGCGACGAACAAATTTTTGAACTCATTCAAGCAGAAAAAGAACGCCAACTTCATGGTATAGAACTTATTGCTTCAGAGAATTTTGTAAGCCCTCAAGTGATGGAAGCTGCTGGCTCTGTGTTAACAAATAAATACGCCGAAGGGTATCCAGGAAAGCGTTATTATGGAGGATGTGAAGTGGTTGATGAAGTTGAGCAAATAGCTATAGATAGAGCAAAAACCTTGTTTGGAGCTGAATATGTAAATGTGCAACCTCATTCTGGAAGTCAAGCTAATACAGCTGTTTATCACGCTTGCTTAAAACCAGGAGATAAAATTTTAGGTTTTGACTTGTCACATGGAGGGCATTTAACTCACGGTTCTCCTGTAAATTTTTCAGGAAAACTTTATAACCCTGTGTTTTATGGTGTAGAGCAGGAGACAGGGGTTTTAAATTATGATAAAATACAAGAAATTGCCACAAAAGAGCAACCTAAATTGATTATTGCGGGTGCTTCAGCGTATTCGCGCGATATTGACTTTAAACGTTTTAGAGAAATAGCCGATAGTGTAGGTGCTATTTTATTAGCTGATATATCACATCCTGCGGGTTTAATCGCTAAAGGAATTTTAAATGATCCACTACCACATTGCCATGTAGTAACTACTACAACGCATAAAACATTGAGAGGACCAAGAGGTGGTATGATTATGATGGGTAAAGATTTTGATAACCCGTTTGGTATTCAATTGAAAAATGGAAGCTTACGTAAAATGTCTTCTTTATTAGATTCTGCAGTGTTTCCAGGAAATCAAGGTGGACCATTAGAGCATATCATAGCAGCAAAGGCTATTGCTTTTGGAGAAGCGCTAACAGATGAGTTTTTACATTATCAATTACAAGTAAAAAAGAATGCATCTGCTATGGCTGATGCTTTGGTAGCTAAAGGTTATAATATTATTTCAGGAGGTACAGACAATCATTGCATGTTAATTGATTTACGTAATAAAAACCTGTCTGGAAAAGATGCTGAGCAGGCTTTAGTTAAAGCAGATATTACGGTGAATAAAAATATGGTGCCATTTGATGATAAATCGCCATTTGTAACATCAGGTATTCGTTTAGGAGCAGCAGCTGTTACTACCAGAGGATTGAAAGAAGCAGATATGATTACTATAGTTGATTTAATAGATGAGGTGGTAGCCAATTTTGAAGATGAGGCAAAACTTGACGCGGTAAAAGATAAAGTGAATGCCATGATGAAGGATAAACCTTTGTTTGTGTAAGCACGAACTATACTTTAATCTATCTAGGGGTTCAATAAAATAAAATCCTGCATCGTTTTGTGCAGGATTTTTTAGTTTGTCTTGTTTGAATTTTAAGATTAAGTGTATTACTTTTTTACTCTTCAGGAAATGTTGTATGTTGGTAGGCCCCAATATCTGGAGCGCTTGTTCTGTTAATGTTCAAAAGATCTAGAGGTATTTGACTAGCAAACTCTATATTGCCTTTATTGATGCCTTCAGACTCATTACCTATAAGCATATTGTTTTGCTCTGTGTTTTTAAAATCTGGATTTTGATTTAAAATCACATTTTCATAAAGCAACACATTATTGAAGTCATAGTTGGGACTATCAAATTCTCCGCTATGATCATTAAAACGCATTAAGCAATTGGTAAATTTAAAGTTGAAATTTACGGTTTCGTCTTCAAGTTCATCAAGTAATATTTCAATATTATCATTGCCATAAATAAGACAATTATTAAAGTTGGCCTCGGTTAAGTCTGTTACAATAGCATTGTTATCTTCGTCTAAAACAAAATTGTTAAGCAATAGGGCAGGAAATTGTCTAAAGCCATTATTCCAGTAATTAGTAATAGTACAATGTGTCAAGTTGTACTTGCCGCCAAATGTTCCAGCAAATGAAGATAAACCTGAATTATTTATTACCATATTTTCAGCTTTAATAGAGGTGTTTCTTCCTAAAACACCAAAACTACTTGCGTTATAAATTTGGGTATTACTTAAATTGAGTTTATTATTAGGAGTGTCAAGATTACCATCAGATAGAACACCAATCGTGGCATTTTTTATTGTAGCATAGCTAATACGGTTGTTTATACTACCTTCAAATAGCCAAATAGTGCCCCATTGCCCTGGCACATCAGAAAACTCAGGTTCTAAACGATCTCCTTCAAGAATCACCTCATTTTCCAGTATTTGTTGATCTGTACTATAGGTACCGTTTATGTGTAAAGACGCATTGTTTAAAACAATTAGTCCGGAGTTGTCGTGAAAATGTAATCTCGCACCAGCTTCAATAGTTAATGTTTTATTCTCTGGAACAGCCGCGAAACCATATATTACATAGGGTTTTTCATTAGTAAAAGTAAGCTCTTCAGGAAGCAATTCTCGTCCTTGTAAATCTGTTTCAACCAGTTCGCCATCAATGTTTATTTTTAAAGTTTCAATAACTTTAGTAGTTTCATCTCTATCAGGGTAAATAAACACAGCATCTTTAACCAAAGTAACCAATTCTACCTTTTGTAAATTTGTTCCAGTATTAAATTCAATTTGATCTGTGTATAAATAGGCAGCATCTGGATTAGGAAAATTATTGATATTAATGGTCGACTCTACAAAAATAAATAGACTGTCATTTGCAAGAATTTCTACATTTTCAAAGTTTTTTCCTGTTAGGCCATCCACATTTAACCTATAATAGGAAGTTTCTCCTAAAGCTAATTTAACTATAGGAATAGAAATGTCATTATTACTTTTATTATATACTTTTAAATTATATGTACTAGAACCAATATTAGTGAATACTGTGTCTAAATAGACCGTGTCTTTGGAGAACTGAAGATTTCCAGTGGCAGGTGTAAATTCAAAATCTTTTCTGCATGAACTCCAAAGTGTTATGAATCCAAGAAAAATGAAAAAATAAAAGTAGCGTTTCATAAAGGGGTAATACTAATTTAGTCAGCAATTATTGGCTAAAATAATGGTTTTGAGACTATGTTTATGGTGTTAAGAGGTATTTAATTGAAATTCTGATTTAATTTTTGACCTAAAGTCTTAATAAAAGTGTAAATAATATATCGCAGCATCAGTTATTGTAATGCCATGAATTATGGTTTATTGGTTAAAATTATAAAGAAACATTCTACTTGGTTAAAGAAATTTAATGTGTTTTTTGTTGTTTAGTTAGCTTTGACTTTCAAAGGTGGTTTAATCACAAAAAGCCCATCTTTCAAGACGAACTTTTTGAATATTTTTTTGATTTTAATATTACCTAGCTTGCACTTCATATGGAGATATAACCGTTTCTGAATTGATAACTGGGAGGTAATTCAGAAGAGATATTATTTTTGAAACCTCAATCTTTTAAGCTTAACCTCCCAGTCTCCATGAAATCACATCAAATTAACTGACATGAATTTTTATAAGCGTTTTTAGTTTAGGGTGTCATATTTAATCTGGTTGAAAGGTAAGCGTTAGAGTGCAAACCATATAATAATTTTTTGCATTGTACAGGTAAAATATATGGCTGTTTACATCTCTATAATCAGCTAGGCTGCTCTTAATAAACTCGAGTGTTTAAATACACAAACCGAGACTAAAGCTTTGTCAAAGATTTATTAATTTCCCTTTTGTAATGTTAAAGTGCCTTCGTTCATAAAGAAATCGGTATAAAAAGGGTCATCTCCATCATCGCCTGTAGTCCCTATATGAACAAATGCATTGGTTTTAGCGCTGCCAGATGCACCTTCAAAACGACCTGTTCCACCAATAAATATTACATCATCATTGAAATATAAAAGATAGTCTGGATTACCTCCTGTATTCAATACTATTTGACCTTCGTTTATTGTAAAGTGTAATTCGTCTCCATTGGCGGCAACAAATTTTCCAGATTCTACAAACGAGTATGATGCATCACTACGTACACAAAATGTCATAAATATTTCTGATAGTTGCCCCAAATGAGCCATTTCTCCGTTCCCTTTCATTCTCATTGTTTCTCTTGAACTACCTTCTTCACATTCACCAGTACCTGGTGGAAGTGCACGCCAAACGGTAAATGTAGCTTTAAAAGGCACGTTAACTTCGTTATCAACCTTTCCTAAATCTCCTTTTAAGGTGAAATTTTCATTTAGAGTCATATCTTCCTCTAATAAGAGTTCATCATTGTTTTTTTCGCAGGCACACATAAGTATTAACCCGATGATTGTGATGCCAATTAATTTAAGTGTTTTCATGATTTTTAGTTTAACAGTTAATGTTGGTTTTCAAGATTATATTCATTTCGAGAATATAATATGGACATCAATCGATTGATAAATAGCTATTTGTAAATTAACCAATTCATAGGGCAGAAAAAAACACGTATGTTGCAAAAACTTTAAAGTTTTTTGAAACATATGTTGCCTTGCTAAAAATGGAACTTATTAGTTGTTAGAAACCCAAGGAAGATTCATTTTTTCCATGAGTACTATAAACCTTGAATTCGATTCAAGTTGGGTTGCAAAATATCTATAGGGTGCATCTCCCAAACGATCTCCTTTGTTGAACGCATCTTCAAGTAGGTTCATAGCTTTTTCTTGCTCATTAAGAAAGGTATAGCAATGCGCTTTTGGAAGAGATTGCTCTAAAGATGTAGCTAACCATAACATTAAGCCATCTCGTCCTGATTTATGGTAAATGAGGTTCAAATCGTCTTCAGGAATTTTATTCGTTAATAATTTAAGATTTATCTTTTTAATGTAATCCAAAACTTCCTCATCATTTTTTAATGCATAATTTGCCCAAAATTGATACAATAAGGGACGTATTTTTTCCTTGTTGAGATCTTCTCCTATTTTAGAATCTATTAAGGACTGAGGATAATTTCCTCTAAATAAATATAGTTTGGCACTTACTTCTCTAACAATGTAAGATAATGGATCTATTTCAAGCGCCTTGTTGATATGCTTACGGGCTTCATCATCCTTATCAATGTAACTCAAAAATTCTGCATATCGGTGATGAAGAGTCGAGTAGTTGTTATTAAACTCTAAGGCATTTGAAAATGAGGTTTGAGCGTTAGCCCAATCCCAATCAATAAAAAAATAAAGCGTGGCCAATACAGTGTGAGCTTCCGCGAGTCTCGGCTCTAACTCTAAAGCTTTTAAAGCGTAAGTTTCTGCTTTATTTCTGTTTTCTCGCATTTCAGTAGAATCTGAAGTTTCCCATATTTTAAGAAAATAAGTGTCACCCAAACCGGCATATGCTAGGGCATAGGTTGAATCTTCTGCAATGGCTTTGTTAAAGTAATTCGCAGCAGTTTTGTAATCTTTCCAAAGCCGCTTACCCCAGTAATAGCGTCCGAGTTGGTAAAATTCAAAAGCTTTGATATTTTCAGTTGGATTTTTCTTGATAATGTCTGTTTGTTGTTTGGTAAGAACTGTACTAAGATCTGATGAAATTTGTAATGCAATTTCACTTTGAATTTTAAAAATATCTGCTAAATCCTTGTCGAATGTTTTCATCCATATATGGTCATCACGCATGGCATCGATAAGTTGTACCGTGATTCTAACCTTATTGTTAGATTTACGAACACTTCCTTCAAGGATATGAGTAACCCCAAGTTCAGAAGCTATTGTAGGTATTTTTTTTGAAGTTTTATCTCGATAGGTTTCTGAAGATGTTCGGGAAATTACCTTAAGGTTGTTAATAGTTGCTAACCGGTTTAGCAAATCCTCCATAAGACCATCAGCAAAATATTGATTATTTTCATCATTACTTAAATTTTTAAATGGTAATATGGCGATGGATTTTTCAGTAGTGGTCGATGTTTCCTTTTTAGGAGAGAAATAATAAAGCGACCAACCCCCTAAAACCAGCATAAAAACAATTGCAACAACGTTATAGATTGTGCGGTGTGGTTTTATTTGCTGAATATTAAATCTTTTTGTTAAGAGTTTCTGCTCAGTTGTTTCAATGATAATTTTTTTTGCTTCACTAGGTGCATAACCATAACGATCGTGAAAACATTTATTAAAATAGGAGGTGCTATTGAATCCAACTTGATAGGCAATTTCGGAAATAGTAGCAGTATTCTCTTGTAGTAGTTTTAGAGCTTCATCGAGCCGAATTTCTCGAATAAACTGACTAATTGAAATACCTTTTAATTTTTTTAACCTGCGGTGAAGGTGCGAACGACTGATACCAGCAATTTCCGATAAATGTTCTACACTGAATTGTTCATTGGTAAGATTATTGAGAACAATCTGTTTCAGTTTGTGTATAAATTCCTTATCCTGGTTCATTCTATCTAAAGAGATGTTGAGGTTAAGTTTATGGAACTGTATTTTAAAGATAATATAAACTTAAGACTAAAGCAATTTTATACATCGACGATTTGAACCTAAATTAACTAGAATTTTTGTCTAAACATAACAATTGCACATGACCCATAATCCGTTTTTTAAATGTATTCAGAATAAATTTTTAGACTAAAAACAACAAAACCCCGCTATTAGCGAGGTTTCTTGTTGTGATCGCGACAGGAATGGACTTGCAACAAAAACTTGGACATTTAGTTGAGTGACTAAGCAGCTAGCTTTTTGTTATACATATCTACTTCAAATTCTTTAATTGTTCTGTTTCCTAAAAAGGAATGTCTTCTTTTGTGGTTGTACCAAGTTTCTATCCATTGAAAGATGGAAAGTTCAGCCTCAGATTTTAGTTTGTATTTATGGGCATATACCCATTCTACTTTTAATGATTTAAAAAAGGACTCTGCCACAGCATTATCCCAGCAGTTGCCCTTTCGGCTCATGGATTGTTTTATTAGACCATTATAGTTGTTTATCAAAGCCGTAAATTCTTGGCTTGCGTACTGTACACCTCTATCCGAATGGAATATCAGAGGCTGTGTTAATTCTGTGTTTTTTATTGCCATATCCCAAGCTTTTACAATGGTATCCTTAGTGGAGAGCTTACTGCTTAGTGCCCATCCTATCACTTTACGATTAAACAGTTCTATGATTACCGTAAGATATAACCATCCTTGTTTTGTTCTTATATAGGTAATATCGCTAACCCAAACCTGATTTTCTCTATCAACATCGAAACATTGGTTTAATAAGTTTGGGGCTATTGGGTAATTGTGACTGCTATCAGTAGTCGCTTTAAATTTGCGTCTTCTTTTGGCAAATAAATAATTGGCTCGCATCATACGTGCCACTCTAGGTTTAGATACCTTGTACCCCATGGCCTCTAATTCTGATTTAATCCGTGGCGCCCCATAGCTTTGGTAACTGGTCTCAAATATAGATTTGATAAGGCCCCCTAGCTTTTGATTCTCCAACCATAGGTTGCTTGGACTCGCTCTTAGCCAATAATAATAACCACTTTTGCTAACACTTAGCACCTTACACATCATCTCAACAGGGAATTTCATCTGGTGCTGCTTTATAAACCGGTATTTTCCTGTCGCTCACGGAGAAGATGCCAATCGCCTTTTTTAAGATATCACGTTCCATTTCTGCGTCTTTAAGCGCTTTTTTTAACGAGCTATCTCTTTCTCTTCATCAGTCAATTTGGGCTTACCTCGACCAGGAAAACTATTCTTGCCATAGTCCTTTAATTCCTTACGCCAACGATAAAGCACTGATGGGAATATATCTAAATCTTCACTTACTTTTTTTACGTTGCCTTTGGCATAGCTCAACTCCACTGCCTTTTGCTTAAATTCTAATGTGTAATGTTTGGGTTTACTTCTCATAATTGCTAAATTAACAACTAGCAAACATATTCTCTCATCTTTTTGTCCAGTCTAATGTAGTAATTCCATAAAGTTTAATTAGCATTGATAACACTACCAGATCCAGTAATATTGGTATTTATGATGGGTGTTCCTTTGTAATACACATCACCACTTCCTTCTATATCGACATCCAAATTATCTGAACAACTTATTTTTACATCTCCAGAGCCTTCAATGTCTATAGTGCAATCATTTACTAGAAAATCAAACCCTGAAATATTACCAGATCCTTGATTTTTAATAGCTAAACTTGTTGAAACACCGTCAATTTCAATATTCCCAGTGCCTTCATTATCTATTGAAAAAGCACCATTATTATCAACATTATGAATGTACATATCTCCAATTCCTGAATTTGTTAATCCATTTAAATTAACTACGGTAATGTTTGCACGTACCGTAATATCTCTATAATTATAATTTTCGTTTAAGCGCATCCGTAATTCATTATTACTCACACTCGCTCTCACTTGTCCAATAATGTTATCATCTGCTGTAATTTCTACGGATTGAGATGCGCCTTGAGTAACTGTCACTTCAAAAACGCCTTCGCTATTGATTTTTGCAAATGTATCAACTGTTCTTGTTTCAGTTGTTAAATTTCCTGACCCAATAAGGGTGTCATCATCGTCTGAACACGATGTAATACATGCCAATAATATTAGTATTGGTAACATAAATAAATTTTTCATTTTTCTTGTTTTTAAGTTTAACTCTTGATTTAACTTTACCAATGGTATCCATTGAAAATTTATAGGGTGCCATTCGTTTTCTGATTGATTTTTGTTGATGTGCTTATTAATTGTTTCCATAATTTTGTTTTTATTTAATGTTAAAATTCTATTTTATAGTTAATGTTTGGAATCACAGTTGTACTAAATTCTTTTTCGACCCTGTTGGTATTTAAATTGAAGTAGTGATTGTCAAATTCTTCCGTTTGAGATGAATTGATAACTTGTAAAGACCAAACCGAAGAGTGTTTAGGTTTATTTTTTCTAAAAGAAACAGTAAATGATGTTATTGGCGTATCAGGAAGTTTTTCTGAATATGAAAGGTTGCCATTAGTTTCACCATATACCACTTCTTGCATAGCTATAGATTCTTGCTCATCAATAGCTACCAAACGATTTCCGCCTAAATAATTGAGCCTAATATTGGCATTCAAAAGATTGTTTTTGGATTTACCTACTTGCCATTCTTTCCCCACAAGCGCATTAAAAACATAGTTTTTGTTTAACCTAGTATTTCTTTCAATACCATCATTTCCTGTATATTTTGAATCAAAAACAGAAGCAGAAAACAAATAGTAGAATCCTTTATTTAGGTATTGCTCTAAAGACAGGTCAATACCAAAATTTCTTCCTGTGCCAGTACTAACCAGTGTTTCTGCAAAGTATAAATTGTTTTGAATGTTGAGCGTGGTTTTAAAACCATCTTCTTCTACCGGAACATTTGTTAAATATTGATAATAAGGTTCAATACTTAACTTTAAGTTGTCTGTAAGCATTGTATTGTAAGACAGAACAAAATGGTTAGATTTCATCAACTTCAAATCTTTATTAGGTTGGTTGCCATTGTCATTAACAAAATAGATGGGTAGCGATTCTGTTCTGCTATGTAAACCATAAGCCAAAGCAAGACTTTGTTTTTCATTAATCTCGTATTTCACAGAAACTCGTGGTTCAAGGGAAATATCCTTATTCAAGTTGAAATATTGCAAGTGAAAACCAGCATTCAACTGAAACTTATTGGATAATTGAAATCTTGACTGACTAAATAACTGATATAACATAGAGTTCCCTTTTTCTTTTACAATATTTATAGGTGGTGTGTTTTGCTCATCTGAAGCACTGTTGACATCTAAATCGTAACCCAAATAATTCACATAAAACCCTGTGCGGTTGTAATGCTTTTCACTGAAGTAAGAATTAACATGGGATTGCAATGTTAGCTTGTAAAGATTCTTTTTGGTGTCAGATGGTAAAAAGGTTAGTGTATTGCTATCATCAACATATTTCTCTTTAAATGACATGCCATTTCCAGAAACCGATAATGTTGAATTAAGGTTAGACACATCATTAACTCTAATTTTATGGTTAAGCCCTGAAGCGAATAGGTATTGAGATAATTTGGATTCCCAACCATCATCTTCAGACACTCTTTCCTCAATAGGGACAGCTTCGGCATCAATACTATCATAAGCACCTATACCCCATAAAGAAAATGTTCCCATTTTTTCTGTTGGTAGCTTGATTTTATAGGACAAATCTTGATACTTAAGAATTCCAGCATCATCAGGAAGAAAAGAACCTATTAAAGCCAATGTAGAATAGCGATAGTTAAATAAGTAAGTAGCATCGTTGTTTTTACTAAAAGGACCTTCTGATGCAAAATCAAGACCTAGTATTCCTGCCTGAATGGAATACTCCCTTTCGGTTGAATTACCAGACCGTAAATTAATATCAAAAACTCCAGAAATAGCATTACCATATTCGGCAGGGAAAGCTCCTGTATAAAAATCGCTATTACCCAAAACATTGTTGCTTAATGCTGTTAAGGCTCCAGCACCTGCAATATCTAAATCAGCAAAATGATTAGGACTAGGTATTTCAACACCTTCAATACGCCATAATAAACCAGAAGGTGCATTCCCTCTAATGGAAATACCATTACTTTTTGTGGAAGGACTTGCAACACCAGAAAAGGAAGACACCAAACGTGCTGGATCATCCAATCCTCCTGCAAATCGTTGATTTTCTTCTACTGAAAATTGACGACTACTTACTGATGCTAGTCTATTAATAGGCTTTTCTTTTTGCCTTCTTGGTGTTAATACAATTTCATCTAACTGTGTAGCTTCTTCTTGAAGTTCTATGTTTAACACCACTTGCTTTCCTGAACTTACCAAAATATCACTGATGAGTATGGTTTCATATCCAAGCATTGATACTTGAAAACTTTGTCTTCCAACTGGTACGTTTTCCAAAATGAAATTGCCGTCAAAATCTACCATTGCACCTATTAATGGTTGTGAATTCAGCAGTACAACGTTTGCTCCAACTACTGGTGTTCCAGTTGCTTTTTCTAGAACTGTTCCTTTGACAGTTTGTGTGATACTTTGTGAAAATGAAAGTCCACAAAGTAATATTGAACCGATTAGTGTTATTACTATTTTTTTCATGATTAAATGGTTTTATGATTGAAGAAAAAATTCTTGTCGTTATAGATTATGTAGATTGCAAAAGCAAACAGCAAGCAAGTCTGAAACACTTTGCTCATAGGATGTGTTGCAAAAACCTCATTAAAATAGCCTGCCGCTATATGAAAAATTATGGGTAGAATAATGTTGCGATTGGCCTTGTAGTAAATCCAATTCATAATAATCACGAATGGTAATAAACTCACAAGAAAGTTTAGCGAATACAGCCAACCATCTTCTACCAAATTGCTGTGGTAATAGTTTTTTATACCAGCTAAAGGAACATGCCAAACACCCCAAAAGAGCGCAAATAATATGGATGTTTTAAAAAGGTTGAATCTAGCTCGTAAGCAATCTGTTCCGTAAGAATGCCATGCTAATTCTTCTAAAAGTGGTGCAATAAATAGCATAAACCACACAGGGAAAACGCCTGATGTAAATGAAAATGATTTGGCCAGTTGAAATTGCTCTATACTGTAACCAAACAAAAGTGAAATACCTTGAGCCAATAAAATACTTAAAGGCATTAACACAAACGTGAGAATAATGTAAGTGGATTTGACCCCTTGAAAATTAAAGAATCTTCGCTTAATATCAGAAAGCAAAGCTTGATTACCTTTTGCAAAAAACAATGCAATACCAACAGGTGCTAGCAAGCCTATAAAAGCTATAATACTAGCTGATAGATGCCATAAATTGTTACTTGATTCAATATGACTTATATAGCCTGCAATGAACCATAATAACCAAGGAATTGCTGTAGATAATACATAAAATAAAGTTGCCTGATGATACATTTTGAAGTTCATAACTTCTGTTTTTGAAATTATTCTGATGCAAATATTTATCAAAAACAAAGGCGCATCGCCTTAACGTGAAAGTCTGAACTTATTTTAGGTACGAACTTACAGGATTGCACCTATTGCAAGTCAATTAAAATTAAAAATTGACAGATGATATCTAGCTTTTTAAGCTAGACAAATATTGTGAAGGTGTAACAGATTTTATTTTTTTAAAGGCAGTATTAAATGTGGATTTCGAATTAAAACCTGAATCATAAGCATTTGCCAATAGGCTAAACTCTGAATTGTTTTGAGCATTTTCTATGAACTCTTCAACACGATATTTATTCACAAAATCGTAAAAATTTACTTTTTCGTATTGGTTTATTACTTGAGATAAATGATTGGTAGAAGTTGATAAATCTTGCGCTAATTCACTTATGGTTAATTTAGGATTTAAATAGGGCTTATCTTCTTTCATTAACTCTAGTAATTCATCATGTATTTTAGTGGCATCATCTTTCTTTAAACTTGAATTTTTATATTCACTTTCTGTTTTAACAAGCTCTATTTCTTGAATACTTGTATTAGCAAACAAATCTTGCTGTCTTATTCCTGAATAACCTGTAAAAACAATAAAGCCAACTATAATGGAATAGAATAAAATATCTGCATTAAAAGGAAATTGAAAACCAATAACTTCTCTTAAAATAGATACAATAGTTCCTACTAGAAAAAATAAACCTATCCCAATAATTGTATACCGCAACCATTTTAAATTGATTCGTGTCGTATCTGAAAAACTCTCCTGTACTACTTTTTCTCTTTTTACAAGTTTTATGTACGCTAAAATGGTATAGGTTATTCCTGAAATAATAAATCCTACCAACATAATGGATGCCAATGTGCCATTATAGTCATCTATTGTTCCCTTATAAACTTGAACTTTCTTTTTTGTCGAATAGAAAAAAAAGAAATGGAACATTAGAAAATAAGATAATAAGGCTGGTAAAAAATGTAGATAATCAACTTTTCTTAAATGTGAATTATTCTTAATTGAATACAACACATATAAGTATAAAAATGGCCCATACAAAAAGGGCAATGGTGCTGTAACACCTATAAGGTGTGGATACATTTCCCAATATCCTTTATGAAACAAGAAATAACCTGTTAAATGAATTCCTATTACAAATAACCAGGCAGCCAAAAGATTATCTGTAAGTACTTTATCTTTTTTGGAAAACAAAAGGATTCCTAAAAAAATGGATAAAACTATTCCTATGTTTAAAACAATCTCCAATTATTATTTGATATCTTTTATTCTGATATCACAGACTAAAGATAATAATACCTAAACATAATAGCTTCAAATATTAAACTATTTTGATATAAACATGAGGGAATTTTATTAGACTAAATATAGATTGCAATTCATTCCGAGTATTAGCAACCATATATTTTTCACTCTTAACTGACCCTGTTTATCTTTTTACTTAATTCAATCATGTCTTCGCTAACCTTTCGTTCAATAACTCTTGCATAAATTTGAGTCGTAGCAATTTTAGTATGACCAAGTAGTTTTGAAACAGTTTCAATGGGAACACCATTTGAAAGTGTTATTGTAGTCGCAAATGTGTGTCGTGCAATGTGAAAGGTTAAATGTTTTTGAATGTTACATAAGTCTGCTATTTCTTTTAAGTAACTATTAATTTTCTGATTAGAAAATTTAGGTAATAGGCTATTTGAGGCTACAACCCTTATATTGTCTTGGTATTTTACTATGATTTTCTTTGCTTGGTCTAGTAGTGGAATTTTTACTGAAGTACTCGTTTTTTGTCTTTTAGTAACTACCCAATCATTACCATCAATTCCTTTAACAATATTGTTTTTGGTTAGTGAATTCATATCTATAAATGAGATACCTGTGTAGCAGCTAAAAACAAACAAGTCTTTAACTATGTTAAGTCTTTCAATAGAACTAGAAAACCCTTCTAGACTCAATAATTCTTTTTCTGAAAGAAACTCTCTTTCACGCTTTTCATATGAAAATTTAAAACGTATGAAAGGATCTTTATCAATCCGCTCAATATGAAATGCCATTGTAACCATTTTGCGTAACCTTTGCAGATGTTTCATAGCAGTATTATTACTAATCTTTCTTTGGTGGTCTGTTGGTTGATACATTTTTAAGTATTGCTCAAAATCTACAATAAAAGCATAGTTTAATGTTTTTAAATAGACATCATTTGTTTTATAGTTTTTCTGGACAAACTCTTTTAAATACTTCTGGGTAGTTTTATAATGCTTCATGGTATCCTTATGAAGCTTTAACACCATTATATTATTGTGATATTCAAAGAGCTCTAACAAGCTTTTATGTTTTTCATCTTCACCCAAAAATTTTGACTTAATTGCTTGTGCTGTGATGAGCTTATTTTCTCTCATCAAATCTTCATAAGCTTGGTAGATTTTATTGCGAACTTGTTCCAGGAATTGGTTTAATAATTTGGCATTTTGTTTATTGCCTTTTACAATACCTTTTGATGAATCCCAATCCGAAAGTAGTACTTTACGCTTAAGGCTAATATTAACTCTTTTACCGTTAACAGTTACTCTTGCGTAAATGGTAGATTGATTGTTTTTTGTTCTTGAAGTATTTACCCAAAATAAAAGGGCAAACGTTGACCGAGTTCTCATAGTTGTCGTCTTTTAGTTAAACATTATTCAAAGACGAAAGTCAAATCAACTATTTGTATTTCAGCTTTTTACAGCTTATTCGGTCAACACTTTTCTAAAATTTTGTTTGTTAACCGATTTGTATTCATTTGATATGAAATTCTATCAAATCTTATGGTGGTCTAAAAACTACAAAACCTTGTAAATCATATAGTTTACAAGGTTTTATCACTAATTGAATTAGTGTGTAGTGATCGCGACAGGATTCGAACCTGTGACCGTCTGCTTAGAAGGCAGATGCTCTATCCAGCTGAGCTACGCGACCTATAAAAATGATTATTTCATTTCTGGTGCGCAAATATAAAATTAACTAAATACCTAACCAAAAGAAATCTTTATAAATTTTATTATTTATTTCCTCTAAAGTAAGAGAAGCTAAAAATCAACTTTTTATGGTAATGCGGATACTTAAAAAAACAAAAGCACCACTTAAAAATGGTGCTTTTACAACTTAATACAGTTATTTTTTTACCAGAATAAAGCGTATAAAATGGCTAAAATAATGCATACCACAAACGAACCAACATTAAATAAAGGTGAGGTTCTAAATAGGTTTTTAGTCAATGGAATACCTTTAGGATCATCAGCACCTTTGTTTTCTATATTACTTACAATTATTGTCACTGCCATAGAAAGTAACGTTGTTATACCCATTTGATGCATCCATGGTTCTAAACCAGGAATAGGAATAAATTTTAATGCTAATGCTATTGGAATTGAAAGTACTGCTCCCCAAATAGCCCCGTTATTAGTAGTTTTCTTCCAAAATAATCCTAATAAGAATACTGCTAAAATACCTGGGCTTACAATTCCTGTATACTCTTGGATAAACTGGAATGCTTGATCAATTCCTCCTAAAAGAGGCGCCATAATACAAGCAATTACTAGTGCCACAAAAGCAGAGACTCTGCCTGTGTTTACAGTAGCTTTATCACTTGCATTTTTATTAATATATTGTTTGTAAATATCCATGGTAAATATAGTAGAGGTAGAGTTAAGCATAGAAGCCAATGACGATACAATGGCTGCGGCCAATGCTGCAAAGGCCACTCCTTTAAGTCCTACCGGTAAAAATTGTAACAACCAAGGATACGCTTTATCAGCTTGTTCCGCAGAAGGCATGTTTAACATACCAACCTCGCCTAAATTAGACATGATTGATGGATCATTCACCATTACATAAGCTGCAATACCAGGAACTACAACAATTAATGGAATAAGTAACTTTAAAAATGCTGCCAATAAAATACCTTTTTGAGACTCTCTTAAAGACTTGGCGGCTAAGGTTCTCTGAATAATATATTGGTTGAACCCCCAGTAATATAAATTCGCAACCCAAAGGCCACCAATAAGAACCCATATACCCGGTAAATTTATATAGTTGTCATTGGATTCTTCAAGGATCATATGAAATTTCTCAGGTGCGGCTTCAACAACTTTTGAGAATCCAGCGAGCATACCTTCGCCTCCAGAAACCGTGTTTAAAGCCAAATAGGTAGTTACTAATCCCCCTAAAACCAAGAACACAACTTGAATCACATCAGTCCAAGCTACAGCCGATAATCCACCGTATAGTGAGTACGCAGCCGCAAAAAGAGCCAGTCCTATAATAGCGTACATCATGTCTATACCCATAATCGTTTCAATAGCTAAACCTCCTAGATAAAGTACTGAAGCTAGGTTTACAAAAATGTATAATGCTAACCAAAACACAGCTAAAATGGTTTTTAAGGTTTGTTGAAAAGCGCTTTTCTACAAACTCAGGAATGGTATAAAGTCCTTTTTCAATAAAAATGGGTAAAAAGTATTTACCAACAATAATCAAAGTTAAGGCGGCCATCCATTCGTATGAGGCAATAGCAATACCCAAGGCGAAACCAGAACCTGACATACCAATAAATTGCTCTGCCGAAATATTGGCTGCAATAAGCGATGTACCAATAGCCCACCACGGTAACGATTTACTTGCTAAGAAATAATCTTCGGCATTTTTTTGATGCCCTTCTTTATCTCTTGATACCCATAATCCTACACCCAAAATTAAAATGGCGTAAGCAATAAAGACTATATAGTCCCACATTTCAAAACCTGCTGTCATAATATAAAAATTAAGTTTAGTTAGTAATAAAGATTTCAAATATATAGATTTAAAATTAAATAAGGAACCTCTTAAGCTCAATAAATTCAAATGCTAGTCAAATTTTACCAAACTAGTAGGGTCTGGTAGGTTTTTAAGAAAATTAATATTACATTTGTTACATCAATACTATGATGTAGCTATCAAAAATGATTAAGGTTAAGCAAAAGATTGGTGTTCCTAAATACAGGCAAATTATTAGTTCTGTAGAAGATGCTATTTTAACAGGCACTTTAAAAAAAGGGGATAAATTGCCTTCTATAAATCGTGTGAAAGACGACCACAAATTGTCTAGAGACACAGTTTTAATGGCTTTTAATGAACTGAAAGCACGGGGTATTATTCAGTCTATTGTAGGTAAGGGGTATTATGTAGCAAGTGAACATATTGAGGTGTCACAAAAAGTGTTTTTATTATTTGATGAACTAAATTCCTTTAAAGAAGATTTATATAACTCGTTTCTTGAAAATTTAGGTGACAACATTCAGGTGGATATATTTTTTCATCACTTTAATGAAAATCTGTTCAATAAATTAATTTATGATAATGTAGGAGATTATAACTATTATGTTGTTATGCCAGCTATTCTAAAAAATACGAGAGCTTCTATTCAAAATTTACCTCAAGACAAAGTTTATATTCTTGATCAGTTACATGAAGATTTGAGCGAATATCCAGTGGTTTATCAAAATTTTGAAAAGGCCATAAAAAATAACCTGACCAAAGTTTTGTATCTTTTAAAAGAATATAATACCATGGTTTTGGTTTTTTCAGAAGCACGTCAACCTGAAGCTATGAAAAAAGGATTTATTGATTTTTGCAAAGAAAATAAAATGCCTTACAAAATTGTATCTACTTTAAGAGATAAGCGTTTAGAAAAAGGTGAAGTGTATATTATTCCAGAAGATAAAAATCTGCTAAGAGTAATTAAAATGATGAAAAGCCAGGATTTTAAATTGGCCAAGGATATAGGTATTATTTCTTATAACGATACGCTACTGAAGGAGCTTGTAGAAGGAGGAATAACAACTATTTCCACAGATTTTAAGAAAATGGGAAAGTGTTTAGCCGAAATGATTTTGAATAAACAACCCGACCAAATAGAAAACACCAACAATTTAATAATTAGAAATTCATTGTAAAAAACTAGATTAAAAACAGTGTACCATATTAAACATAACAAAAACAGCAATACTTTAGAGATTGAAGAAACCGAAAACAATCTTTACAGTAAAATTTATCTTGATTTAGGCGCAAGCCTACAAGAACTTACCCTTGGTAGTCATGCCATTATCCAAGACCTAACACCTTTACATTACGATGACACTTATGCGTCTTCTATACTATTTCCTTTTGCTAATAGAATAAAAGATGGAAAATATGAGTTTGAAGGCGAAAAGTATCAGTTTAATCCAAATCAAGTTGAAGAACATAATGCACTTCATGGTTTGGTTTATAACAAGACGTTTCAAATTATAGAACAAGAAGCCTCTCAGGAAAATGCTAAGATTGTTTTAGAATATATTGAAAGTCAGATATCTGTCGGTTTTCCCTTTACATACAAAATTCAGCTTACCTACCTCTTTGCCAAAACAAGTTTAGATTTAAAAGTAGAAGTTTTGAATACAAGTGATAAAACATTCCCGTTTACTCTTGGTTGGCATCCTTACTTTATAAGTGATGACTTATTTAATAGTTCTATATCATTTTCCAGTTCTAAAAGAATTGTTTTAGGCGATAGAAATATTACAACGGGCACCGAAGAATTGGTTGATTTTAAAGGGTTAAAGATTGAAAACAAACAATTAGATGATTGTTGGGAACTTGACAATCAAAAGGCAACATTTAACACACCAAAATATAGGTTAGAATTAAGTGCCACAGGAAATAATAACTTTCTCCAAAGTTATACACCTCCTAGAAAAAACACAATTGCTATTGAACCAACCACAGGTGTTTCTGATAGCTTTAATAATAATATAGGACTTCAAACTTTAAACTCAGGTGAATCTTATAGCATTACCTGGGGATTAAAAATATACAACAACTAAACAAACGCAGTAACATGAGTGCAACACTAATTAAAGATGTCAAATCAAAATTTTTAGACACATTTGGAGAAGAACCTCTTTTAGTTTTTTCTCCTGGAAGGATTAATATTATTGGAGAGCATACCGATTATAATGATGGTTTTGTATTTCCTGCAGCCGTTGATAAGGGGATTGCGGCGGCCATTCAAAAGAGTGATACAGGTAGCTGCTGTGCTTATGCTGTAGACAAAGAGAGTAAGGTTGAATTTGAATTAGATAAAATTAAACCACAACATGAAGGAGCTTGGGTAAACTACGTGTTTGGTGTTGTTGCTGAAATTCAAAATAGAAATAAAGTTATTGGTGACTTTAATATCGTTTTTAAAGGTGATATTCCTGGAGGTGCAGGCATGTCTTCTTCTGCTGCCCTAGAAAACAGCGTGGTTTTTGGTTTAAATGAATTATTCGAGTTAGGTTTATCTAAACATGAAATGATTTTGATTTCTCAAAAAGCAGAGCATAATTACGTGGGTGTAAAATGTGGTATTATGGACCAATACGCTAGTATGTTTGGTATAAAAAATAACGCCTTGCATTTAGATTGTAGAACGGTGGAGTCTAAACCCTACGAAATTGATTTTAAAGATCATCAATTAATGCTTATCAATACAAATGTTAAACATAGTCTGTCTGATAGTGCTTATAACGATAGACGTTCGGCTTGTGAAAGTATTTCAGAGTTGCTTGGAGTTAAGGCCTTACGTGATGCTACCGAAGCCGATTTAGAAACTATAATAGATAAGGTAACTCCTGCTAACTACCAAAAAGCACTTTATGTTATTCAAGAAAACGCTAGAACTTTAAAAGCAGCGAAAGCAATTGAGGATGGCGATTTAGAAACCTTAGGAAAATTAATTTATCAATCGCACGATGGCCTGTCTAACCAGTATAAAGTAAGTTGCGACGAGTTAGACTTTTTAGTTGAGCAAGCCAAGAAAAATAAGCACGTTTTAGGCGCTAGAATGATGGGTGGTGGTTTTGGTGGTTGTACTATTAACTTAGTTGCCAAAAATGAAGCTAAAGCCTTTGCTGAAACAGCTTCAAAAGCCTATTTGAAGAAATTTGATAAAGAATGCTCGGTGTATTTCATTGAACTTTCTCAAGGTACACACGTAGTAAAATAAAAGATAAATTACAGAAATAATGGAAAATACAGATTTACAAGATTATTCACATAAGCGCTATAATATTCTTACTGGCGAATGGGTGTTAGTTTCACCACATCGGGCCAAACGTCCATGGCAAGGACAAAATGAAGCTGTAAATAATGAAAAGCGTCCCACTTATGACGAAACCTGTTATTTGTGTGCTGGAAACACGCGAATTAATGGAGAAGTTAATCCTAAGTATGAAGATGTTTTTGTGTTTACAAACGACTTTGCTGCGTTACAAAATGATTCTAAATCTTTTGAAGTGAATGATGGTTTGTTGGTGGCTCAAAGCGAAACTGGTATATGTAAAGTGATTTGTTTTAGTCCGGATCACTCAAAAAGTTTAGCCGATATGACCCCTGTTGAAATTCAAAAAGTAGTGTTTCAGTGGCAAAAAGAATATAAAGAATTAGCCAACAATCCTGCCATTAATTATGTTCAAATTTTTGAAAACAAAGGTGCTGTTATGGGATGTAGTAATCCGCATCCACATGGGCAAATTTGGAGTCAGTCTACTTTACCTAACGAAGTAGATAAAAAGAACATCCAGCAGGTAAATTATTATAGTAAAAATAAAACTAGCTTACTTGGTGATTACTTAAGCCAGGAGTTAGAAAAACAAGAACGCATCATTTTTGAGAATGATAATTTTGTAGTGCTTATTCCTTTTTGGGCAGTTTGGCCTTTTGAAACTATGATTGTTCCAAAAAAACATCAAACAAATATTTTAGAGATGGATGACGCGCAAGCATTGCAATATGCTGAAGCCATAGCGGTTATTACAAAAGCATATGACAAGCTTTTTAATACATCTTTTCCGTATTCAAGCGGCATACATCAATCACCTACCGATGGTAATGAAAACAAGCACTGGCATTGGCATATGAGTTTTTATCCACCATTACTAAGAAGCGCTACCGTTAAAAAGTTTATGGTGGGGTATGAAATGTTCGGATCCCCACAACGTGATATTACAGCAGAAAGTGCCGTGAAAATGATTAAGGCTTTGTTATAATTTTTAAGCTTATAATACATGATTAATAGCCACCCAAAAGAAGAGTCTAATATAGAAATATTAGACTCTTTTTCTTTTGTAAAAATGACATAAAAAAATCCGACTCTTTCGAATCGGATTTTTTATTAAGCGAATAATATGTTTTACAATAGGCAAAAAGCCTTATTTTACTTTGTCAATTACAGCTTTAAAAGCTTCAGGATTATTCATAGCTAAATCTGCTAAAACCTTACGGTTTAATTCAATATCATTAGCTTTTAATTTTCCCATAAATTGAGAATAAGATAAACCATGTTCTCTGGCACCTGCGTTAATACGTGTGATCCATAAAGCACGGAATGTTCTCTTTTTGTTTCTGCGATCTCTGTACGAATATTGCATCGCTTTATCAACCGCATTTTTAGCTACTGTCCAAACGTTTTTACGTCTTCCAAAGTAACCTTTTGCTTGTTTAAGAACCTTTTTTCTTCTGGCTCTTTTTGCTACAGAATTTACTGATCTTGGCATAATTTTAATTGTTTTTTTGTAGTAGGCGATTCAATTATTCCGAATTATTTATTCCGAATTCTGAATGCTTTAAATTGGCCTAACTCCAGGGTTTATAAATTGTTTTAACCGATTAAAACAGGTATTACTTTAAACGTAACATTGTTTTAACATTATCCTCATCAGCTTTGTGAACCAAAGTGTCATGAGTTAAAGCTAACTTACGCTTTTTAGATTTCTTTGTTAAGATATGACTCTTAAAAGCGTGCTTTCTTTTGATTTTACCAGTACCTGTTAACTTAAAACGTTTTTTGGCACTAGATTTAGTTTTCATTTTAGGCATTTTCTTTTCCTAGGTTTTAATTATTTCGCTTAATTATTTTTAATTTTGAATTTTACTTCAGTATCTATATTACTTTTTAGGAGCAATAAACATAGTCATACGTTTTCCTTCTAATCGAGGCATTTGTTCAACTTTACCATATTCTTCAAGGTCTTGGGCTAATCTTAATAATAAGATTTGACCTTGTTCTTTAAATATGATTGAACGCCCTTTAAAGAATACAAATGCTTTTAGTTTAGCGCCTTCTTTTAGAAACTTTTCAGCATGTTTCTTTTTAAATTCATAATCATGATCATCAGTTTGAGGACCAAAACGAATTTCTTTGATTACAACTTTACTGGCTTTAGATTTTAAAGCTTTTTCGCGTTTCTTTTGTTCATAAAGAAACTTTTTGTAATCCATAACTTTACAAACAGGAGGATCTGCATTAGGTGAAATCTCTACTAAATCCAACCCTTGTGCATCTGCTATCCTCATAGCATCTCCTTTGGTGTAAATACCTACTTCTACGTTGTCTCCAACAAGGCGTAACTTTTGTGCTGTAATTTTAGAGTTAATCTTATGTTTATCCTCTTTAATAACCCTTCTGGGTTGCTGTTTTCTTCTAATTGCTATGGCGTAATAGTTTTAAATTAAACTTAGTTTATTTTTTGTTAAAACGATTTCAACGTTTTTTTAATATCCTCTTTAACAATGTTGGTGAATTCTTCAACAGAAATCATGCCTAAATCGGCGCCGCCATGTTGGCGTACCGTTATCTTACCTTCTTTTTCTTCTTGCTCCCCAATTATAAGCATATACGGGTGTTTTTGCATTTCGGATTCCCGAATTTTCCTCCCAATAGTCTCATTTCTATGGTCTACAAGGGCGCGAATTTCGGCATTTTCTAGCAAATTTAAAACTTTTTCAGAGTATTTTTCGTATTTCTCACTAATAGACAATATAATCGCCTGTGTTGGCATAAGCCATAATGGGAAATTACCTCCTGTGTGTTCTAATAGTAAAGCTACAAAACGTTCCATACTACCAAATGGTGCGCGATGTATCATAATAGGTCTGTGAGATTCATTGTCACTCCCTTTATAGGTGAGGTCAAAACGTTCAGGTAAATTATAATCTACTTGAATGGTTCCTAGCTGCCAGCGTCTTCCTAAGGCATCTTTAACCATAAAGTCTAGTTTAGGTCCGTAAAATGCAGCTTCACCTTCTTCAATGACATAATCTAGACCTTTATCTTGTGCGGCATTGATTATAGCTTGTTCGGCTTTTTCCCAATTAGCAACATCACCAATATATTTGTCTGGATTTTTTGGATCTCTAACCGAAACCTGAGCCGTAAAATTTTCAAATCCTAAAGAGCCAAATACATAAAGCACTAAATCTATTACGTTTTTAAACTCTTCATCTAATTGTTCTGGCATGCAAAAAAGGTGAGCATCATCTTGAGTAAAACCTCTAACCCTTGTTAGGCCATGTAGCTCACCACTTTGTTCATAACGGTAAACGGTTCCAAATTCGGCATAGCGTTTAGGTAAATCTTTATAACTCCATTGAGCACTTTTGTATATTTCGCAGTGGTGCGGACAGTTCATTGGTTTTAGTAAGAATTCCTCATCTTCTTTAGGAGTGTGTATAGGTTGAAAGCTGTCTTCACCATATTTAGCATAATGTCCAGAAGTGACATAAAGTTCTTTTTGACCAATATGAGGGGTGACCACCATTTCATACCCAGCTTTTTTCTGGGCGGCTTTTAAGAAGTTTTCTAAGCGTTCGCGAAGCGCTGCACCTTTAGGTAACCATAAGGGTAAGCCTTGACCAACTTTTTGAGAAAATGTAAAAAGCTCTAATTCTTTTCCCAATTTTCTATGATCCCGTTTTTTGGCCTCTTCTAGCATGTGTAGATACTCGGTAAGGTCTTTTTGTTTTGGGAATGAAATGCCGTATACTCGAGTTAGTTGCGGTTTGTTTTCATCACCACGCCAGTAAGCTCCAGCTACACTTAAAATTTTCACTGCTTTAATGATGCCTGTATTTGGAATATGGCCACCGCGGCATAAATCGGTAAATGTAGAATGATCGCAGAAAGTGATAGTGCCATCTTCAAGATTTTCAATAAGCTCTGTTTTAAATTCATTATCCTTATATAAGGACAAGGCTTCGGCTTTGGTAGCCGATCGCATTTTAAAATCATGCTTGCCCCTGGCTATTTCAAGCATTTTGTTCTCGATAGCTTTAAAATCCTTTTCAGAAATGCTGTGCTCACCAAAATCTACATCATAATAAAATCCATTTTCAATAGCAGGACCTATGGTTAGTTTTGATCCAGGATACAATTCCTCAATAGCTTGTGCTAATACGTGTGCGCTACTATGCCAGAAGGCTGTTTTACCAGCATCATCTCTCCATGTATATAATATCAAAGAGCCATCTATATGTAATGGGGTAACGGTTTCAATCGTAGTTCCATTAAAACTAGCAGAAATTACATTTCTAGCAAATCCTTCACTAATGCTTTTAGCAACATCCATTGGAGTAACGCCTTTGTCAAACGCTTTTATATTTCCATCGGGTAAAGTAATATGTATCATAAATCAAATTAAATTCGGCTGCAAAGATAATAGTATAAACAAATCCACACAATATTATAATATGTTTAATCATTTAATATAGGATTTGTATTCCCAGGCCTTATTGTTATCTAAAGAAGTGTTTTTACTATATGTTAAGATAAAGTTTTTATTCAAGTTGTTTTAATAGTTGTATTTCTTACTTTCTAAAAAATGAATCCTACTTCTCTGTATAATATAGTATAGAATAAGGATGAATTTGTTGTTCCTTTAATATGATTTATATGTAATTTTCAACGAGGTATTAGGTTTACTAGTGTTTGTTTAGGTCTAAGGTTAAAGAAAGCAGCAGTTGTAACCCACGGGTAATAAGTAATTTAAGAAATAGTTAAAAAAAAGGTTTAAAAAAGTTTGTAAGAAAGGAATAAAAGCAGGTATATTTGCAGCCGCTAAAAACGGCAGTAATGTTGAAAAGGGCGTAGTTCATTAACAGTTTTAGAGGTATAAATAGGGGTGAAAACTTTTCTCAAAAAAAGTTAAAAAAAGCCTTGTGAGTTTAAAAAAGGGTTGTATGTTTGCAGCCGCTAAAAATGGCAGTAGTCATATAGCTAAAAGTTCATAAAAAAGGTGTTTTGATTATCTGGTTTTTAAGGTTAAAAAAAACTTTTAAAAAATATCAAAAAAAACATTGTGAGTTTTAAAAAAGGTTGTATGTTTGCAGCCGCTAAAAATAGCAGTAGTTATTTTAGTAAAAAAAGGTCATAAAGGTTTTGAGATTTTAAATTTTAGAGGAGTTAAAAAAACTTTAAAAAAAATATCAAAAAAACATTGTGAGTTAAAAAAAGGGGTTTTATATTTGCACCCGCTTAGCAAGGAAACGAGTTAAGAAAAGAAAAGAAACAAGTTCATAAACATATTGAATTGACAGCGTAAAATTAAATTGGAAACGATTTAATTTAACAAAGAGAATAAGCCATTTTGAGTACTAGAGATTCTTTTATAGTTGTTAAAATATTTAAAATTTAACGATGAAGAGTTTGATCCTGGCTCAGGATGAACGCTAGCGGCAGGCCTAACACATGCAAGTCGAGGGGTAACAGGGTGCTTGCACCGCTGACGACCGGCGCACGGGTGCGTAACGCGTATGCAATCTGCCTTACACTGGGGGATAGCCTTTAGAAATGAAGATTAATACCCCATAGTATTATTAGTTCGCATGGATTAATAATTAAAGGTTACGGTGTAAGATGAGCATGCGTCCTATTAGCTAGATGGTGTGGTAACGGCACACCATGGCAACGATAGGTAGGGGCCCTGAGAGGGGGATCCCCCACACTGGTACTGAGACACGGACCAGACTCCTACGGGAGGCAGCAGTGAGGAATATTGGACAATGGGCGGAAGCCTGATCCAGCCATGCCGCGTGCAGGAAGACTGCCCTATGGGTTGTAAACTGCTTTTATACAGGAAGAAACCACGCTACGTGTAGCGTTCTGACGGTACTGTAAGAATAAGGATCGGCTAACTCCGTGCCAGCAGCCGCGGTAATACGGAGGATCCAAGCGTTATCCGGAATCATTGGGTTTAAAGGGTCCGTAGGTGGATAATTAAGTCAGGGGTGAAAGTTTGCAGCTTAACTGTAAAATTGCCTTTGATACTGGTTATCTTGAATCATTATGAAGTGGTTAGAATATGTAGTGTAGCGGTGAAATGCATAGATATTACATAGAATACCAATTGCGAAGGCAGATCACTAATAATGTATTGACACTGATGGACGAAAGCGTAGGTAGCGAACGGGATTAGATACCCCGGTAGTCTACGCCGTAAACGATGGATACTAGCTGTTGGGCTTCGGCTCAGTGGCTAAGCGAAAGTGATAAGTATCCCACCTGGGGAGTACGTTCGCAAGAATGAAACTCAAAGGAATTGACGGGGGCCCGCACAAGCGGTGGAGCATGTGGTTTAATTCGATGATACGCGAGGAACCTTACCAGGGCTTAAATGTAAGTTGCATGATTTAGAGATAGATCTTTCTTCGGACTACTTACAAGGTGCTGCATGGTTGTCGTCAGCTCGTGCCGTGAGGTGTCAGGTTAAGTCCTATAACGAGCGCAACCCCTGTTGTTAGTTGCCAGCGAGTAATGTCGGGAACTCTAGCAAGACTGCCGGTGCAAACCGTGAGGAAGGTGGGGATGACGTCAAATCATCACGGCCC